>CAMZEC010000037.1 GCA_947305645.1 uncultured Bacteroidales bacterium | reverse complement strand
GCAGCATCAGCGAAGGCAAGTATGCCGATTTCCTCCTGGTGAACAAGGACGTGCTGTCCTGCCCGGAGGCCGAAATTCACGAGGCCAAGCCCGCAGCCACATACTTCGAAGGCAAGAAGGTTTTCACTTTATAGAATATTATGACAGAGATAACAATAAGCGTGGGCTTGAACGATGCTGTTACCAAGCGGCAGGAACATCCGACGAAGATGTACGTTGATGTAATGAAAAACGTATGTCAGAGTTACCATGTGCCTTTCTCGTTTGTCGTTTCAGACGGTGGTTATTTTCACGAAAATGGTGATTATACGCAGGAAAAGACCCTTGTCCTTTGTTTGCTTGACCCCGAGAAAGGTGTTGTAGATGGCATCGCAAGAGATCTCTGCGCCTTTTTCCATCAAGAATCCGTCCTGATAACCGAGAGCAAGGTGAGAGCGTATTATATAAAAGAAGAACTGCAGTAATATTATGAGACGCACAATGAAATTGAAACTCCTTTTTGTTGCGCTGCTGCTACCTTCTAAGATGATTTGAAGATAGTTCGCCCCGTCACTTTCAGAATTTACAAAAAAATGATAACCACTATGAAAACGACAAGCAAGCAGGAATACGAACTCGTCAACCTGGATGATTATATCCAGAGCGGAGAGGGCGGAATGGCCCTCACGTACAATCATAAAGACGGAAAGACCCTTGCGAAGCTTTTCATGAAGGGCATGGGTGCCGAAACGGCCGAGCGGGAGTTTATGGTGAACAAAATCGTTTATGAGATGGGGATCCTCACTCCGAAGCCCATCCGGCTGGTGACGGACGGGGAACGCTTTGGCGCCGAATATGAGCTTATCCCTAACAAGCGCTCTTTTTCCCGCATCATATCACAGGAACCGGAGCAACTGGAGCCGCTGTCCTTGCGTTTTGCCCAGTTGGCACGGGAAATCCACCAAACACCGGCCGATACCAACCGCCTGCCCTCCATGAAAGAGCTTATCAAGGCGCAGATTGTCCGTTACACAGACGTTCCCGCGGATGTGCGCGAGAAGGCGCTGCAATTTCTGGAATCAGTCCCTGACACTCCCACCTGCCTGCATGGAGATCTCCATATCGGAAACATCATAACCGACGGGGACCGCACCCTCTGGATTGATGTGGGAGATTTCGCTTATGGCGTCCCCGAATGGGACCTTGGCATGATGTTCTTCTCGTCCAATTATATGAGCGAGCAGCGGGCTATCAGCATTTTCCACCTTCCTATTGAGGTGCTCCGGAAGCACTGGGCTGTTTTTGCCAAGGCCTATTTCGGCATAGAAGACCAGGAAGAGCTTAAGAAGAAACAGCAGGCGCTTTTCCCGTTTTTTGCCGTGAAAATGCTCTTTATCATCAGTAAAATACACAATGGCTCCGGCGCTCCTTCGGAGATGATTCTCTCCCTGATACGCCGCAATTTGGGAATGTAAGAAGTAGAAAAGTGGCCGAACAACGCGAAATTCAAAAGCATAAAGCTATGAATCAGAATCAGTATCCACAAATAAATCTTGCCGACTGGCAGCAGGTAGGCGAAGGCGGCAACGGGAAAACGTATGTCAATCCCGCGGCACCGGCCGAGATTCTCAAGGTTAACAACGCTCGCCTGAGCACATTGGAGGCAGTCCAGCACGAATATGACATCTCCAAGGCGGTTGCCTGTCTGGGGATTTCCGTTCCCGAGATGTATCATATCGTACGCGTAGGAGACGCCTATGGCACCATCTCCCAGCTCATCAAAGGCAAGAAATCACTCTCGCGCATCTGCCAGGAGAATCCGGAGCGAACGGAAGAAATGGCCCGTCTCCTGTGCCAGAAGGGAAAGCAACTCTGGGCAACACCCTGCAATACGGATTTCTTCCATAGGAGGAAGCAGCAGGCGCTTGTGGCCATTGAGATGGCTACTTATGTGAGCAAGAAGAATAAAAAGTCCATCCGCACCTTTATTGAAAGCATCCCTGAAAGTACGGGCTGCTCCCACGGAGATTTCCAAACGGGCAATCTCATCCTGGCCGGAGAGAACTTCTATTGGATAGATCTGGACCGTTTTGCCTGCGGAGACCCGATGTTCGACATCGGCCACCTGTTCCTGATATGCCATCTGTATGCCCCGATGAAACGGGTGCAGGATATCTTCCATATGAGCCTGGAACAGTTCCAGAAGTTCTGGGACGCCTTTGCCATGGAGTACACCGGGAAGGAAGACCACAGCGAATTTGACGCTCTGGCCGGCAAATTCGCCGCCGTTGATGTAATCCTCCGGACGGTCTTCCAAAAACCGACATTTGTGGAGAAACTCTTCTTCTATTTCCAGGCCAGGAAACTGGTAAAATTGTATTATTAATTACTATGAGCACCTACGAAACCATAAAACTGGAAGATTATATCCAGACCGGCGAGGGCGGTACAGCCCAAGCCTACACACGCAAGGACGGCAAGACGCTGGCCAAGCTCTACAACCCCGGCTTTGAGGCCGACAGGGCCGCCGCGGAATTCTTCACTGCCCGCACCGTTTTCGATATGGGCATTCCCACGCCGGAACCCTACAGACTGGTTACCGACGGAGAACGTTTTGGCGCCGAGTATGAGCTCATCCGGAACAAACGCTCCTTTGCCCGCATCCTCTCCGAAGAACCCGAACGGCTGGAGGAAATCTCCCTGACTTTTGCACGCGCCTCCCGGGACCTGCACGCCCACAAGGCCGATACAGCCCGTCTTCACTCTTACAAGGAAGTCCTTACCCGGTTCTATCAGGAGAAGGACCGTGTTCCGGAAGAATACAAACGGCTCGCACTGGCGTTCCTGAAGGAAGTGCCTGAAGCTGATACCTGCCTTCACGGAGACCTCCAGATAGGGAACATCATCACAGACGGAGACCGCACACTCTGGATTGACGTGGGCGAGTTCAGTCACGGCGTTCCCGAATGGGACATATCCATCCTTTGGACGATGGCTCACAATATGAAAGCCGACCGTTCGGTGAACCTTTTCCACATTACGCCGGAAATGTTTAACAAGCACTGGAATATATTCCTCCCCGCCTATCTGGGAACTACGGATCCTGGTGCCCTGGAAGCTTATACCCGGCGTCTTTTCCCTTTTTATGCCGCCAAGGTCCCGTATGTATTTGATATGGCATACCACACATCCCTTCCGGCTGAAGCCCTTCAGAAAATCGTTCAATTATTCATTCAACAATGAGCAAGACTATTATTTGTAAACTCCTACTTCTTATTGCCATGCTCTCTTCTTGCCATCATACGCCCCAAGACCGGATACTTCCCTTTGAAGGAATTGAAAACGGCCGCGAACTGGGCGGCCTTGTGATGCAGGACGGCAGAAGCATCCGCTGGGGGCAGCTTGTCCGTTCCGGTAATCTGGCCCTTGCAAGCGACCAGGATGTGGCCATTTTGAAGGAGCGTTTCCACCTGAGCGATGTCTATGACTTCCGTTTTGATGCCGAGGTGGCTGGAGCGCCGGACAGGGTGATGGATGGCGTGCGCAACACGCATCTGTCCACGCTGCCGCAGGCCCTTGTCGATGGCTTCACCGCCGGCCGTTCCGACACTACCCAGTTTAAGGTGAGCGGTTTTATGGAAAGGCTTGCCGAATATGCCTTTAATCCTAAGGCGCAGGAAATGGGTCGCCAGCTCTATCCTGCTATCGTGATGGATCCCACCTCCCAGCAGCGGTACGGCGCCTTTCTCCGGGGTGTTCTGGAAGCCGAAGGCGGCGTTCTCTGGCACTGCTCCCAGGGGAAAGACCGTTGCGGCTGGGGCGCCGCATTCGTTCTGGCCGCACTGGGGGCCAGCCGAGAGACCATAGTGGAAGACTTCGATCTTTCTAATGTTTCCTACGCGTCTCAGGTAGAAGCCCTCTCCCAAAAAGTCGTCGAACTGGGTGGGGGAGAGGAGGAACGTGCATTCATCCGCGCCATGGTGGGCGTGAGCGTGGAGAACTTCGAGCGCACCCTGGACCTCATCGATTCGCAGTATGGCAGCCTTTCCGCCTATCTGGAAAATGCTCTTGGCTTTACTGCCCGGGACCAGGAAAAACTGCGCAACAAAATGCTTAAGTAAGCGCAGCTTTTTCACACTCACACGAACCGTATTGTCCCGTGGGTGGCGTCCATTATTATCCTGTCTCCGCTCCGAAGCAGCTTGGTGGCTCCTTTTACATTAACAATGGTGGGTAAACCGTACTCCCTGGCCACTACGGCACCATGGGAGAGGGAAGAACCAATTTCCGTGACAAGACCGCTGACAATGGAGTAATATGGACTCCATCCGATGTCTGTGAATTGTGCCACCATTATTTCTCCCTTGCGCAGCCTGTTGGCCTCTAGAGGTGAATCCACTATGTGAACGATGCCCTCGCATACCCCGTTGGAAACCGGTACACCTTTAAGTGAACCGTCCGTTTCCTCGTTGTCAAAGATATCGGCGACAGGTTTGCCGATATAGACATCGTCAAAAGATAGGCCGTCCTGAATGGCGTGTGCTTTTCTTCTTACGGCAGCTTTTCCGGCCAGGGCGCGGTCACCGTCTATCAGCAGGCCGATTTCTTCGTGGGTGAGGAAGTATATAAGGTCAGCGTCGGAGAGTAAGCCGTCCTTGACCATCAGCCCGGCCAGCAGGGCGTACTGCGTCTTGAACATGTCGATGAGCAGTATGAGGCGGGATTTGGTAGATTCCCTGTCCACCACACCCTGTCGACATTTTTTGCCGTAGGAGATGGCGGCGGCCCTTAGGAGGGGGTTCTTTATGAAGGCGAATTCCTTTTTGAGATTGATCTCATCTTCTGTGGGAACAAGGCTCTTTGCTGAACGGATGATACTCAGGAGATAGTTCATAAGGGAGATCTGGTCCTCCCTCCAGGGCTTGTTGCGCATCTCGGCCTCCTTGATGCAGCGATGCCCATGGCGCTTCAGGAATTTCTGGTAGGATGCGTTGATTATCGGTGTTGCACGGATGAATTGCAGCAGTTCTTCGGCATCAAAGTCCTGTTGGCTCATGGTTTTTATCTGCTTTGCAATCTCCTGGAGCTGCATCAGGATATCGGCGCTTTCTATACCGGGGATATTGGTAAGAAGGTGCGACAGGAACGACTGGTACGCTTTTTTGTCCGGGAAGTACTTGTCTAACAACATGTACAGGGTGCTGGTGGCGCTGCCCGAATAGGAAGAGGAGGCGTAGTGATAGATGAGGCTCTCGTCAAGATAGGCGATGTTTGCGTCGATGCTGTCATACAGTTCCCTGAGAGAATCCGTATCGGCAAAATGCACCTTGGTGAGCATTTTGTCAAACTTCTTCCCGGCATCCCTGCCGGAGAAGACATATTTGAGGAACTTGACAGAGTTGACTGCGCGCACAACGGGGCTGGCATAGGGGGCCGTCACGGGAGGAAAGTCGTGATATTCACCCATTATGGAGAGATTCATCTGCTGAGGCCTGGCGATGGCCACCTTTGCGTGCATGTTGTACAGCAGCTGCATGTCGAAGAACAGGTGCCCGGAGATGGAGGAAATGAGCCTGAGCGGGGCCTCCTCCTGCGGAGACTTGTACACGCCGGCAAGGTACAGCATATAGCGCATGCCGTAGTCTATGGCATTGGCCGAGGTGCTCAGGGTCAGCGGAGTCACTGCTCCAGGCATCATCTCGCCCACGTTTCTTCTGGTGAAGAGGTGGCTGCTGATGTCATCGGAACGGTCAAATTCCTCTATGTCAATGATTTCTGTAGTGATTGGGCGCATCTGGAGAAGATACAGCTGCCCGTCGTCAACGGCCCATTCCAAGTCCATGTCCCGACCAAAGGTTTCACGGATTCTTTTGCCTGTTTCGTACAGAAGCTTGACCTCATCTTCCGTGAGGAGCTCATCAGCACAGGGCCGGTAGTATTTCCGGGAAATCTGATACCTGTGGGCGCTTACCTTGCCCGAGACCAGGTTCTCTCCCTGCCCGCTGACCGCCTCGATAAGGATGGCCGATCCGTTCTCCGGACTGGCCGTGAACATGACGCCTGCCTTCAGGCTGTCCACCATTTCTTGGACCACGATGCTCATCCGGGCGCCGCCCAGCCCAAAATGGTCTGCATATTTTTTGACCCTTTCTGCCTGTATGGAGTCCAGGCATGTTTGGATGCTGCCAATGAGGTGTTGGCGGTCCACAAACAGGCAGGTCTGGTACTGTCCGGCGTTGGAGGCGTTTTCCGTATCCTCGTTGGAGGCCGATGAACGCACGGAAACATACTTTGCTTCAAGCGCATCAAACGCCTGATACACAGCATTTTCGTTAATGGTTTCCGTCTGTGTGATAACGAAGCCTTTTGGAACCTGGAAGCCATGCCTCGCGAGTTGATCCAGTCCTTTGGCTTTTCCTCCCGCTTCCGGATACAGTTCCGCCGGTAACTCTCCTAACTGATATATCTTCATCGTCTGAACTCCTCTGGTTTTCTGCCGTTGAACAGGCGGCTGCCGTCTGCGTTGAATCCAATTTCAAATATACCGCGGGATGTTTTTCCGTCTATTGTAAATTCAGCTATGTTCTCGTGCAGGATGTATTGGCCGTTCTGGAAACGGTAAGTTACACCCGTGAGGACTTGGGCTTCTACGGGGATTGTTCGGCCGTCGTCCAGTTTTACACTGAATGAAAGCTGTTTTGGAACGCTTGTTATGAGATTCAGGTCCAGATTGGATTCCAGCCAGAAATGCTGACTTTTACTGTCCCTGTAATTTCCCATTTCCAGCAGGCTGATGGCCGGGTAAGATACGAGAGAATAGTTGAACTGACGCTCACTGGAAACGGTCATGAGCCACAGGTGGTTGTTCATATCGTTCCAGTCCCTTTTCCCAAAGGAATGGTCTCTTACGCAGGGAAGGCAGAAGTCTGCGCTTTTGCCATTAAGAGTGAACTGGACCCGGAGCAAACCTTCCTGCTCATAGTGGCACTGGCCGTCAATGTTTTTGAGCTTATTGAAAAAGGCTTTGTTCCACTTCTCGTTGGCAATGCCCGTGGCCTTTCTTATGGAGGGCATATCACTTCCGAAATTGAGCGGTTTATGCTTTCCGGTGAAGGTGGCGCTGAACGCTATTACATCACTCTCATTCAGCGTACCTTTGAACTTGATTGTCCAGTTGTCACCTGTTTTTTCTATCCTAAGTGGAGATTGCCCCTTTGGGAACAATTCCTGCTTTAAACTGTACATCTTGCCGCCAATATAAAGCGCAAACCATGTTTCTTCGATATTAACGCGTCTGCCCAGCCTGGTAAAGAATGACATGTCACCGTTATGGGCCGAAAAGTAATATGAGTTATTCACAAGCGGGTCTGCGTTTGCAGCAAGCGTATAATTGTCGGCATGCTGAAAGTCAAAAGGCTGGTTCCTTTTCTCCAGCACCCGGCACATCAATTTTGTTTTGAGAGAGAAAAACATGTGGTATTATTGTTGCCGAGCAAAGATAGTATTCTTTGCGGTTTCCTCAAAAAAAACACCTTGCCATATTGTCCATAACAGAGCCCCAGACCTTCATTTTCGATGGGCTCGGCTTCCTTCCGGCTTTCAAAATATGCAAAAAAGTTTCAGGATTTGCAAAACTTGCTGCCAGAGACCTTTTCTTATTGGTATTTTCGGCAAAAAAGGCGAAATTCAAAAGATTAAAAGGAAACCATGAAGGCAGACAGAGTCATTCGTGGGTTTCTAATGGATATATGTGAAAAATGTATGGTGAATCGAAAATGGATTAGCGATCTGGTTGAACCGGGAAAACCTGGCGTTCTTTCCCAAATCTACGATTTTCTGATGCTTATGGCGATAGCCATGGGCACGGTGCCGTTGTTGTTCAGGGATTATCGGCCGCTATTCTTGTATTTGGATATCATTTCAGCCGTATTCTATATGACGGACTACCTCCTGCGCTGGATGACTTGCGACCTTCGCTCGGAAAAGCCGAAGTGGAAGGCGTTTCTCATATATCCGTTCACCCCCTTGGCTATTTTGGATCTCCTTTCCATCCTGCCGTCCTTCGAGATAGTCTCGTCGACCTATAAACTGGCAAAGTCGGCGCGTTTGCTCAAGATATTCCGTTTCACAAAGATAATTCATTACATCGGTCCGCTGGAGATATTTGTCAATGTCATCAAGAAGCAGTGGAAACTTCTGCTAGCTGTGGCTCTTGTGGCCATTTTCGACATTCTCGTTACCGCCATCCTCATGTTCCAGTCGGAGCAGGAGATAGACCCGGTGACAGGGGAGTACATCTTCAAGACATTTTACGACGCCGTATATTGGGCGGCCATCACACTTACAACTGTGGGTTATGGAGATTTGTGCCCCGTATCGGAACTGGGCAAGACACTCAGTATCATTTCTTCGTTGCTCGGGATTGGCATCATTGCCATGCCGTCAAGTATTATCACAGCAGGATATATGGAGGAAATGAACCGGCGCATGAAAGAGATGGAGAGCAAAAACCAGGATACTTTGTGAGTAAATAACTATATTTGGATTAATATATTCATTCAGCATGTCGGATACGTCTTACAAACTCCCTCAGCGTTATTCCTTCAAGTCCATCTGGAGGACAACTTTCCCCATCCTGGTGGCTCTGGTGATGGAGGAAGTGCTGGGGATGACCGATACGGCCTTCCTGGGCCGCGTGGGAGAAATTGAGCTGGGAGCATCAGCCATCGCGGGCGTGTATTTCACCATCTTGTACATGCTTGGATTCGGCTTCTCCATCGGTGTGCAGATCATCATCGGCCGGCGCAACGGGGAGGCTTACGATACCGGAAGGGGTTTCGGCTCCATCGGCCGTGTATTCTGGCAGGGTGTCTGGTTCCTGACGGGCCTGGCCATTGTGACCATGGTCCTTTCGTATTTCTTGTCCCCGCCTCTTCTCCGGGGAATCCTGAAGTCGGAGAACATTTGCAATGCCGCCGTGGTCTATGTGAACTGGAGGATTCCGGGGCTGCTCTTTGCCTTTATGACGGCGCTGTTCCGTGCTTTCTACGTGGGAATACGTGAAACGGAGAGTCTGACCTGGAATTCCATCGTGCTGGTGAGCAGCAATATTTTATTGGACTGGATACTCATCTTCGGCCACTGGGGCTCACCTGCGATGGGCATCAAGGGTGCTGCTTTGGCGTCCACTATATCGGAAGGCATTTCTTTCCTTTTCTTTGTGGCGTGGGCCATCTTTACAGCCGATAGGAAATACGGCCTGCACAAGGTGGCCAGACCCGCATGGAAAGAACTCAAGCAGCTGTTTTCCACCGCTTCCTGGGTGATGGTGGAGTATGTGCTGAATGTCTCCGTCTGGCTGCTTTTCTTCCTCTTTATCGAGCATTTGGGCGAGGAGCCGCTGGCTGTAGCCAATATCGTCAGAAGTATTTCCGAGGTGCCTTTTGTGTTCTCGGCGGCCTTCGCATCTACGGCGGCGACGCTGGTCAGCAACATAATAGGGGAGGGCCATCCGGAGGGCGTAACCATAGTTATCCGGCGCGTGCTCATACTCTGTGCCGCTACCATGGTGCCGCTGCTGGCATTCTTTGCCCTGTGCCCGCACCTGATTATCGGCCTTTTTACCGATATCCCGACCCTGGTGGACGCTTCCGTCGACACGCTGTGGGTGATGTGCGCCGCCACCGTTGCCACCCTGCCGTGGAATGTGTACCTGCAGTCGGTCGCGGGAACGGGAGATACTCGCGTCTGTCTGCGTTTCGACACGGTGGCTCTTGTGATCTATGCCGTGTATTGCACCGTCATTATCGGCATCATGCATTCGAGCATAGCCGTTTGCTGGACGGCCGACGCCGTATATGCGCTGTGTATCTGGATACAGTGCGCCGTATATCTGCGCAGGAATAAGTGGAAAAGCAAGACAATTTAGAATATGGAAGCAGATTCATTCTTCTTTTTGGGGTTTAATTTGCATGCTTGGATAACCATCTTGACGCCGCTGTCGTAAGCATATGATTAATCAACATATAATTATAACCGTTATGAAAAAGACATTATTACTGGCCGTTACTCTGACGTTAACGCTGATGGCAAATGCCCAAGTCAGCGTACAAGTGGGTTTTCTCTCGAACATAGTGAAGACCGAAGCCAAGGAAACCGGCAGGCTGTCAGGTGCTTATAAAGGCGTTACCGCATCAGTGGATTATAACTTCCATATCACGGATTATCTCGGTGTCGCTCCGGGATTGGGAGTTGACTATTCTTTTAACAACGTGGCAGAGTCCCGGTATAGGGAACTTGGTCTTCTTGCCCCCATTGATGTCAATTACTATCTGCTTTTAAGCGACACTTTCAGCCTTTCGCTATTTGCAGGTCCCACTTTCTATTATGGACTCATTTCCAAGGAAACAGGAGTAAAGCCGGCCTATGACTATTACCTGTACGACAACAAACGGTTCGACGCATTCCTTGGCGGCGGTTTCTGGGTAGACATTATGGAGCATACCCGTGTGAAGGTCGGATATAAATTCGGACTGACGAACAACAGCAAGATAGAAGGCATAACAGAAAAGAACAATTTCGCGTCCGTTTCTGTCGGTTATGTATTCTAACTTGATCAATCCTTGCATTTCTGATGATTGTTATTTAACTTTACTGAAACTTATTTCAATATGAAACTCAACGATCCTTTTGTTATTACTATCAGTCGTGAAGTTGGCTCCGGCGGTGGCACCGTTGGCCGTAAACTGGCAGAGAAACTCAATGTGCACTACAGCGACAAGCAGCTCATCCAGGCTCTTGAAGAGAAATTCAACCTTACCCGCGGTGGCATCGAGCATCTTAAGAGCACAAAGAAGAACTGGTTCACAGATTTGTTCGAGCAGGTCGCTCCCATTCCCAAAGTGACCATGAAGGTGGGCGGATATACATTCTCCCGCGAATTCCAGGATACTGTGACCGTACAGGACATATATGATGCCGAAGTTGAAATCCTCAACGCCATTGCAGACGAAGGTTCATGCGTCATTGCCGGCCGTTCTGCTTTCTTTGTGCTGAAAGACCGTCCCAACAAGGTGGATATCTTTATCACGGCATCCAAGGAGCATCGTATCGAGCGGATCATGGCCAAGCAAAACATGAATCGCGAAGATGCCATCGATTTGATAAAGAGGATTGACGAGGGCCGTGACAACTACGTAAAACGCTATACCGACCTCAGCCGCTACGACATGCGCAACTACGACCTCATCCTTGACATGGACTACCTTAGCGAGGACGATGCCGTAGATATGATTCTCACTTTCATAGGACGCAAGTAATTATCGGAATATACAAATAATAAAAAGGTGCCGGAGCTGTAAAGCCTGGCACCTTTTTATTATTGATAACCTGAACTACACGGTCAGGATTTCTTTCTCCTTGGCGGCGACTATTTCATCGACGGTCTTGACTTTCTTGTCGGTGAGTTTCTGTACTTCGTCCTCGGCTTCTTTCTCCACGTCCTCGGAAAGGCCCTCGTTCTTCTGGGCTTTCTTCAGCAGGTCGAAGGCGTCGCGGCGGGCGTTGCGCACGGTAACTTTGGTCTGCTCTCCGGTGGCCTTTGCCTTCTTGATGAGGTCGCGGCGGCGCTCTTCGGTGAGGGCGGGCACTGTGCAGCGTATGATTTCACCGTTGTTCTGGGGAGTGAAGCCCAGGTTGGCGTCCATGATGGCCTTCTCTATCTTGGGAATCATATTCTTCTCCCAGGGCTGAAGGGTAAGGGTCTTGGCGTCCGGGGCGGCAATCGAAGCTACCTGGTGTACAGGGGTGGGGCTGCCGTAGTAGTCAACCATCAAACCGTTGAAAATGGAAGGGTTGGCCTTGCCTACCCTGTAGTTCTTGAGGTCTTCCTCAAGGAAACTGAGAGCGTCCTTCATCTTGTTCTCGGCGGAGCTCACAATTTCTTTTGCTCTTTCTGTCAACATATCTTATTCAGCTTTTACTATTGTTCCGATGGGTTCGCCGCGCAGCAGTCTTGCCAGGTTGCCGGGGCGGGTGATGTCGAATACCACGATGGGCACGGGGCCTTGCTCGCAGAGGGCGTATGCCGTCTGGTCCATAACCTTCAGGTGGTCGGTGAGAGCCTTGGTGAAAGTGAGCTCTTCGTAACGCACGGCAGTGGGGTCTTTCTCCGGGTCGGCGGTGTACACTCCATCCACGCGGGTGCCTTTCAGCAGGGCGTCGGCGCCAAGCTCCAGGGCGCGCAGGGCGGCTCCCGAGTCGGTCGTGAAGTAGGGATTTCCGGTGCCGCCGGAGATGAGGGCCACTCCGCCTCTCTCCATCAGCGCTACGGCGTTGTCGCGGTTATAATAACGGGCGTGCGGCTCCATGGGCGTGGCGGTGAAAACTTCCGCCTCCACTCCGAGGCTGCGTATAGCGCATGCCAGGGCGAGCGAGTTGATTACCGTCGCAAGCATGCCCATGCGGTCGCCGGTGACGCGGTCGAAGCCTTTCCCGACTCCCTGCAGGCCGCGGAAAATGTTTCCGCCGCCGTTCACTATCGCTATCTGACGGCCTTCGCGGACCGCATCGACTATCTCTGCTGCAAATCTGTTCAGGCTTTCCGGCTCCAGGCCTTTTCCCGAAGGACCGCCCAGGCTCTCGCCGCTCAGTTTAAGTAATACTCGTTTATACATATCAATAAGAGTGATAACGAACAAAAATATCGGAAAAATATCAAAATTCCAATATAAATTGTGATATTTGCTGCATGCGAAGGTTAGTTATAACTCTGTTGGTTCTGTATGGGACAGTCTGCTCCGCCCAGACGACGCTCTTCAGGGGGCGCGTAATGCCGGAATACGATTTCTCCTTCAACGGACACTATTATTGGTACTCGCCGGATTTCACTTACGGAACGGTGTGCTACGACGGAGCCGTTTATGAAGACGTCCCCCTGAATATCAATGCCCACACCCAGGAAGTTCTGGTCAGGGAACCTCCTGTCGGGCCCCCTGTAGTATTGGAGCGTTCCCTGTTGCCATGGTTGAGAATGCGTGGTGTTTACTATGTCAACCTTAATCTCGCCGGAGTGGGCGACGCCCCCAAGGGCTATTTCGAAGTACTTACAGACGGCAAACAGATTTATTACTTTCAAAGGCAGAAGCTCTTTGCGAGAGACCCCGGCAACCACAACGGATTTCGCGGAATCGGTTACGAAGATCCTAATTATCGGGAAGACATCATCGCCTTTTTCCATCTGAAAAACCGCTTCTACGTTATCCGTAACGGCAAATTCAAGAGAGTGTTTCCCGGCCGGAGCAAGCAGCTCTCTTTACTCGCCGCCGACCTTCCGGCATTTGCAAACGTGAAAACGGACGACGCCCGTACGCTGGCCGGCGGAGAGCGCCCCGCCAACATAAACATGCTGCCGGAGCTGCCTGCCGGATGGTTTGCGGAGCAGACGGAGTCATCTGCACATGCGGCCATACTTGCCGCGATAGAGCAGGACAAACTGATAGCAAACTATCGCAATAAAACTTACGAAATAGGTACCGTTGCGGCAAGTTCCGGCCCCGTAAGGGTGCGCGGAACCGTTCGGGATGTAGCTACCGGAGAAGTTCTCGGCGGAGTTCTGGTGTCCGATTCCAGTGAACGGATTTACTGTTATACCGGCAAGGACGGAAGCTATGACCTCAATCTTCCCCTTGGAGACAACATGCTGAAATTCAGGGAGTACACCAAGGAAGACATGGACATACGCGTGATAGTGAAAGGGGCCGGCACGCTGGATGTCGTGATGAGGGAAAAGGTCACCGCCCTTAAGAGCGCATATATCACCGCCAACAGCATGGCCGATCACCGCAGGACCGGAATGGGTCTGGAGACCATAAACACGGCCACTATGACGCACATTCCCACTGCTTTCGGTGAAGGGGACGTTATCAAATCGGTCCTGACGCTGCCCGGCGTAAAGAGCGTCGGCGAGGCCTCCAGCGGCTTCAACGTGCGAGGCGGTTCTGCTGACCAGAATCTCATACTCTTCAACGGTGGTACCATTTACAATCCAAGCCATCTTTTCGGAGTGTTCTCCGCTTTCAATACGGATGTCATAGACGAGGTGGAGTTATACAAAAGCTCGATTCCGGTAGAATTCGGCGGCAGGATTTCCTCCGTGCTCGACATCGGTGCCAAAGATGGAAACCCCGAACGCATAAAAGGCTCTCTCGGCCTTGGCATACTTACCAGCCACCTTGCCATCGAGGGCCCTATTATCAAGGACAAGACCACCTTCGTGCTAGGAGGCCGTACTACATATTCCGACTGGATGCTCAAGCAGCTGCCTGCCAGCAGCGGGTATGCGGGAGGCAAGGCGTCGTTCAGCGACGTCAACCTCGGCGTCACGCATCATCTCGACGACCAGAACAGCCTGAAGCTCACGGGATACTGGTCGCGCGACGGCTTCTCGTTCAGGGGCGACACCACCTTCCGCTATTCCAATCTGGACGTGGCCATCAAGTGGAAGCACAAGTGGGACAAAGCGAATACTCTGGACGTAGGCGCAGGCTACGACAGCTACTCCAACACCCTGGAGAACGGCTCTGAGGCTAACGCCGTCGGCGCGTATACCCTCTCTACCAGGATACAGCAGGGCTTCACCCGCGCGACGGCAAAAGTGAAGGCCGGCGACCACACCATTACGTTCGGCGGCGACGCCGTCCTATATGCCCTGGACCCGGGAATCATGAACCCCATGGAGGGGTCGATTGTAGTACCCCGCAGGCTTAACCGCGAAACGGCGCTGGAGCCGTCGGTTTATGCCGGGGACGTATGGCAGCCTGGCGACGGCCCGTTCTCGGTAGATGCCGGAGTACGGTATTCATCGTTCCTCACATTAACCGATTTTAAATACTACGGCGCACCGGAACTCAGGGTTGGTGTGAAATACTCTCCGCTTCCGAACCTGTCTCTCAAGGCCGGCTTCAATACCATGAACCAGTACATCCATCTGGTGTCCAACACATCTTCCATATCTCCCATGGACACATGGAAGTTATGTGACGCGGACATAAAGCCTCAGCAGGGATATCAGGCGGCCGGCGGATTCTACTGGACAGTATTCGGGAACGCTCTTGACATCTCCCTCGAAGGATACTACAAGCGCAACTACAATTATCTCGACTACAAGTCAGGAGCCGTGCTCTCCATGAACGACCACCTGGCCGACGACCTGGTGCCCACGACCGGCCGTGCCTATGGCGTGGAACTCATGTTCCGCAAGCTGACCGGCAGACTGACCGGATGGGTGTCGTACACCTGGTCGCGCGCCTTGTTGAAGGAAATGGAAGACAGGGGACCCGACACCATCAACGGGGGCGCATGGTACAACGCTCCGTTCGACAAGCCTCACGACCTCAAGCTGGTGGGCAACTATAAGTTCACGCACCGCTACAGCATTTCTTTCAATCTCGACTATTCTACCGGACGTCCTGTAACGGTCCCGGTGGGCCGCTATTATTACGGAAACGCGTTGCGTCTGCTGTATTCCGAACGTAACGCCCACAGGATTCCGGATTACTTCCGCCTCGACCTGGCCCTCAACATCGAGCCGGGACACTATCTCAAGGCCTTTACCCACATGTCGGCAACCATCGGCTGCTACAACGTCACCGGGCGCAAAAATGCCTATTCGGTTTTCTATACCACTGACGGGGGCAATATAGTGCAGGGCTACATGGTTTCTGTTTTCGCCACCCAGGTTCCTTACGTTAGCTTAAATCTGAAGTTCTGATGAAAAAGACTATATGCTACATATTGCTTGCCTTTGCCACCTGCGCCTGCATCTACCCGTATGATGCAGAAATGGCAAAAGAGGCTCCGGAGCGCCTGGTGGTGTCTGGCGATATCCTGATAGGGGAGGAAACGCAGATAGACCTCAGCTACGTAATGCCCTTGAGCTCCGATATAACTTTGGAGCGCAAGGCTCCGCCGGAAGCCGTCGTGGTCGTGAAGAATGAAAAGGGGCAGTTTTTATATGGAAAGAAGGTCAAGCAGGGCCGTTACGTTATAGATACCAGATATGCCTCGGAAAATTCCAAGTATCGCCTGTATATAAAACTGGACGACGGCAGGGAGTACCAGACACCATTGGAGGAGGTGAACGGAGCCCCGAGGATTACGGACCTGTCTTATTCGGTAGATAACACTTACCTGAGGCTGTACTGCAGTATCACCGGCAGATCTTCTGCGTGGAACTATAGCCTGGAATACGATGAGGATTGGGAATATCACGCTTATTTCATACCCGACCTGCTCTTCGTGAACGGGGGATATGAGGTGCATAAAAGGTTCAAGGATTTCTATAATTGCTGGGGCAGCAGGAGCTCCGTGGAACCGTGTTTTATGACTACCGAGGGCCTGTCCGAGAACCGGATAGAAAGGAATAACTTCCTGAGCATCCCCCGCGCGGACTACAGGCTCATGGATCTTTATTCCATCAATGTAACGGTCCGCGGACTGTCTACGGATGCAAGGGTCTATCTGGAACATCTGAGAGACGGTTCCGTAGGCACCGGTGACCTGTTTACCCCGACTCCGAGCGAGATGCGCGGCAACATTACCTGCACGACCAATCCGGAGGAGCAGGTGGTTGGATATGTAAGCGTGTGCAAACGTGCTTCGAAGCGGATTTTCATCAGTTCGACGAATGTGTACCAAAGTATCGTAGATCCCGGTTCCCTGCTTTTCTTCCCCGAGCCTGACGAGGACGGCAATTATAATCTGGAAAATCTTTTCCTCTGGGATTCTCCCGTATTTTTCGATGGCCCCGCGCCCGGTTACGACAACGTGCAATGGGCACCGAAGCGTTGCGTAGATTGCCGTGTATGGGGAGGAACCAAGAACAAACCTGACTGGTGGCCAAACGACGACGAATAATGAAAAGGTTAGTTGCGATATCGGTTCTGCTGCTCGCCGCCATTACGGCCGGCGCCCAGGTTTACGTGGCCACGGACAAGGCCTGTTACCTGGCGGGCGAGCGTATCTGGTGCTCCGTTTTCTGTGCCGAAGGCCCTTCGGTAGCGTATCTGGAGCTTATTTCATCCGACGGAGCTGTGGCCCGTACACGTATCGACGTCCGCCATGGCAGGGGCGGAGGTTCGCTTCAGGTCCCCCTGAGTACGCCCACCGGAAACTATAAGCTGTTCGCCTACAGCGGCCCATCGGACGTGAATTACGGTGGCCCTGTGCTCTCGATCTTCAATACCCTTTCCACAGAACGCGTAACTGGCGGGGTGGAAATAGTGGACGCCGTCAGTTACGGCAAAAATACCGAGGTGCAGACGGGATACGGCTTGTCGGTCCGGACCTCCGGCAGCATAGTACTGGAGAACACCTCCGGCCGGCCGGTCAGCTGTTGCGTGTCAATAACCCGCAGCGATTCCATAAAGGCGGCGGGATACCACTCCATCGCCTCTTTCAGTCCCGGAGCCCGCGGTCCGGTCTCCGACGGAGAAGTGTTGAAGGCGGTGGTTGCGGGACCTGATGCCAAACAGGCGGCCGAAAGCAACCTGGCGGCCCTGCTTGCCGTTCCGGGAGCAAAAACCGACTGCTACACGTCCCGCCCCGGCGCCGACGGATATATATACTTCGACACAGAGAATATCTTCGGCGCCGGAGACATGGTCTGCATACTCGAGGGCGTCGACCGGAAGCTGGACTGCCACATCGAGCTGGTTTCCCCCTTCCTGACGCCGGGCGCTGGCGACCTGCCAAAGCTGAAGTTGTGCCGGGAAATGGAGGACGACCTTATCCGCCGTTCCGCCGCTATGATGGACGAGCGCGCCGCCGATACCCTGGCGACCACCCTGCCGATGCGAAAGGAGCACTTCATGCTTACCCACGAGTGCGTTTCCTATAATCTGGACGACTATACCCGTTTCCCTACGATGGAAGAGGTGTTCGTAGAGATAACCCCCAACGTAAAACTCAGGCGCCCTCACGGAAAAACGACAATCTACACGCTTATGACGCCCAGTGTGATGGACGGCCCGGCCCGCTGGGGCGAGGCGGTAGTGATGGTGGATGGCGTGCCTGTGCCGGACCAGAAACTCATCGAGACTTACGACCCGGCGATCGTTAAAACTGTTGAGGTATACCAGTATCGCTATAACATGGGCTTCCGGGTTTTCGACGGAGTCGTGAACCTGGTGACCTTCAAAGGCAATATGCCGGGAGTTTTGTTCGACGATAATGTGCGGATTTACGATTTCCACGGCTGTGCTTGGCCGATGGTGCATGAGGGTAGTGAAACTGCGTACTGGCATCCACTGGTTACTTTGGAGCCCGGAGAAAAGATAGAGCTGCCGGTTTCCGGATTGCAACCCGGAGTGGATTATACCATTTCCGTCGAAGGACTTGCATCCGGGGTCAGGCCTGTGTATCTTAGAAAATCATTTGTAAGATAATTGGAATCTTGCAAGATTCCGACTATATTTGCAAACTGTAACAAAGAAAACCGTTTAATCTATGTTCATATTCAATTCTTCTATCGGCAAGAAGTTCATCCAGGCAGTGAGCGGTGCATTCCTCGTGGTATTCCTCCTGCTCCATGCTACTATTAACTTCTTCTCTGTTATAGATTCATTTACAGGCAAATACGGCATTGCTGCCGCAGATGCGGATTTGTTTTCCAAAGGTGACGGCCTCTTCAAACTGGGCTGCGACTTCATGTCCACCCCCGTCATTTCCATCATGGTTCCCATTCTCGCTCTCGGTTTCTTCGTGCACATACTTTATGGCATCTGGCTTACCGTCAAGAACATAAACGCGCGCGGAGGATACAAGCGCTATGAGGTTGCCAGCAAGGCCGCCGTAGATTCCTGGTCAGCCAAGAACATGCTTGTGCTCGGTATAGTAATCCTCGGTTTCATATGCTTCCACCTTACCCATTTCTGGGCAAAGATGCAGCTCCCCGAGATGTTCGGCATCGGCACATTCGAGAACAATCCTTACCTGCTGCTCAACGCAACATTCGGCAAGTGGTGGCTGCTCGTGCTCTACCTCATCTGGTTCGGCGCACTCTTCCTGCACCTCGTCCACGGTTTCTGGAGCATGTTCCAGACCGTAGGCTGGAATGGCCAGACCTGGTTCAAGAGGGTTAAGGTCATCGGCGTCATCGTGGCTGCTCTCATCGTTCTTATGTTCGCAACCACCGCAGTGAACGCTTTCATTCAGGTGAATTTCTAACCAAAACATATTATTTCCTTTGTGGCCGGACGAAACGCAAGTTTCTTCCGGCCTCTTTTTTCATATTAATTGTTATCTTTGTGAGGTCCCGGATAATTTTATAACTGATGAAACGAATCATACTCCTTATCTCACTGCTTATACCTGTTTGCCTGGCGGCAAAAGTTGAAACCCCCGATATAGTCCCCGCACCATTAAAACTGGAAATGGGTAAGGGCAGCTTCAACATGAAGGGCGTTTGCATCAACTGCGACCCAAACATGGACCATCAAGCCGTAAAGGCTGTACGCCAGCTGGCAGACCGCCTCACCCTTGTCAGCGGCAGGCTGATCGAGGTGGCTTGCCCTATAGGCCTGACGAGAGTGGTGGAGAAAGGGAACCTGAAGGGCCTCTATTTCATTCAGGACGCTTCCGTGGCGCCCGAAGGCTATAAGATCAGCATCGGCAGCAAGGCGGCAGTTGTGCGCGCCTCCGACTTCAACGGTTTCTTCTATTCCCTGCAGACCCTCCGCCAGATGCTGCCTGCGGCCATCTACGGCAGCACGCCCGCTCCGTCGGAGAACTGGCGAGTCCCGTGCTGCGAGATAGAAGACGCTCCGCGTTTCGGGTACCGTGGCATCCTGCTGGACTGTTGCCGCCATTTCTTCAGCGTGGACGAGGTGAAGAAGGTCCTCGACGTAATGGCCATGTATAAGCTCAACCGTCTGCACTGGCACCTCACGGAGGATCAGGGATGGCGTATCGAGATAGACAAGTATCCCCGCCTCACAGAGGTCGGCGCTTTCCGCAACGGCACCATGATAAAGCGTGAGTGGGGCAGTAACGACGGAATCAGGCACGGCGGCTACTACACCAAGGAGCAGATTCGGGACATGGTGGCATACGCCGGGGCGCGCGGTATCACCATCATCCCGGAGGTCGATATGCCAGGCCACATGGTGGCGGCGCTCGCTTCTTATCCGGAATACGGTTGTGCCGGCAGCGGCCCTTACGAGGTCCTGACCTACTGGGGCGTGTCCAAGCAGGTGCTTAACGTAGGCAAGGAGGAGACTATGCGTTTCCTGGAAGACGTATGTGCCGAGGTGGCGGATCTGTTCCCGGGAGAGTATTTCAATATAGGAGGCGACGAATGCCCGCGCGACGAGTGGAAGACCGACCCCGACTGCCAGGCCAAGATTAAGGAGCTCGGGCTGGTGAGCGACGAAAACGCTTCTGCAGAGGCACGCCTCCAGAATTACGTGACAGCCCGCATGCAGAAGTTCCTCGCCACCAAGGGAAAGAAAATCATCGGCTGGGACGAGATTCTCGAGGGCGAGCTGGCGCCCGGAGCAACGGTGATGAGCTGGCGTGGCACCAAGGGCGGCATCAAGGCGGCAAGCATGGGCTACGACGTCATTATGTCTCCCAACATTTATTGCTATCTGGACCATTGCCAGTCCACGGATCTGGACAGCGAGCCTTATTGCATCACCCAGAAACCCGAGCGTGCCGTCACCCTTACCAAACTCTATCATTACGAGCCTTACGAGGGAATGGAGCCGTCTTCCGTGCACCATGTGCTCGGTGTTCAGGGCAACCTCTGGACGGAGTTCATAGGAACTGACGACTATCTGGAATATATGCTTTTGCCGCGTCTGCTTGCCCTCAGCGAGGTGCAGTGGTGCACGCCGGAAAACAAGAACTACGAGCGCTTCATTAAGAGCCTCGGCAGCCATGAGTTGCCCATACTTGGGAAACTTGGATACAATTACCGTAAACCGGACGAACTAAAATAATAACCGATATGAAAAAGTTGATTCTCGCAGCCGTTGCATTGGCTGCTATGGTATGCTGCAATCCCGCAGCAGAGTTGCATCCTTCATGGACCTACGACAGTGTGGTTTATGAGGTAAACGTGCGCCAGTATTCTCCGGAAGGCACTTTCAAGGGAGTCGAAGCCCAGTTGCCACGCCTGAAAGAGCTCGGCGTAGATGTGCTTTGGCTCATGCCTATGTACAAGATAGGCGAGGTTGAGCGCAAAGGAACACTCGGCTCATATTATGCCATTTCCGATTACTGCGCTGTGAACCCCGAGTTCGGCACCATGGAAGATTTCGACGAACTTCTGGACGCCGCCCACAAGGAGGGCTTCAAGGTCATTCTCGACTGGGTAGCCAACCAGACTGCCCCCGACCATATCTGGATAGAGGGCCGTCCTGCCGATTTCTACGAGCGCGACTCCCTCGGCAATGCCATCTGGGAGTACGACTGGACCGACACCCGCAGCCTGAATTACGAGAACGAGGCTGTATGGGCAGCTCAGGACAGCTGTATGCGCTTCTGGCTCGATAAAGGTGTTGACGGCTTCCGTTGCGACGCCGCCGGCGAGATGCCCGCCAAGTTCTGGCTCAACGTGGTACCTGCCCTCAAGAAGGACTACCCCGGAATCTATATGCTGGCAGAGGCCGAGAAGCCCGAACTCAGCGACCCCGCAACCTCCTTCGACGCCACTTATGCGTGGGAGCTGCACCATATCATGAACGACATCGCCCAGGGCAGCAAGGGTATCTCCGAGCTGAAGGAGTACCTTGCCAAGGACGAGACAAATACGCCTCCCGGCGCTTTCCGCATGACCTTTACCTCCAACCATGACGAGAACTCATGGTCCGGCACCGAGTTCGAGCGTATGGGAGAAGCCGCCGGCGTGATGGCGGTGCTCTGCTTCACTCTGCCCAAGAGCCAGCCTCTTATCTACACCGGTCAGGAAATCGGCCTGAGCCGCCGTCTGCTCTTCTTCGAGAAGGATCCTATCGAAGACTGGTCTCCCAACGAGTGGACCGGCTTCTGGAAGAATCTGGTGGCGCTCAAGCATGCCAATCCTGCCCTCGCAGCAGGTGAAAAGGGCGGCAAGCTCGAGTACATAGAAGATGTTCCCGAGGAAGTGTTTGCCTTCAGCCGTGCTGTAAAGGGCAACAAGGTTTCCGTATGGGCCAACCTCTCTTCCGAGACCGTAGAACTGCCCGACGGCCGTCAGCTTGGTCCCTGGGGCTACGACATAGTTGCTGAATAAATCAAGTTTATGAATAAATTGTCTCTGCTCGCGGCGCTTCTGCTGCCTCTCGGCGCATGCACGCCAAAGCTTGCCGAACCCCATATCGTTCCTGCTCCCCAGAGTATGGAAATCAGCGACGGAGCACTCTGCCTCAAAGGAATCACCTTCAATTGCGATCCGTCATTTGACGACAAGAGTTTTGCCGCAGTTGAGGAGTTTGCCGCGCAGTTGTCGGCCGTGAACGGCAAGAAGAGCCAGGTGTCCGGCGACGACGGAGCCTTCTGCTTCGTAAAGGACGACTCCATCACCCCGGAGGGCTACAGCATCAGCGTCACTCCCGCATCGGCGGAGGTCCGCGCATCCGATTTCAACGGCGTGTTCTACGCTCTGCAGACCATCAAGCAGATGCTTCCGCTGTCGATTTACGGCGGACAGCCCGACCGCGGGGCCGACTGGCGCATCCCGTGCTGCGAGATTGAGGACGCTCCCCGGTTTGCGTACCGTGGCTTCCATCTAGACTGCTGCCGTCACTTCTTCAGCATCGACGAGGTCAAGAAGATTATCGACGTGATGTCCATCTTCAAGTACAATCGCTTCCACTGGCATCTCACGGAGGACCAGGGGTGGCGCATACAGATCGACAAGTATCCACGCCTCACCGAGGTGGGTGCCTGGCGAAACGGTACCATGGTCGGAGGCGACTGGAACAGCAACGACGGCATTCGCTACGGCGGATTCTATACCAAGGACGAGATTCGCGACATTATTGCTTATGCGGACGCTCGCGGCATCACGGTGATTCCTGAGATCGACCTTCCCGGCCACATGCAGGCCGCGCTGGCCTCCTATCCCGAGCTTGGTTGCAAGGGCAGTCAGCCCCAGTCTTACGAGGTCTGGACTATCTGGGGCGTGTCCAAGCAGGTGCTCAACGTGGGCAGCGAGAAGACCATGCAGTTCCTTGAAGACGTGCTGGGCGAGGTGGCAGACCTCTTTCCGGGCGAGTACATTCACATCGGAGGCGACGAGTGCCCGCGCGACGAGTGGAAGACCGATCCCGACTGCCAGGCTCTGATCAAGAAGCTCCGGCTGAAAGACAAAGACGGTGTGTCAGCCGAGGCGCGCCTGCAGAACTACGTGACCGCACGCATGCAGAAGTTCCTCGCCGGCAAAGGCAAGAAGATCATCGGTTGGGATGAGATTCTCGAAGGCGACCTTTCGGAAGGCGCTACCGTGATGAGCTGGCGCGGAACCAAGGGCGGCATCAAAGCGGCTTCCATGGGCTACGACGTTATCATGTCTCCTACCACCTACTGCTATTTCGATTATGTGCAGGGGCACGACCTTGTGAAGGAGCCGTTCACCATCACCCACCAGTGGGCAAGCAACAAAGAATGGGAGGAGGATCCGCTGACGCTGGAAAAGGTCTATGGCTACGAGCCCCTTGCCGAGATTCCCGCCGAGGCGCAAAAGCATATTCTCGGCGTGCAGTGCAATATGTGGACGGAGTACATCGCCGAGCCCGATTATCTGGAGTTCATGTACTTCCCGCGAGCCCTGGCAATCTCCGAAGTTCAGTGGTGTAATCCCGGGAACAAGGATGAATCCCGCTTCCTCGAGAGCCTTGCGCTCAGGGCGTTGCCTCTTCTGGAGCAGCTGGGGGTGAAATACCGTGCACTGGATTAACCGTTTTATTCGGTTTTCCTGATATCTTTCCATGCGAAGGCGCCGTATACTCCAAGGAGAACGGTGCCTGTTGCCATTGTCAGCCAGGGGCTGAGCGCGAAGCGGGGGTTGGAGAGAGCAGTCATGAGGGAGAAAATGCCGAGGGCGAGGGCGACGAAGCCGAGGATGGTCTTCATGTCGTACGGTACCGGGTAGTACTTGCCTCCGATTATCCAGCTCAGGAGCATGGCTACGCCGTAGCCGGCAAAGCCGCCCCATGCGCAGGCCCAATAGCCAATCTTAGGGACGAGAATCACGTTGAGGGCAATCATGACGGCTGCTCCGATGGCGCTCATCACCGCCCCCCACCAGGTCTTGTCCGTGAGCTTGTACCAGAATGAGAGGTTAAAGTAAACTCCCATGAAAATCTCCGCCATCATCACGACTGGCACTACACCCAGGCCTTCCCAATAGGAGGGCTGGATGAAATGCCTCAGCAGAGGCATATATACTACCACCGCCAGGAAAGCCAGAAGCGAGAAGATTATGAAATACTTCATGCCGTCGGCAAGCGTTGCGGGGCTGTTCTTGTCACGGCTTCCGTTGAAAACGATAGGCTCGTATGCATAGCGGAACGCTTGCGTCAACAGGGCGACTATCATCGCAATCTTTACGCATGCCCCGTAAATGCCGAGCTGCACCAGGCCTTCTTCTCCCGGCATAAGCTTGGGGAAGAGGATTTTGTCTGCTACCTGGTTGAGTATGCCGACGAGGCTGAGGAGCAGCAGGGGCCAGGTGTAGACCAGCATCCGCTTCGCAAGCGCCCTGTCGAACTTGACACCGAGTCCGCGGAGCTCCGGTATGAAGCCAAGCGTCACAAGCGCCGTACAGGCGAGGTTGGCAAAGAAGATGAATCCGACGCCGCCGTTGAAATGTTGATACGCCTCTTCCAGACCGGGGTGCGTCCCGAACATGGACGGCAGAACCAGGAAGATGATCAGGTTGAGCAGTATGTTGGGGATGATGAACGCGAATTTCAGGCACATGAACTTTATCGGGCGCCTCTCCAGCCGCAATTTGGAGAACATAATGGCCTGGAAGGCGTCAAGGGCCACAATAATCGCCATGCAGCCTACGTACTCCGGATGGGCGGAGTACCCCATGGCTCCGGAAATCGGCTTGATCAGCAACAGCACCGCCGCCACGAACAGCAGAGCCACGCCGCCTACCATCTTCAGCGAGGTGCCGTAGACGCGCCTCCGGTCCTCTCCGTCTTTGTTGGAGAAGCGGAACATTGTGGTCTCCATTCCGAAGGTAAGGAGAGCCAGCAGCAGGGCGGTGTAGGCGTAGAGATTGGTGACTATGCCGTAACCTCCGCTGGATGCCGCAATCTTGTAAGTATACAGAGGCACAAGCAGATAGTTCAGGAAGCGTCCGACTATGCTGCTCAGCCCGTAAATCGCGGTATCTTTGGCCAGTGACTTGAGATTCATCATGGCAAATATACTAAAATATAAGGAGAGGAAGAATATTTTTAAAAAAAGTTAAAAAAAGTCTTGCAGGTCAAAAAATAATTACTACCTTTGCATCCCGCTTCGCAAGGAGCATCAGTTCATTGATAATATTGAAAAGATAAGTACAAGCAAGTACCGAGAACAAAAATCGAGAGCGTTAATTTCTTTAAGGAAT
>CAMZEC010000036.1 GCA_947305645.1 uncultured Bacteroidales bacterium | reverse complement strand
AGTAGAGGCGGATTTCGATGCCCTCCTTCTCCGCGGAGCGGCGGGCTTCGGCGGAAGGACGGACCTGGAAGCCGATGATCACGGCGTCGGAGGCCTCGGCCAGCAGGACGTCGCTCTCGGAGATGGCGCCCACGGCCTTGTGGATCACGTTCACGCGCACTTCCTCGGTGCTGAGCTTGATGAGGGAGTCGGACAGGGCTTCGACGGAACCGTCCACGTCGCCCTTGACGATGATGTTGAGTTCCTTGAAGTTGCCGATGGCGATACGGCGGCCGATCTCCTCGAGGGTGAGGTGCTTCTGGGTCTTGATGCCCTGGATGCGGATGAGCTGCTCGCGGCGGTTGGCGATGGACTTCGCCTCCTTCTCGTCGGTCATCACGTTGAACTTCTCACCGGCGGCGGGCGCGCCGTTCAGGCCCAGGATGGACACCGGCGTGGAAGGGCCGGCTTCCTGGACTTTCTGTCCGCGCTCGTTGAACATCGCCTTGACGCGGCCGTAGTAGCTGCCGGAGATGATCACGTCGCCCACATGCATTGTGCCGTCCTGCACGAGGACGGTGGCGAGGTAGCCGCGGCCCTTGTCCAGGGAGGACTCGATGACGGCGCCGCTGCCGAGCTTGTTCGGATTGGCCTTGAGTTCCAGGAGGTCGGTCTCGAAGAGAACCTTCTCCAGGAGCTTGTCCACGTTGATGCCCTTCTTGGCGGAGATTTCCTGGCACTGGTACTTGCCACCCCAGTCCTCGACGAGGATGTTCATCTCGGAGAGCTGGCGGCGTATCTTTTCGGGGTCTGCGCCGGGCTTGTCGATCTTGTTGATGGCGAACACCATGGGTACGTTCGCTGCCTGGGCGTGGTTGATTGCCTCAATGGTCTGGGGCATCACGGCGTCGTCGGCGGCAACGATGATGATTGCGAGGTCGGTCATCTGGGCGCCTCGGGCACGCATGGCGGTGAACGCTTCGTGTCCAGGGGTGTCGAGGAAGGTGATCTTGCGGCCGTCCTCAAGACTCACGCTGTATGCACCGATGTGCTGGGTGATGCCGCCAGCCTCGCCGGCGATGACGTTGGTCTTGCGGATGTAGTCGAGGAGCGAAGTCTTGCCGTGGTCGACGTGTCCCATCACGGTGATGATGGGCTCGCGGGGCCTGAGGTCCTCGGGACGGTCGGGCTGCTCGTTGGAGTTAAGCTCCTCGGAGAGTTCGGCGGTCACGAATTCCACCTTGTAGCCGAATTCCTCGGCCACGAGGACGAGGGTCTCGGCGTCGAGCCTCTGGTTGATGGACACCATGAGACCGAGGCTCATGCAGGCGCCGATGACCTTCACCACAGGAGTGTTGTTCATTAGGGTGGCAAGGTCGTTGACCGTAACGAACTCGGTGACTTTCAGCACCTTCTTCTCGGCGGCGGCCTCCATCATCTCTTCCTGCGTACGCTGGGCGGCAGCTTCGCGCTTCTCCTTGCGGTACTTGGCGCCGAAGTTGTTCTTCTTGCCCTCGTTCATCTTGGCGTAGGTCTCCTTGACCTGCTTCTGGATCTCCTTCTGCATCTCCTCCTGCTCGGCCTCCGTCATTGCGGGCTTGAAGCGGTCGCGGTCACGCTTGCGCTTGCCCTGTCCGGGAGCGGGCTGGGCGGGAGCGTTCTTGGGCTTGTCCTTCTTGCCGGCGTTGCGGTCGAGGCCTGCTCCGGCCTTCACCACGTCGACCTTCTGGGCACCCTTGCCAATGCGTTCACGCTTGACAGGCTTGCGGTCGAACTGGCTGAGGTCCACCTTGCCGACGACCTTGAAAGGAGAAGCATCCTCTGCTGCAGGAGCGGCAGCTTTGGCCACCGGGGCCTCAGGCTCGGCAGCAGGCACCTCAGGAGCGACAGGCTCGGCGGGCACTTCTTCAACAGGAGCGGGCTTCTCGGGTTCCGGTTTGGGCTCCGGCTCGGGAGCGGGCTCTTCGATGACGGGCTCGGGTTCAGGTTCAGGCGCGGGTGCGGGGGCCGGCTCGGGAGCGGGCTCCTCAACTGCAGGTTCCGGCTCGGGAACAGGTGCGGGCTCCGGTTCGGGAGCAGGCTCTTCCTGCTTCTTCTCAGCCGCTTTTCGGGGATTGAAGAAAGTGTTAGACTTGATGGTCAGCTCCTCTTCCTCCTCCTCTTCTTCCTGGGCGGACTGCTTGCGGCTGGTCTTCTCCAGAATCTCCTTAACCTTGATATCCACCATCGCCGCCTGCTCCATCGCTTCCTTGTCCTTTCCGAACTGTTTGTGCAACTCGGGAAGATACTCGTCGGAGACCTTGGCGTTGGGGTTCTCGTCAATCTCTACGCCTTTTTTGCGGAGGAAATCCACAAGGTCGCCGAGACCGATGTTGAACTGCTTTAAAAGTTTGCTTATTCTGATTTCTGCCATGCGTAATTAGTCTTCAAATTCAGCTTTAAGTATCCGGATAACGTCTTCCACGGTCTCGTCGTCGAGGTCTGCGCGCTTGGCGATGTCCTCGGGGTCGATTGCCAGGACGCTCTTGGCGGTGTCGCAGCCGATGCCCTTGAGCTTGTCGATGACCCACTGGTCGATTTCATTAGCGAAATCGTCAAGCAGCACGTCGTCTTCCTCCTCTTCAGCCTCAGCCTTGGAGAGTTCCCTCCAGACTTCGATTTCCCTGCCGATGAGCTTGCCGGCGAGCAGCACGTTGACGCCGTTGCGTCCGATACCCTTCTTGACCTCGTCCGGGAGCATGTAAACCTTTACCTTGTCCTCGGGAGTCTGGCCCATGTCGATACCGGAAACCATACCGGGAGCCAGCGCACGCTGGATCATGAGGGTAGGGTTGGAAGACCAGGGGATGACGTCGATGTTCTCGTTGCGGAGTTCACGGACGATGCCGAGGATGCGGCTACCCTTGACGCCGATGCAGGCTCCGATGGGATCTATACGGTCGTCATAGGACTCGACGGCCACCTTGGCGCGGTCGCCGGGAACGCGGACCACCTTCTTGACGGTGATGAGGCCGTCGGCGATTTCGGGGACCTCCTGCTCGAAGAGGCGCTCGAGGAAGTCGTCGCTGGTGCGGCTGAGGGTGATGTAAGGAGTGGTATTGTTGCGCATCTCCACGCTCTTGATGATGGCGCGGACGGATTCGCTCTTCTTGAAGTGCTCACCGGGAATCTGCTCGGCCTTGGGGATGTGGAGCTCGTTGCCGTCCTCGTCGAGGATGAGGACCTCCTTGCTCCAAGTCTGGTAGACCTCGCCCACGAAGAGTTCGCCGACCTTCTCGGAGTACTTCTTGTAGACGTTGGCCTTCTCGATGTCCATGATGCGGCCCTGAAGGTTCTGACGGATGTTCAGTATGCCGCGGCGGCCGAAGCTGGCCAGAGGGAAAGGCTTGGCGTAGGTGTCGCCGATCTCGTAATCGTCGTCCCCGCTGTCTGCCGCAACCTGCTCCAGAGTCATTTCTGCGTTGGGATTCTCGACTTCTTCAACAATCTCGAAGTTCTGATAGATCTCGCAAGTTCCCTTGTCGACGTTCACGATGACGTCGAAGTTGTCGGAGCTGCCGTAAGTCTTGGCGAGCTGGGTAAGGAACACGTCCTTGAGTACGCCCATCATGACGGGGCGGTCGATGTTCTTCTCCTCCTTGAAATCCTTGAAGGCGTCAATGAGGGTGATCACTTTTTCTTTTTCCATTATTCTTCTATAGTTTTCAATATTTCATCTGCTTCTTCTGCACCGATGCCGACGGAACCGACGGTGAGGGCATAATCCTCGACGTCACGGTCGAAGGCAGCGAGCACCGCCCTGTGGACGTACTCGCAGTCCTCCAGGCTTACGGGCTCCCCTGCCTTGTCGATGGTAACGTCAAACACATTGTCGTCGTCGTTCCAGTCGACGGCGACCAGTTCGCAACCGCGCTCCGCGGCTGCCTTCTTCACTACGTTTTCAAATTCGATCCTTTGCATGGCGCATTATAACAAAAAATAGAAGCCCTTCGGCCTCTATCATCATTCACGGACGCAAAAGTACAAATAATATTTGTAATATCCAAAAGTGCCCGGCTCCTGCTTCTCCATCCTCGCTTCGCTCGCCAACCGCAAGCGATTGGCTACTACTTTTCACTGAGGGGCGTTCCCCTCAGACTCCCTGTTCTTATTAAATATCTCTGGGTCTCTCCCTCTACAAGCGAGGGTGCTTACGATTACGAAGCAGGACCGGCTACTTTTGGTGAAGATTCGGCGGGTTGGACATTCTGGAACATGCCGCTGTTATTCTGAGCTCCAGTCAATGTCATTCTGAGCGATAGTCGATGTCATTCTGAGCGATAGCGAAGAATCTATGAAATGCCACGCAACGGATCTCCGCTGCGCAGGACGGGAAAATTGACGCAAAAACGTGAGAAATGCGTCAATTTACCATGAAAAACGTCCAAATTGACGCAAAACAGACGTTTTTGCGGCAACTAACAACTGTAACCCCAATTTCTTGCTCGTGAATCTATACATATTAACCGCAATTATTCCTTTGCCATTCTGTACTGCTCCAGGCAAAACCATCGCCGGCGCTCCAGAGTTGCAGGATTTGCTCTTTTTCCTTAGTATCCCATGGGATAAGCACGGAATAGTCCCCAGGCTTTATTTCAAAATGACCGAACTTAACTTCATCGAAGGAGGATTATTAGGCATAACTTCATATACTCTCATATGGTAGTATGCATGAAAAAACGGGCTATAAAAATCATTATAATAAAGAAGTGACAGATTAATAGAAATGTTACTCTTATCATTAAATGATTTGAAAGCAGCTGTAAAGAAGGACTCTGGAGCATCCTGATTATAGGCCAATTGAAAAGTGAATGAAAACGGATATGGTTTGAAGAAAGTAGATAGTTGTGTATTAGCAACCGGATTAGTTATGCCAACTTTGTTTCCGGCAATGGTGTTGCCAGAAAGGTAACGGCCCATATTGGCAAGGATGAAAGAATCGTAAATAATTGCAGGCAGACCGGCAACAGATACTTGTAAACCAAGTTATTTACGCTATAATTGTCGTGATAAGAACGAATTACCGCTTGTGTTTAATAGAATATTTTCTATTTTTGCAATTGTTAAACTATGAAGATTTCAGAATTGCACCGGATTATCCGGCAAAATGGTTGGACTCCGATGCCCGGAAAAGGGAAAGGCAGTCATGTTAGATATATGAAAACGGTAGATATAACTATTTGTTTGGCGGAGGATGGAACGTATAGTGCGTACGTCATCGATCATCCGTCATTGTTTGGGATAGGTAGTACTGCAACGGAGGCTAAAAAGAGTCTGGAGGAAACGTTGCATATGGTTAAAGAAGATGGCAAGGTCGCGGCATTGTTCTATCCGGATTGGCTGGACGAAGAGTATACATTCATGGTCCACTGGGATGTACGGACCATGCTGCAGTATTACTCTGGTATCATTACCCCGACAGCCCTTGGTAAAATGGCCGGTATTCATCCGAAGCAAATATGGTCTTATATGCACGGCCTGTCAACCCCTCGTCGGGCTCAGGTCATCCGCATAGAAAACGCAGTCCACCAGCTCGGCAGAGAATTGGTTAATACTGCGCTTTAATTAGTATCTTTGCGACGTGGATAACAAAGTCTTCAACAAGTACTTCTCCGCTTTCATTCTGATTGGGATGACGGTGGTGACAATTCTGGCCACCGCCCTGAAGTTAGGAGGCGCAGAGCCGGAGGCGCGGACGCTGCTGCTGGTGTCGGCGTTCGGGGCGCTGATGGGAGTGGCGGCAACGGTGGCTTCGGCCAACGGCAAGGTGATCACTTTCCTCTTCGGCCTGCTGGACGTAGCAATATACGGAGCCATCTGCCTGATCAACTGGAAGAACGGCAGTTCGGGCCTGGGTAACGCCATACTGCACTTCGTGTACTTCGTCCCCATGCAGTTCGTAGGCTTCTTCCAATGGAAGCGGCGAGGCAACAACGACGAAGGCAGCGTGAAAGCCAGGCGCCTGAACCCGAAGCAGCGCTGGCTGGCCACCGGGGTGTTCCTCGCCGGCTCAGTCGTGACCTACTTCATCATCGCCCAGTTCGACAAGTCCGCCGCCACCACCTTCATCAAGACAGCCGTGGTACTCGACGTCCTGCCCCTCATGTGCAACATAATCGGGCAGTTCCTCATGAGCACGGCATACATGGAACAGTGGATCTTCTGGATCGGCGTCAACATATTCTCCATCACCATGTGGAGCTTCACCCTCCGCAACGACCCCAGCTCCTCCTACGCCCTCATCTACATCATCAAATACAGCTTCTACCTCCTCAACTCCCTCAACGGCCTGAGGAACTGGCTGAACTTAAGCAGGCCGAATAGCATTATCAATTAATCAGCCAAAACGGTGCGGCGGGGGGTGACGGTTGCGGTCCCAGGAGACGCAGGCTGCTGTCATTTGCGGCCAATATTGACGGCTGAGGTCCATTCGCCGGACCGCTACCGCCGCCTCGCATAGCCAGGCTCGGCGGCTACGGCGCGCCGCTGCGGGAGGCTCTGGGCAAAGGCCTTCCTCGCGGCGGCCGTTACCGGGAGCATCATAGTCACTTCTTCTCCGCTCCGTACCAAGAAAGACGGTAGTGTTGGTACAGGAGGCAATAATTCACAGTTCCGTACAAAAATCAGGTTGTTTCGGGCACGGTAATGGGCAAGGTCCCATTTTGACCCTTGGACCTTGCCCACGCCTCTCAACCACAGGTAGCTCAGAAGCACATTGGCGGGCAAGGTGTCTCTTGTAAAATGGGACCTTGCCCAAAACACCCGCCTCGAAGCGGCTACAGATAGGTCAGACTCTCGGGGCCCTCGTTGAACAACAAATCCATTACAGACAATCCGGGGACGAAGCCGAACTTGTCGCGGAAGACCTGCCAGTAGGGGCGGACAGTGTAATCGAAGGGTTTCTTGGGGCTGAGCATGTCGCGGCAGTCCCCTTCCGGCGAAACCTCGAAGTCCGTTGTGGGCAAAATTTCCGGCGCAATGCCGATCCTGCGACAGAAGAACTGAATAATAGAAAGATTCATCTCCCAGAGCGTCTCCGGCCGCCGGTCCAGAAGCCCGAACAGCTCGTCCCGGTAATAAATAAAGAACGGCGAGTTGTAGTAAGCGCTGTCTATGGCGTACTCGGCCTGACGTAGCCAGTCCGTGCTCCAGTCAACACGCACCTCCGTAATCAGCCGGGCGCCGTCGTGCTGCACAGGCACACGCAAATCCATCGGCCCGTTGGCCGTAAGGATGCGGCAGCGGTTGCGCCAGGTCTGCTTGCGGTAACTCTCGCACGCCTCCAGATACACCACGGGGTTCTTCGCCAGCAGGGCGAAAAACTCCGCAGGAGGAAACCATGCGGTAGAGAGAACCACTACTCGAAACTCTTATCCCGAGGATCGCCGGCGCGAACGATTCCGCGCTTGGAACGGGAAATGAACTCCAGAATCGTATCCCTTTCAACCGAAGGTGCAAATACCTGCTCGATGCGGGTTACAGCATCCGAGAAATTGTACCCCTGATAGTATAGAACATCGTATATATCCTTGATGGTACGGACGGTATCTGACTCGAAGCCCCTGCGGCGAAGGCCTACCAGGTTCACACCGGCGAACACCAGAGGCACGCGTCCGCAAAGGGAATACGGAGGGACGTCCTTGATGACGGTAGTGCCGCCGCCAACCATGGCATGGGTGCCCAGTTTGCTGAACTGGTGGATCTTGGTACCGCCGCCCACTATCACCCAGTCGTCCATATCGGTCTCCCCGGCCACGCCCACGTAGCTCACCAGGATGCAGTGCTTGCCGATATTGCAATCGTGCGCCACATGCACGTAGGACATGACAAGCGTGTCGTCGCCGATACGCGTAACCCCCTTGCCGCTGGCCTTGGTGCCACGGTTGATGGTAGCGCACTCGCGGATGTTCACGCGGTCTCCTATCTCCACCCACGTCACCTCTCCGTCGAACTTGAGGTCCTGGGGAACAGCTCCGACAACGGCCCCGGGGAACACGCTGCAGTCGCGTCCTATTTTTACATAAGGAAATATGGTGGCGTGCGGCAGAATCTTGCAGCCCTCACCGATCTCCACGTTGTCGTCAATATATGCGTAAGGGCCTACCTCAACGCTGTCTGCCAGTTTTGCGCCGGGATGAACGGTCGCCAGAGGATGTATCGTTGCCATATTCTAGAGATTCTTGATTATTTCCCGCGCCGCTGCGACGTTCAGAGTGTGTCCGGCCTTGTATGCCTCCACGCGGAAAGCCGGAATTCCGCCGCACAAGCGCATATCGCCGATTATGTCAAGCAGCTTATGTCTCGCACATTCGTCCGGGAAGCGGAGGCCACCGTCGGCCAGGAAACCGGGCTGAAGCACCTCCGGCACATCTTTCTTCAGGACGCGCGCAAGACGGCGCATGCGGCATCTGGACACAGGCTTGTCAACTATTACAATGGCGTTGTTCACGTCCCCGCCTTTGATTAGCCCCAGCATCAGTTGCGGCATAATCTCATGAAGGAAACAAAAGGTCCTGCAAGGGGCCACATTCTTTACATAACTATCACCTAAAGATAAAGTTACCGTCTGTTTTCCAAGAACCTTTGACGGAAAATCTATCGTCAGTTCAATACCGGGCTCACCGGCAGGCGTAACCTTTATCCACGAACCCTTTTTCTCGTTACGTACGATTATCTCCTTTTTCAGTTCCACCCATTTGCGCGGCACCCCCTGATCAAGGGTCCCATCGGCTGCAATGGCCTCCGCATAAAGCTTCGCACTGCCGTCCAGGATGGGCATTTCCACATTATCCAGCTCAACTATGGCATTGTCCACACCGAGTCCGGTCAGGGCAGACAGCACATGCTCCACGGTGCCCACTTTTGCCCGGCCCACCGCCAGCTGAGTGCTACGCCTGGTGGAGCGCACGTTGGTCGCGAGAGCCGGGACTTGAACGCCGCCGAGGTCTGTGCGGACGAAAACTACGCCCGTATCCGCAGGCGCCGGACAAAGCCTTACGTTAACCTGTTTTCCGGTATGCAGGCCATGTCCGTTGAAACTATATGCTTTCTTAAGAGTCTGCTGATTCATATCAGGGACTGCAAAGATACGGAATAAATCCGATATCCCCTACATCGTCAGCATCTTCTTGACCAGCCTGAACATCCCGTAAGGCATGTAGCGGAACTTCAGGTCTATCCCTGTAGGCGTGCAAAGCACAGAGCGCTCGTGCGAGAACGCCAGGAAGCTCCTCTCGCTGTGGTAGCTGCCCATTCCGGAATTGCCGACGCCGCCGAACGGTATCTTGCTGTTGGCGATATGCATGATGACGTCGTTGATACAAGCGCCACCCGAGCTCGTGCGCGCAAGGATATCCCAGGCGTCGGCCTTCCTGCCAAAGTAATAGAACGCCAGCGGCTTCTCACGGGAAGTCACAAAGTCCACCACCTCCGAACGGTTGCGGAAGGTCATAATCGGGAAGATGGGGCCGAAAATCTCTTCCTGCATCACAGGGGAGTCGGGACTCACATTGTCCAGCAGCGTAGGCTCGAACCAGCGGGTTGCAGGGTCGGTGTGACCGCCTGCAATCACCTCGCCGTCCTGCAGATAGCCCGAAAGCCTGCCAAAAGCCTTGTCTGTGACGATGTGCACGAAATGTTTCGACTTCTGCGTGCCGTCTGCATAGAGGCCGGCAAGTTCCTGCTTAAAGGCCTCCACAAAGGCGTCCTTGATATCCTCGTGAAGGAACAGGTAGTCAGGCGCGATACATGTCTGGCCGCTGTTCAGACACTTGCCCCAGGCTATGCGGCGTGCGGCAATGCGCAGGTCAGCATCCTTGTCCACAATGCAGGGACTCTTGCCGCCGAGTTCCAGGACCAGCGGCGTCAGGTACTTTGCCTGGGCCTCCATGACCATCTTGCCGAGGGCCGGGCTGCCCGTGAAGAAAACCATGTCCCAGCGCATGTTCATGAGCTGCCTGTTTACCTCGCGGTTGCCCTGCACCACGGCGACATACTCTTCCGGAAACGTTTCCGCCACCATCTTCTCCAGCGCCAGCGACACGTTCGGAACGTACGGAGACGGCTTGAGAACGGCCGTACATCCGGCTGCGATAGCACCCACGAGCGGATTGAGCAGCAACTGGACCGGATAGTTCCACGGGCTCATGATGAGCGTACAGCCCAGAGGCTCCCGGATGATATGGCTGGACGACGGCATACAAGTCATAGGCGTCCTTACCTTGCGGCGGCGCGCCCACTTATCGATATGCTTAAGGGCATCGCCTATCTCTCCGTAGATGAGCCCGATTTCCGTCATGAAGGCTTCCTCGCCGGACTTGTGGAGGTCCGTCCAGAGGGCATCGCAAAGGGGTATCTCCCATTTTTTCAGCCCTTCGCGGAAAGCGCGGAGCTGACGCTTGCGGAAGTCGATGTCGCGGGTTGCGCCTGTGGCGTAAAATGCGCGCTGGGCCTCGACCAGAGACTCGATGCGCAGGGGATCGGTATTGGTAAGTGTCATTCTTCAGATGACTGCTTGAATTTTGCGTATGCCTTGAGATAGGCCTTGTTGTCGATGGCGGGATTACCCATAAGCGTAGTGCCTTCTTTCCGCACATTGCCGATAACCAGCGAATGCGCGCAGACCGAGGTGTGCGGGGCCACGGTTATGTGTCCGTTGATGCCAACCTGGCCTCCCAGCACGCATCCCTCCCCGAGCTTGGCGGATCCGGCCATGCCGGTCATGGCCGCTATGGCGGTATTCTTTCCGATAACGACGTTGTGCGCTACCTGGCAAAGGTTGTCAATGCGCACTCCGTCCTCGATTATCGTGGATTCCATCGGCGCGCGGTCGATGGTGGTATTGGAGCCGACCTCCACGTCGTTGCCGATAATGACGTTACCGAGGTGCTCGATCTTCTGCCAGCTGCCGTCGGGCTGTAGGGCGTTGCCGAAGCCGTCGTCGCCTATGATGCAGCCGGCGTGCAGGATCACCCTGTCCCCTATTATCATGCCGGGGAAGATGTGCACACCGGGGTAGATTATGCAGTTTTTGCCTATTTTGGTGCCGGCTCCGATGGTAACGTTATCGTGGATTTTGGTAAAGTCGCCTATTGTACAGCCCTTCCCTATGGTCACGAAATCGCCCACCCATACACAGCGGCCAAGCTTTGCACTCCATGCGATGCGGCAACGTCCGCGATGGCGGCGAAGGTCCTTGTCACGGCCGGCAACCAGTTTCATCAGCTTGGCAACGGCAGCATAGGCATCAGGCACACGCACCAAAGTGGGCTCTACCGGCTTTTTTGGCTGGAAATCATTATTAACCAGCAAGACGGAAGCCTTGCTGGTGTAAACATATTCTTCGTATTTGGGATTGGCGAAGAAACTGAGCTGCCCGGGCTTGCCGTGCTCGATCTTTGCGAAAGAATCAACCCTGGCCTCAGGGTTGCCCTCGACTGTTCCGCCAAGGGCGGCCGCCAGGTCTTTGGCTGTCATCTCCATATCAGAACCGCCATCCAAATGTCAATACTGCATCTATAACGCTGCGCTTATAAAGCACATCAGGCTCAGAAGCGGCAAGCTGATTTCCGTTTGCGTCATAAGGAGTATAAGCCCCATAAACATAGGGATAATAACCTATCTGATGGAAAGCGCTCAGGCGGAGGGCAAAATCGGCGAAGAAAGAATTCGGCGAAGAATAACCCAGACCGGCACTGAAAAAATGCGTCGGCTCATTATAATAACTGCCTTTAGGGAGCACATAGCCAGTATAATTGGCGGAATTAATTACTTTGCCGTCCGAATCCTTATAGAATTTCTCCGGGCAGGTGATGAAGCTGTAACCGGCTCTGATTGCAAGTTCCGGCACAGGCTTCACTTCCAAACCGGCCCGCAGGGAATGGGAGACTCCCAAAAAATTCTTATTCAAAATGTTGGCGTATGAATAAGGATCGGAATAGCTTGAATACTGGATGTGCTCGCTGTAGCGCATAACGGAATAATCACTCAACTCGTAATCCAGACTCAGAAGCCCGATTCCAGGGAAAGTGATCGCTACACCCGTATTCACCACATAAGGAGTGGTCAGGTCATATATCCACTCCACAGGGCCATCGCTCGCAGAATCGCTGAACTTGCTGTCCTGGAAATCGACTTTCGCGTAGCTGTCCGCATCGGCAGTGACACTGAAAATTGTGGGCGACTTGAAGGATGCACCGACACGAAGGTTCTTGGTGGGCAGCCAGATGAAACCGAATCCGGCATAGACACCGGTAGCTTTGATGGTAGTCTCAAGACAGTTCTCCGAACTTACGTAATAAGTTGATCCCTTGTCGCCGAAGCCGACGGGGAATGCCATTACGTTGTCTCCGGATGACTCCGTGAAAATCTGGTCGGCGCGATATTTGAGCGCAGGGACACCCAGGTTAAAGCCGAAGTAGAAAACATCCGAGGCGTTGAAGCCCATATTGAAGATAATGTCGGTCTTGTGGCCTTTCTCTTCAAAAGTGGCGGTCTGGTTCAGTGGAGCCGGGGTGTACGGATATTTGCCGCTGGCCGGAAGGAATTCGTTGGCGCCTATGTATCCGTATTCGCCATCGGGCCCGAAAGAATCGAACTGCCCGGCATTGTATGCTGCAGTCAGGAAGCTCTCGTTGGGAAAGTGGCTGGCTGCGGCCGCAAGATGTCCGAGGAAACTGGTAGTGCCGTTGGTGCCGCCCGCAATCGAGCGTCCAAGGTAGGAATCGGTGCTGTTGGCGATTATTCCGAAAGTCACGGTACTGAGCCAGTAACTGTCGGGCGTATCCATTACCAGATTAAAGCCTAAATTGGGAAGCTTGAATGCAGCCCTGCTTGCACGCTCCATAGGGCCATAATTACCGTCGTTCAAGGGCGAATAAGCCGAATTCGAAACGGCAACGGATACAGCCGGCGTAATGGTAAATTGGGAATAGTGGTTTACTGCCGAACCGGCAGGGTTGTATGTAACGGATCCCAGGTCTCCGCCAAGAGCAGTCATGGCGCCGCCCAAAGCAATGGACCGGGCTGTTCCGTAATATGTCGTGCGGCCAAAAAACTGTGAATTATATGTATCAGGCTCCTGAGCCATCAGAGATGCCTGCACTGCAACTGCCGCCGCTATTGCAAGAAAAATGCGTTTCATAATCGAAGTGTGGTTAAAGTTATACTACCTTCTGCCGTGTCCGCCGCCGGAATAGCTGCTGCCACTGCTCGAATGGCTGCTGCCGCCGGAGTAGCTGCTGCCGGAGTGACTGCTGCCGCCGCCGGAGTAGCTGCTGCCACTACTCGAATGACTGCTGCCGGAATAGGTGGATCCACGGTCATAACCCGAATAACTGCTGCTACTGTTGTTTCTGCTGTAGCTGCTGCTTCTGCTGTAGCTTGATGAGTTGCTGCTGGAAGAACGTGAGGGAGCAGTTGAAGAACGGCTGCTGTTGCCGGTAACCGGAGTACGGACCCTGTCGCGGCCGGAATAAGGTCTGTTAGGGTTGGAAGAGCCGGCAGAACCGGAAGAGCCGGAAAAACTGGAGCCCGTATGCAAACTGCCGTGGCCGCTATTGTATTGTGACGGCTTGTGAGGCCTGTCCTCATACCAACGACGGTGGTAATAGCTTCCGCCCCAGTAGGAAGGTCCCCAATAGGAAGGTCCCCAGTAAGGGTCATACCAGGGATCGTACCAGGAACTGAACAGACCGCTGTACCAGCCACCATACCAGCCGAAAGACCATGAAGGGCTCCAGCCATAATAGCTTCTGTAGCCCCAGTAAGGGTTATAATAAGTACTGTAGAACGGACTGTACCAGTAAGGGTATGAGTAATAAGATGAGTACGAATCGTCTACTATTACCGTAAGCGTGTCGCGTTTGGACTTGGACGCCAGGTTCTGGGCGGCCATATTCTTGAAATCGTCAGCAGAATACAGTTCCACATAAGGAGCCGGACGGTAATAGATTCCGTCCGGGTACTGCTGCTCAACCGAGGCGTATTGGGATGCGGTCCCGCAGGATGCCAAAACAAAGATTGCAGGCAATAAAAGTATTAGGCTCCGTTTCATTTTTTACCTCCTTAAAAAATAGTTTGTATATTTGTGACCGCAATATCCGTGCCGCATGGCATGATTACTACACAGTGCAAAGTTGATAAAAAAATTGTAATATGGCAAAAGAGGTTACTAAACGAGAGGAGAATTATTCCCAGTGGTACAACGACCTGGCCCTTAAAGCGGACCTGGCAGAACAGTCCGCAGTGCGCGGATGCATGGTCATAAAGCCTTATGGCTATGCCATTTGGGAGAAAATGCAGTCCATCCTTGACGGGATGTTCAAGAAGACCGGCGTGCAGAACGCCTATTTCCCTCTGTTCATACCCAAGTCTTTCTTCAGCCGCGAGGCCGAGCACGTGGCAGGGTTCGCCAAGGAGTGCGCAGTGGTCACTCACCACCGTCTTATGAACGATCCTGCCGGAAACGGAGTGGTCGTAGACCCTGCGGCCAAGCTGGAAGAAGAGCTTATAGTCCGTCCGACCTCCGAGACCATCATATGGAACACCTACAAGAACTGGATCACTTCCTGGCGGGACCTCCCCATCCTCTGCAACCAGTGGTGCAACGTTGTACGCTGGGAGATGCGCACCCGCCTGTTCCTGCGTACCGCCGAATTCCTGTGGCAGGAAGGTCATACCGCCCACGCCACCGCAGAAGAAGCTCAGGCCAAGGCCGAGGAGATGGTGCACGTGTACGCCGACTTCGCCCGCAACGTCATGGCACTGCCGGTGATTGTGGGCCACAAGAGCCCCGGCGAACGTTTCGCAGGAGCCATCGACACCCTTACCATCGAGGCGATGATGCAGGACGGCAAGGCCCTGCAGGCCGGCACCTCGCACTTCCTCGGGCAGAACTTCGCCAAGAGTTTCGACGTCCAGTTCACCAACAAGGAAGGCAAGCAGGATTACGTATGGGCGACGTCCTGGGGCGTGAGTACCCGTCTGATGGGCGCTCTCATCATGGCCCACGGTGACGACAACGGCCTCGTGCTTCCTCCCGCCCTCGCCCCTATCCAGGTGGTCATGGTGCCCATTTACCGTACCGACGAAGAGTTCTCCGCCGTCATGGAGGAATTCGGCAAGATCAAGGCAGAACTCGAGGCTCTCGGCGTAAGCGTCAAGGTCGACGGCCGCGATACCCTGCGCCCCGGTTTCAAGTTCGCCGAGTGGGAGCTGAAGGGAGTGCCCGTGCGTCTGGCCATGGGCGCCCGCGACCTGGCAGCCGGCACCGTGGAGGTAGCCCGCCGCGACACCCTTACCAAGGAGACCATGCAGATGGAAGGCATCGCCGCCCACATCAAGGGGCTGCTCGACGACATCCAGCAGAACATTTACAATAAGGCACTTGCGTTCCGTGAGGCAAATGTTGAGAAGTGCGACGACTGGGAGGACTTCAAGGTCCGCATCCAGCAGGGCAAGTTCCTGCTCTGCCACTGGGACGGTACCACCGAGACCGAAACTGCCATTAAAGAGGCCACAAAGGCCACTATTCGTTGCATCCCCGTGGACAGCTTCGTATGTGAAGAAGAAGGCAAGGACATCTTCTCCGGCAAGCCTTCCCACAGAAGAGTTGTATTTGCAATATCCTATTGATATGAAGCGTTTGTTCGTTATTCTGGCAGCCACAGCTGCTTTCTGCGCCCCGGCATTTGCCCAGGAGGATGCCCAGAAAGCCGCCGCGGAAGCTGCCGCCGAATTTGCCAGTGCCGAGGAAGAGAAGGTCGCGGTCGCCAAGCCGAAAAACTGGACGAGCTCTTTTGCCCTCGACCTTGGTCTTAACCAGACTTTGCTGTACAGCTGGGCGGCCGGCGGTTATGACAATATCAACCTGACTGCAGGAATTGACGCACAAGCGGGCTATGCAAAGAATCTTTTGGCCTGGAACAACCGTATTCAGCTTCAGTACGGGTTCTTCTGGTCCGCCGACAAGAAAAACGTGCTCCAGAAGAGCAATGACCGCATCTATCTGGAAAGTAAGCTTTCTTATAAGACCGCCAAAGACAGCAAATGGAACTGGACTGCCAGTTACGACTTCCGTTCGCAGTTCTCCGACACCTGGGGGAAATATGTTGAAACCGAGAAGGGGTCCGGAATCTGGGAAGCTACCAACCTCAAATCCAGTTTCATCTCCCCTGCCTACAACAACCTTGCTTTGGGTATAGAGTGGAAGCCGACAGAATGGTTCGACGTGAATATTTCGCCTCTTACCGGAAGTCTTACCATCTGTCAGGTGAGCGATCTTCGCAAGAGCTACGGTATGCCGCAAATCAAGGTCACCGGCGAGGATGTGCTGTATAACAGCGTTCTCTTTCAGTTCGGTGCTTCAGTGAAGGCAAACGCCAAGTTTGCCATAAACGACGCATTCTTCTACGAAACCCAGCTGGTACTGTTCACGGATTACCTTAACAAACCTTTCCTGCAGAACCGTGTCAACTGGGATAACAAAATCACCTGGAATATTGCAAGGTTCTTCAAAATCAGTCTCAGTACATGGCTGATTTACGATCCTATCGTGGAGATTGACGGCGTGGTCAGCAAGATTCAGTTCAAGGACTTCCTCGCTTTCAATTTCTCGTACTCGCTCAGCAGTAAGAAAAAATGAGAGTATTGCTGGCAGTCAGCGGCGGCATAGACTCCATGTATATGCTTCACAGGGCCCCGGAACTGTTCCCCGGGGCTTCGTTCGCTGTTGCCCACTGCAATTTCTGCCTGCGCGGCTCCGATTCTGACGGCGACGAGGCTTTCGTCCGCGACGTCTGCTCGCAGCTTGGCGTGGAGTGCTTCGTGAATCGCTTCGACACGCTGGGGTACGCATCTGGGCACGGCATCTCGGTCGAAATGGCCGCTCGTGAGTTGCGTTACGACTGGTTCGCTTCGCTCTGTGCCGGGCATGGCTTCGACGCCCTCGCCACTGCCCATAACGCCAACGACAACGCCGAGACGCTCATATTGAATCTCCTCCGCGGGACCGGCACGAAGGGCCTGAGAGGTATTCCCGACAAAACAGATTTGCTCAGGCCGCTGTTAATGATCAGCCGTGAGGAGATTCGGAAGTGGATGGAGTCCAACGGGAAGAGCTGGCGTGAAGACAGGACCAATGCGGAGAACGAGGTGAAGCGCAACAAAATACGGAACCAAGTGTTCCCAGTGTTTGCCGAGATCAATCCTTCGTTCATCAGGACCCTCGGGGCCGACATGGACCGCATACGGCAGACCGACGATATAGCGGAAGACTACTTCCGCGAAGCCGCAGGCCGCATCGTAAAAGAAGCCGCCGGAACTGTCGAAATAAGCGTTCCCGGCCTACTGGCGCTGAAACACTGGCGCTATGTACTGTGGCGCATATTGGAAGACAGCTCCTTCAGCGCCGAGACCTTCGACAAACTCTGCACCCTCCTTGAGCGCTACCGCACAGAACCCTCCGGCACGGTAACCCTCAGCGGCAAAAAATTTGAGGCTCCCAGATATATTCTGAGAGCCCGCAAAAAGAATCTTATTCTTCAACTTAGAGAAGCTTAAACGCGTCCGCGTTCTCCAGCACCGGGAAATTCCTGGCGTAGGCACGTTGGAAAGCGAAATCAAGCTTTGCCGAAACCACGGCTTCCTCATTGTCGGGAGCACACGCTACTACTTCTCCATAAGGATTAACCACTTTTGTATAGCCGGTATAGCTGCATGCCGGATCCTCGCCCACACGATTGCATCCGAGCACGTAGCACTGGTTCTCTATGGCCCTGGCCTGTAAAAGGGTATTCCATGCCAAAGACCTGGCATCCGGCCAGTTGGCCACCACCAGAATGGCATCATAATCGTCCCTGTTGCGTATCCAGACGGGAAAACGCAAGTCATAGCATACCAGCAGCAGAAAACGCACGCCCCGATAATCCACGATCACTCTTTCCTGCCCGGGTTCGAAACGGGTCCCCTCGCCTCCGTAGTAGAACAAGTGACGCTTGTCGTAGCAGCTCACAGAGCCGTCCGGAGTCACGAAAAACAAACGGTTGGCGCACTTCTCCCCTGTCCTCAGGGCCACACTTCCGGCAACGGCAGCATCGAGCAGCTTCGACTTGGCCTTCATCCAGTCGAGCACAGCTTCGTCGGACTCCTCCACAACGGCTCCGTCCATAGTCGCAAAGCCCGTGGTAAACATCTCAGGGAAGACATACAGATCCGCTCCGGACTCTGCCGCAAGCATCTCATCCAGCTTGCGGCGGTTCCCCGCCGGGTCGCCCCAGATAATATTCTGTTGAAACAGCTTAACTTTCACTACCAACGGTTCCAATGTATTTTTTCGGGTTTCCATTTATCCTTCGGCTGTTCGCAGGGATTGGCGGGATGCCCTATAGGGATGACGCACAGCGGCTTGACCGTTCCGGTAATGCCGAGAATCTCACACACCGTGGCGGAGCGCTCGGGGTCTGACGCTGCCGTCCATACGGCACCCAGACCGATGGCTTCAGCAGCCAACAGCAAATTCTCAGTAGCCGCGGCAGCATCCTGCTCCCAGAAATTATTCTCCACCACCTCTCCATCCTGCAGGGTGAGCATGGTCTCGGCACACACGACGATGGCTAATGGAGCCTGGGCCAGCATTTTGGCATGCTTGAGCCTCCCGGCAAGCGCATCCAGGGTAGCGCGGTCTTTTACCACAATGAACTCCCAGGGCTGACGGTTCTTTGCCGACGGGGCAGCCATGGCTGCGCGAAGCAATATCTCTATGTCGCCGTCGCTCACAGGCTCGTCAGTATAAGATCTCACGCTCTTGCGACTGGCAATTACCTCTATAGCGGATTTGCTCATAATCTGTCGATTACAGGTAAATTTCTGATTTTCAGCAGCACATTGTAACGGTCGAGGGCTTCCCCGACGCAATCCTCCCACGAACGCACTATGCTCTTCGAAGCCTGCACGCCCACGCGGTGCACACGCTCCGGGTCGGCAATCAGCCTGCGAAGCAGGGCCTCCATCTCGGCCGGATCGTTCTTCACCAGGAAGCCGTTCTCGCCGTCCGTAAGTATGGTAGAGGCGGTAGAGCCCTCTGCCATGACGGCAGGCGTATGCAGAGCGGCCGCCTCCCGCACCACCAGAGGGGCGTTGTCGTACAGAGACGGGAAGAGGAAGAGGTCTGAGGCGGCATAGTAACGGGTGATGGCGGCACGTTCGGTCAGCATGCCGACGAAAGTCACCTTGTCGTCCAGCCCCTTTTCCGTCACCAGCTGCTTCATCTCTTCGGCCGCGTAGCCCGTTCCGACGAAGAACATCTTGAAAGGCACGTCTCCCATACGGGCAAGGGCTTCAATTATCAGACGTGGGTTCTTCTCCCAGATGTGCTGGCCCACGAAGAGCAGCACGAACTCTTCCGGCTTGATGCCAAGAGCCTGCCGGGCTTCCACGAAATACTTCTCGGGATAGTCGGCAACAAGGTCGGAGCCGTTGTCCATAACCTCCACAGTACCTTTGTATCCGTATTCGCGGATAACTTCTATCACCGATTCCTGAGGCACCCACACGAGGTCGGCGTTCTCATAGAATTCGATAATGTACTTGATAATGCCATCCACGATAGGCTTGGGCAGCACTCGCGCAAAATCATCGCGATATTTGGAGTGGAACGTAGCAACGCAAGGTATGCCCTGAAGCTTTGCGATACGCTGGGCAGCCATGCCGCTGGCGAAAGGACAGTGGGCATGAACAATCTTGAAGCGCATCTTGGTAATTTTGGCCAGGAACCGCGGATCTATTTCGGCAATTCCGGTCACATAAGGGTGACGCTTGGGTACAGGTACGCTGAGGTAGTCCAGCACCTGATAATCGAGATTCGAGTAGTCAGTATCCGGTACATGCGGAGTTATTACCTTGACCCCCCCTGCCATCTTCTGCATCCACTTGGCATAATTCTCCACGCAAACTGCCACGCCGTCCATAACGGGCGGGAAACAATCGTTGAAGAGGCCAACGTTTGCCTCTTCTTTCTTGATTGTAAACTTATTCAGATTAAGATCCATATCTACTCATCTATAGTTTCAGCTGGCAGTTCAGCGGTCTCTGCGGCTTCATCTGCAGCCTCTACAAGTTCCTCAGCAGGCTTCTCTTTAGGGAAAGGCAGACCTATGCATTTCAGGTTACCGGTGAAGAACAACACGCCGAAAGCAATTACGGCCAGGAAGATGAACCAGCAAAGAATCTTCCTCCAGAGAGGAGTCTTGGGCTTGTACGGGTCATCCAAATTGAGCTTGGGATACTTGGCCACGCTGGTGAGCGTACGTCCGAAAGGAATATTCACCTTGGCGCCGGAGTTGATAGCCCAGCCGTTGGCGTTCAGTACGGGACCAAGGTTGCGGCGACGCAGCTTGAACCATGCGATGAGGCAGGAAGGTCCGGAGATAAGCAGCATGATGCCGGCAATTATGACCAGAATGCCCCACCAGGGCAGTTTGGCTATGCCGGAGACTATTGCAGCGAGCGCTGCGGCAATGATACCGAGTGCCATGCCGACGGCAGCAAAGATGCCGGCAAAACGGGCGATATCGAACGGCTGCTTCTTGGCGGCCGCATCGGCGGGAGCGCTGGCGGCACCGGCCTGGAGGTCGGCAGTCGCCTTGGCGTCCTTGTCGGCAGCGGACTTCTGTATCAACCCGGTAACGAAGTTGGCGAGCTTTACATAGGGGGCCCAAAAAGCCTGTTTGATGCTGATGGGGTTATCTACCACCTTTACTACCTTGGCGTCCCAGTCGCGCCCTTCGCGGTCATAAAACACACCGTTCAGGCCGGGACGGAGGTTGCGGGTGCTGCCGTCCGTCATCACCGCCACTATGTCCATGGTCTGGCCGGTGGTGCGGGAAGTGCAGGTGCAGTAAAGCAGGAACATGCTGCTGAGGCCCGCCATATCGGCATGAGCGCCCATGTCGCTGACCTTCACACATACCCTGCAGCAACGCTGGTCTATATAGAGCTTACCGGATTCGAAGATTGCCGGTTCGTCCTGGTTCGGAGAATAGAAGTCGCTGAATATCACATAATTCTTCAGCAGTTTGTAGAAGTCGCGATAGAGGTGGGTCAGCTTGTTTACCTCATCGATGGAGTTGGCTTCCTCTTCCAGAGCCTTGTCGGCATCGACCAGGGCAAGCAGGGCCGCCTTTGCGTCCTCTTTAAGGAGAGTATTGACCTTCTCCAGCCCGAGGGGCTCGACGGTACCGCCCTTCTTGGAGTCCATCCAGGCAACGTAAGGGCCGAATTTGGCGAGAAGAGCGTTCCACTCGTCCTCGGTCACACCGTCTTTGCCGTCAAAAGCGACAAGGGCGCGGAGAGCGTCGAAACGGGCTTTCCATGCGGGGTTGATAGCGTTGAACGGCAGCAGGCCCTCCTTGGTGGGACGGGCGATAGGATAGCTGGAGATCTCTTCCTCGCGGGAATTCAAATCGTCGGCGGCTATCTCGCCTATGCGTTCTACGGACACATCAACGGCAGGAGCGGCGGCTTCCGTGAAAGCTATGAGCTTGCAGCGCATAAAGAAGTCGGCAACCTTTTCTTTCAGCGCATTGCACGCATCCAGCGCAGCCTGGGTGTCGGCGCCGAAGGGCAGGATGTCAGGCGTAGATGCCGCCTGCCATGCGGAATAGTCGGCCAGGGCGGCATAGAAAGCCTTGATATGCTCTGCAGTAACGCCCGCCGCGCCGCTACGGTCGACTGCAGAACCGGTGGTTGCAATTATGTCGCGGATAACTTCCTTCAGCTTCTCGTCTCCGGCGGAAGCTTCCGTAATGACTCCGTCTCCGTTGGCTCCTGTTTCGGCAAAAATGGCGACGCTGTCCGAAGTGTCGGCAACGGAAATCTCATCCTTCTCCAGCTTGAGGTTGGAGAGTATCTGGAGCGCAGAGCTGTGCAGCTTCTTGCCGGCCTCGCATTCTGTATTTATTTGATTCAGAGGAAGTACGGAGTTACCTTTGAGAATCAGGTCTTTATCTTTTATGACAGATGTGAGCCACTCGGCGGCGGCGACTATTTCCTTTACGCGTATCTTACCGTCTCCGTCGGTATCTATCATGCGCAGGGTAGACTCGTCAAACTCCAGGCCTTGCACCGGACAGCTGAGTACGGTCCAAAGTTTCTGGTCGAGTTCTCCCAAGTGGGCAATATCTTCACCGCTCTGTACGTTGATGCGCACAGTGCCTCCGAGCGAGCAATAACTCCACTCGTATTTTCCGTCATTCTTAGATTTTTTGGACATAGCAGATTGTGATTATGTGATTCTTACAAATATAAGAATTTTTTAATCACATTATTCTGCTTCCAACGCTGCTGTTGCTTTATGTCCTAATGCTGTCTTCGCTTCGATATGGTCAAGGACCGAACGGACGAAGTCGTTGGACTCGAAATCTCCGCGCACCTGCTCAAAGTCGCTTTCCTTCTGGCTCTTGTCGCCGTCTGCTCCGAAACCGGTCTTGGAGGCGAGGTTGAATTCCTTGCGGGCGTCCTCGAAAATCATATTGTCCAGCTTGACCACGGCTTCGCGCCACTTGCCGATAAGGCTGATGGCCTCGTCTTTGGTGATCTTTGACGGATTGATGCCGTAGAGCTGCTGAATGTGCTGGAATGCCCATGTCCACTCGTAGCTGTAGTAATTGTCTGCCATCACCTTGAAGGCACTGCGGATGGCATCCAGGCTGGTAATCTCTCCGGTCTCGATTCCGTTCATCAGTGCTGCAATCTCAGACTTGGGGGCGATAAGGCCGCTTATGTCAACCCACTCTCCGGAGCCTATAGGGGTGTCTGGACGAAGCTTTGCCTGAAGTTGGGCCTCAGACAGTTTCTGGAAGCTTCCGTCGCTCTCCTGCAGCCTGGAAATCAGGGAGTTGCCCATGAACTTGTCAATAGCCACCCGATACAGTTCCATGCCACGCATAAGGGAGTGGTTGGAGATTTTTACGCTGTGGAACGAATACACGTCGGACAACTCGCCGCTGGCATAGCGGAGGTTCTCCAGTGTCATGAGTCCCTTTATCATCTTCTGGATGGTGAAAGGAGACAGGAGGTTATAGTTGATGAGATCGTGCTTGTCGGAACACTTCCTGCCGTCACGCTTGGGCCACTTGCGCGCGTCGCGTATCGTACCTACGCTGCGAAGGTTCACGCCGGGAGCGAGATATGAGGTCTCCCCTTTCTCGATCAGGTAGGAGAAGGGCAGGTTGGTGGTATCGGAATGGGTTACATGGCGTCCCATGACGAGGGAGAAAGCCCCCACGCGGGCAGGCCATAGGATGTATGAGTCGGAGGCCGTCTTGGCGCCGCGCTCGAGGGTCCCCTGATGGATGGGCCCCAGCTTGTACATATGGTTGCTCTGGTTGGAACCGGAGCCGGCGTTCATGAAGGAGAACATGCCGGCGATCAGCAGGGTGCTCTTGTGATGCGTGACGGTGTAGGGGCCGGCAAAGATGGCACATGCCTCGCCGTTCTCTCCCAGGCAGTTGCTGAAGAAGAGGGAGTCGCTGGCGGAGTATCCGTGGCCGAACACGCAGGCTTGCCCGACGAAGCATCGTGTAAGCATGGCCCCGTCGGTGACGGAACTGCCCTCGGAGATGATGAAGTCTTCGCAGATGACGCCCTGGCCTATGACCACCGGTGCCTCGAAGCTGCCGTTCAGGGAGCCTTCCGTGAGCGACAGGGCACCCTCGATACGGCTGGCGTCCCCTATTCTCACGTTGACGATATTGGCAACGCCGCTGATGCTGACGCCGCGCCCGATGTGCCCTCGTGACGAGCGGCACGTATCCACGTATGAGTTGATGATAGCGTTCATCTTCTCTATGAAAGCGGGCCTGTGGCGATAGAGGGCTATCATGTAGGCCTCATGCGACGAAAGGCGGTCGTGGATGAGCACCTCGCGCCCGCCGGTCTCGCTGAGCACGGAGACTTTGACGCCGTTGCCGAAGGAGGATTCACCCTCGGTGGCAATGGTTCCGACGTTGTCTATCAAGGTGTCGCCGGAGATGTCGTAGTTGGCGATATAGCCGCGTACGGCACGTATGCAGCAGTTGTCGCCCACGCTCACGTTGTGCAGGGTGGCGTCGGAGATGCCGGAGTGACGCTTGACGCCGCCGGGCAGGGTGAAGCTGTTCTCGAAGCGGCCCAGGCGGACCTGTCCGCTGAAAGCGGTATTTCTGATATATGTTGTTGCGAAACCGTCGCCGACTTCTATCATCGACCAGTCTTCCGCAGTGCAGGCATTGTTCTGCAGGGCGACGATTTCCTCCTTAGTTAATTTTCTGTATTCCATCGAGTTACTATTCTACTGTTACACTTTTTGCGAGGTTCCTTGGCTGATCCACGTCGAGGCCCTTGGATACCGCGATATGATAGGCAAGAAGCTGAAGCGGAATCACCGACACCAGCGGGCAGAGGGAATTGAGTGTGTGTGGCACCTCAATTACGTGCTCTGCAATATCCTTGACCACGGTATCTCCTTCGCTCACGATTGCAAGCACTCTTCCCTTGCGGGCGACTACTTCCTGCATGTTGCTGAGAATCTTCTCGTAAAGATTGTGATGGGTGGCCAGGAATACCACGGGCATATCTTTGTCCACGAGGGCGATAGGGCCGTGCTTCATCTCGGCTGCAGGATAGCCTTCTGCGTGTATATAACTGATTTCCTTGAGCTTAAGCGCTCCTTCCAAAGCCACGGGATAGTTCATTCCACGGCCCAGATAGAGGAAGTTTTTCTTATCTGCATACTCAGCAGCAAGGGCTTTGATTTCATCGTCTTTCTCAAGGATTCTGGATATCTTGTCGGGGATTGTTTCCAGCTCGGCGAGGGTATCCAGATAAACCTGCTCTGTTACAGTTCCCTTCTCGCGGCCTATTGCGAGGGCGAGCATGGCCAGAACGGTTGTCTGTCCGGTGAACGCTTTGGTACTTGCAACGCCGATTTCCGGGCCTACGTGGATGTAAGTTCCTGTGTCTGAAGCACGGGCAATGCTGCTGCCTACCGCATTAACTATACCGAAAATCATGGCGCCGCGCTCCTTGGCGAGCTGGATGGCGGAAAGGGTGTCTGCAGTCTCGCCACTTTGGGAGAGGGCGAATACTACGTCTCCGGGACCAACTACGGGATCGCTGTAACGGAATTCGCTGGCATATGCGACTTCCACCGGGATACGGCAGAACATTTCAATAAGTTGTTTTCCTATAAGGGCTGCGTGCCATGACGTGCCGCAACTCACCATAATAAAGCGCTTTGCGTTTATGAGTTCCTCGCGGTGCTCGGTTACTGCGCTTAGGACGATGCGCCTGTGTGCAGGGAGCAGACGGCCGCGCATGCAGTCTCTGAGGACAGCCGGCTGGTCGAAGATTTCCTTCTGCATGAAGTGGGCGAAACCGCCTTTGTCGAGCATGGTTACGTCCAGGTCTATCTCCTTGGCGCGGACGTCGACTTTTTCTGCATTCAGAGTGGTTATGTGAAGTTCTTCTCCCCTTCTGCAGCTGACTACTTCTTCGTCGTTGAGATAAACCACCTTGTTGGTGTATCCCGCTATAGGGGAAGCGTCGCTGGCAATGAAGAATTCGCAGTTGTCTTCGCCCAGGCCTATGGCCAGAGGACTGCTCTTGCGGGCGGCCACAATGGTGTCCGGTTCTTTGCGGTCAATTACTGCAATTGCGTATGCGCCAATGACTTTCTGCAGGGCGATTCTGACTGCCGAGGCCAGGTCCACTACGTGCTTTTGCTGTGTGTATTCTATAAGTTGGAGGAGGACTTCGGTGTCCGTCTCGCTCTTGAAGGTGAAGCCGCGCTGCTTCAGCTGGTCCCTGAGTATGGCGGCGTTTTCGATGATGCCGTTGTGGACCATCGTAAGGTCGCCGCTCTGCGAAAGATGCGGGTGTGCATTAACCTCGTTCGGTGCTCCATGGGTAGCCCAACGGGTATGGGCAATGCCTATTGTGCCGGAATGGTCATGCCCTTCTGCGACATGCTCCAGATTAGAAACTTTTCCAACAGCTTTATATATATTGAGTTGTCCGGCATCGTTGAGGACAGCTGTACCGGCAGAATCATATCCGCGGTATTCGAGCCTGTGGAGGCCCTTGATAAGGATAGGGTATGCCTCTCGGCTCCCCAGATATGCAACTATTCCACACATAAAATAAAACGTTTCGAAATATTTCGCAAAGATACTTCAATTTTAAGAATGATGCAAATTAATGATGTGTAAAAAGTCTTTATTATCTTTGCGTTGTGAAGGATATTGCTATCATAGGAGGAGGGGCTGCCGGGTGCTTTTGTGCTGCGGAAATCAAGCGGCATAATCCTTCATGTAATGTGACTGTTTTCGAGTCCGGTCCCAGGCCTATGAGAAAGCTGGCGATTACCGGCGGAGGCAGGTGCAATCTTACGAACAGCTTTGCCTGTGTCTTCAGTGAGTCGGACAGGCAGCCAGACGGCACGTTCCCGTCAGCGGCCCGTGCAATGGACCTCACCTCTGTCTACCCCCGGGGCTCCCGCTTCATGAAGAAAGTCTTCTCCCGGTTCGACCAGAACGACTGCTACCGATGGTTCGAGGACAAGGGTGTGCAACTTGTCGTACAGCCAGACCAGTGCGTTTTTCCCCGGAGCCAGGATGCGATGCAAATCGTTAATGTGCTTGAGCGTGCAATGCGCGAAGGCGGAGTGCAAGTGATTTGTGGGCAAAAGGTTAGTGCTATTGCGCCAGACCTCTCGGTGCGTTTTGCCGATGGAAATGTCGTGCATCCGGACGCTGTAGTCTTAACTAGCGGCGGAGCTACGGCGAATATCCTTGAGCAATGCGATCTAAAACTGTTGCCGCCAGTGCCATCGTTGTTTACATTCAAGATTGCCGACGACGGACTGCGTTCCCTGATGGGGACCGTAGTAGATGACGTCACGCTGGGGCTTGCAGGGACGAATTTCCGCTCTCACGGCACTCTTTTGCTGACCGACTGGGGCGTAAGCGGACCGGCTACTCTGCGGCTCTCCTCTTATGCTGCCAGATGGTTGGCTTCTGAGCAGTATCGGAGTGATTTATTGATTAATTGGCTGAACGACTCGGAGTCAGGCGTCCGCGAGCGTCTTGCCATAATGTCCGAAGGCTCGCGAACGGTTGCAAATTCACATCCTTCGGAACTAAGCGACAGGCTGTGGCGTATGCTTGTCGAGCGCGCCGGTATCAGGCCCGATGCACGCTGGGCAGAGCTCGGCAGCAAGGGCCTTTCGCGCTTGGTAAATGTTTTGATATCTGACAGTTACCCCATCGTCGGCCGTGCCCGCTTCAAAGAAGAATTCGTTACCTGCGGGGGCGTTAGCCTGGATGAGGTGAATCCGTCAAGAATGGAATGCCGCAATCTTCCGGGCCTCTACTTCGCCGGCGAAGTCCTCGACATCGACGCCGTCACCGGCGGCTTCAACCTCCAGGCCGCCTGGTCTACCGCCTACACCGCCGCCAAGTCCATCGCCACACTTTAGCTGTACTGAACGCCCTCTCTCCCCAGCCCTGGCGGCTCCAGAGGCAGCAGGCGCCAAAGACGTAAGATGACGCAGGTCTGGAAAAAGTACTGATACCTGCCCCGCAAATCATTATCTCATTCGTTCCAGTGCCGCAGGTCCCCGGCAGATAATCGGACCTGCCCCGCCACCAGGAACAGCATCCGGAAAAGCGACCAAAAATCCGGACGGCCGAGCAGAAAACAGCATTGCATCCGGGAAAACAGCCAAATATCCGGACGAAGTCGATAAATCAAGGCGGCACCCAATTCCGGAGGCCGAAGGAAAGTAAAGAGGCCAAGCGCCTACTAAGTACCCTCCCGCTAAAAATCAATCACTTACGTCCACTGACCTGGTAATATTTCACCAGGTCGACTGTCGCAAAAAAAAGAGCTCGGGTCTATTCAGACTCGAGCTCTTCGAAAAGCGGCAGCTAC
>CAMZEC010000035.1 GCA_947305645.1 uncultured Bacteroidales bacterium | reverse complement strand
TATATCATCGAGCGCATGCTCCGCAGCGACCTGCTGCTGCCCATCGACCGCGACTTCGGCGACACTCCCAACTACATCGACAGCAACCTCTCGCCTTACATCCGCGAGCGCTTCGGAAAGATGGAAGGCGGCGACAAAGACGCCAACGAGTACTCTGTAGGCTATATGTGGGGCACTACCGGCATACTTTACAACGCCAAGTATGTCACCGACGAGGAGGCTTCCACATGGGACGTCATACGCAATCCCAAGTTCGAAGACAAAATCTTCATCAAGGACTCCGCCCGCGACATCTTCTCCCAGATAATTATCTACCTGCACCGCGATGAGCTTGCCGCAGGCACAGTTACCCTCGACGAGCTCATGCACGATTCCTCCGACAAGGCTCTGGCCGAGGTGGAGGCCTATATGAAGCAGGTAAAGCCCCTCGTGGCCGGCTGGGAGGCCGATTTCGGCAAGGACCAGATGACCCAGGAGCGCGGCTGGCTGAGCCTCAACTGGAGCGGCGACGCCGTATGGGCGATCGAAGAGGCGGCCGAGATAGGCGTGGACCTGCGCTATGTGTGCCCTAAAGAAGGCTTTACGGTGTGGTTCGACGGCTGGGTGATACCCAAGTACGCCAAGAACGTCAAGGCCGCTAAATACTGGATCAACTTCATGAGCCGTCCCGACATAGTAATCCGCAATGTGGACGTGACTGGCTACGTGTCCGTGAGCGGCGCTCCCGAGGTGATGGAGGCGTTCGCCGACGAAGAGGAGTACGAGCCTATAGACGTGAGCTATTTCTTCGGCCCCGGAGCTGAGGCGGTTTGCCTCGACCCCGTTCTATATCCCGACAAGGCCGATATCGAGCGCAGCACCCAGGAGCATGACTGGGGCGACCGTACTCCCGAACTGGTGGCCATGTGGAGCCGTGTCAAGGGTGAGAACGCCAACGGAATGACCGTGGTGGTAGTGGTAGTCTTCCTGCTTGCCCTCGTGGGCCTTGCAGTCTATTCCCGAGTTGCAAAGAGGAAGAAGAGCCGCGGCAGAAGGCGTTAGATATGAATATAGCAGTTCTTGGCGTAGGCAACCGCGCGCGTAAGTATCTCAGTTGCCTCCCGGAGAACGTCCGGGTAAGCTGCCTGGTGGAACCGGAAGACATCCGTTTGCGCCAGGCCGCAGCGCGCCATAATGTGCCGCCGGAGAACTGCTACAGCAATTCCGATGATTTTTTTGCGCAGCCGCATCCGGAAGTCGAGGCGGTGATAATAGCAGCTCCCGACAAGCTCCACGTGCCCCTGGCGCTTTCCTGCGTTGAACGGGGCTGGCATGTGCTGCTGGAGAAACCTGCCGCAACCAGCGAGGAGCAGTACCTCATGCTGCTTAACGCCGCCGACAATGCCAGGGTACACGTGGGCGTGTGCCTGGAGCTCCGCCTGCATCCCTTCTTCCGCCGCATACGCGAGCTGGCAGCCGAACTCGGCCCCATCTCCCGTATCGACCACGAAGAGCATATAGGCCCCGACCGTATGGCCCATACCTTCGTGCGCGGCCTGTGGTCGCAGAAGGCCGCTACGGGCCCCATTTTCCTGTCGAAATGCTGCCACGACGCCGACTTCCTGCTCTGGCTTACCGGAGCCAAGTCGGCCGGTGACGTACACAGCCGCGGTGCCATTACCCGCTTCCGCAGCGCCAACGCACCGGAAGGGGCGACCGAACGCTGCATCGACTGCCCGCTCGAACGGGAGTGCCCCTATTCCGCGGTGGACCTCTACAGCAGGCGTGGCGCATGGACCAGCGGTTTCGACGTGCCCGAAGGACAGACTCTGGCAGACGTGATTGATGAGGAGCTTCGGAACGGTCGCTACGGCCGCTGCGTGTACCATTGCGACAACGATGTCTTCGACACCCAGACCGTTACCGCGGTGCTGGACGACGGCATGCGCATCAATATGCACCTGGAAGGCACCAGCATGCAGGAGGGAAGGGTTACCCAGATAATAGGGGAGAGGGGAATGGTGCTTGCCGAGGGAGGCCGCGTGAGCCTGCTGCTGGACGGCTCCGTGGTGGCGCAGGCGGAGGATGATTATTCCGCTCTCAACAACGCCCCGCTTCATGCAGGAGCGGACGCCGAGCTGCTCCGGGATTTCTTCGACAGCATCGCCTGCGGGCGGGAGCCGGTTGCTTCGCTACGTTCCGCTTATCCCGGCCATCAGCTTTGTTTCCTCGCCGGTCATTAAAAGTTTGCAGAGAAACGACTATTTTGCTATATTTGCGAAAACCATATTTAAAATATGAATCTCGAAAATATAGCAAAACTCTTTGCCATTGAGGGTGAAGTCAAAGAAATCAAACCCCTCGGCAACGGCCTTATCAACGACACTTACAAGATCACCACGGACGGCCCCAAGGCCTATGTCCTTCAGAGGGTGAACAATGCGATTTTCCAGGATGTGGACCTGCTGCAGCGCAACATCGTTGCGGTAACCAAACACATACGCCGCAAACTGGAGCTCGCCGGCGAGTCCGACATAGACCGCAAGGTGCTTACCTTCGTGCCTCTTAGAGGCAGCGACTGCACCTGGTTCGAAGATGAAGGCAAGTACTGGCGCGTGTCGGTGTTTATCCCCGACGCCTATACCTTCGAGACCGTAGACCCCAAATACTCCCGTTTCGCCGGTGAGGCATTCGGCCGTTTCGAGGCAATGCTGGCAGATCTCGAAGAGCCTCTGGGAGAGACTATTCCCGACTTCCACAACATGGAACTCCGTGCACGCCAGTTGCGCGAGGCCGTGGCCTCCGACAAGGCGGGCCGTATGGCCGAGCCTGAGGTGCAGGCCATCCTGGCCGAACTCCTTCCTTTCGAGGAGGAGATGTGCAAGGCCGAGCGTATGCACCGCGAGGGCGTGCTACCCAAGCGCATCTGCCACTGCGACACAAAAGTCAACAACATGATGTTTGACGCCGACGGCAACGTGCTCTGTGTCATCGACCTGGATACCGTGATGCCGAGCTTCGTATTCTCCGACTTCGGCGACTTCCTGCGTACTGCAGCCAATACCGTGGCGGAGGATGATCCGGCCATAGACAAGGTCGACTTCAAAATGGATATCTTCGAGGCTTTCGCCCAGGGTTACATTAAATCGGCCAAGACCTTCCTGACCCCTGTGGAAAGGGAAAACCTGCCTTACGCCGCCTGCCTCTTCCCGTACATGCAGGCCGTCCGCTTCTTCGCCGACTACATCAACGGAGACACTTACTACAAGATCAAGTATCCCGAGCATAATCTGGTACGTACCCGCAACCAGGTGGCCCTTTTCAAGGCCGCCCGCGCCAAGGTTCCTGCCATGCAGGCTATACTGGAGGCCCTTTAGTGATTCTGTAATACATTAAATACTATGCTTAGAACGCGTTTTATTATTGTTTGCGCCGCCTTGATGGCGCTCCTGGTTTCATGTGGACAGAATGACGGTATCATCCGTACCAAGGTCCCTCCCCGTCCTGCAGGGCAGCAGGTTATGCTGCAGTTTGCGGCTGAGCCCATTGCAGACGTTGGTATCGGTGTGGTAGGACTCGGCGACCGCGGCTCCGGTGCCGTACGCCGTCTTTCCTATGTCCCCGGCAGTCATATCGCCGCTATCTGCGACGTTGAGACCGACAGGGCAGAGAAGAACCTCGAGTTCCTTCAGGGACGCGGCATGACCGCCAAAATATATGCAGGCGACGAGGAAATCTACAAGCAGCTCTGCGAGGATCCTGAGGTGGATCTTGTTTACATATGTACCGACTGGATTCACCACGTGCCCGTGGCCCTCTATGCCATGGAGCACGGCAAGCACGTTGCACTTGAGGTTCCTTCTGCCGAGACCCTGCAGGCTTGCTGGGACCTCGTGAATACCTCAGAGCGCACCCGCAAGCACTGTATGATACTCGAGAACTGCTGCTACGACTTCTTCGAGCTTACCGCCCTTGAGATGGCGCAGCAGGGTGTTTTCGGTGAGATTGTACACGCAGAAGGCGCTTATCATCACAACCTGGATCCCTATTGGAGCGGATACTGGCGCAACTGGCGCCTGGATTTCAACCAGCAGTACAGGGGTGACCTCTATCCCACCCACGGCTTCGGCCCCGTCTGCCAGGTGCTCAACATCCACCGCGGCGACCGTCTGACCACTCTGGTGTCCATGGATACCGATGCCTTCAACGGACCCAAGCTCGTCGAGGCACGAACAGGCGAGCCCTGCTCTGACTTCAAGAACGGTGACGAGACTATGACCATGCTCCGTACGGCAAAGGGCAAGACCATCCTTATCGAGCACGATGTCATGACCCCCCGTCCTTACGACCGCATGTATCAGCTGGTAGGAACCGACGGTTATGCCGCCAAGTATCCAATGGGCCAGATTTGCCTGCGTACAGAGAATACCGGAGACGTGAATTACGAGGACCTGGAGTTCGAGAAAGTCTACGACGGAGCGGAGCTCGATGCACTCATGGCCAAATACCGCAACCCCATCCTCACTCCTGAGCTTGAGGAGATGGCAAAGGAAGTCGGAGGCCACGGCGGAATGGACTTCATCATGGACTACCGCCTGATCTATTGCCTCAACAACGGACTGCCTCTGGATATGGATGTTTACGACCTCGCAGAGTGGTGCTGCGTCACCGAGCTGAGCCGTATATCCATCGAGAACGGATCCGTGCCCGTGGAGATTCCGGACTTCACCCGCGGAGCCTGGGACCGTATCCAGGGCTTTAGTTATGCATTTGCTGAATAAGGGCCTACTTCGGGGCTAAGCGGTAGAGTACGGCGGCGATAGCCGTATATACGAAATTGGGAAGCCAAAGAGCCCAGCCGGCCGGCATGGTGCCGGTAAATACGAACATCTCGCTGAACTTCAGGAACAAAATATAGAGGAACGCGAGACCGATTCCCAAAGCGAGGTTGAATCCTATTCCGCCTCGCTTTTTCTTGCTGGTCAGAGCCACCGCCATGATGGTGAGAATGAAGGCGGAGAAGGGAAGGGTCATACGGCGGTTCTTCTCTATCTGGGCATACATCACGTTGGAGTCGCCGCGCATTTTCTGGGTGTCTATGAGGGCGTTGAGCTCGCCGCGGGTAAGGGTCTCGACCGTCTTCTGGTTGCGGTAAAAGTCGCTGAGTTTGAGGGCTATTACTGTGTCCATCTGGTCGCCGCAGCGCACCTTGTCTTCCATGCCGGTGCCATAGTCGCGTATGAACCAGCGGCGCAGGTGCCAGCCGTCAAGGGTGCTGTCCCAAACTGCGGATTCTGCAGTAAGCTTGGAAACAAGCTTGTTGTCTTCTATGGTTTCGAGGGTGAACTTGTATGCGGTGTTGTTGTAGGCGCTGAAGGACTGTACAAACACGAATTCTCCGGGCGCTATCTGATAATGTACGTTGTTGCGGCTGTACTTGGTATAGTTGTAGTGAGTATCTACGTACTTGGTCTCGAAATCTACCCTGGTTGCATTGGAACGCGGGATTACGAAAAGGTTCAGGCCCAGCGAAAGCAGTGCGATAAAGGCGGCGGACACAACGTAAGGCACCATCATCCTGTGGTAACTCACGCCGCCTGACAGAATAGCGATAATCTCCGAATTCGCGGCCATCCTGGAGGTGAAGAAGATTACCGTGATGAACACGAACAGCGGCGAGAACATGTTTATGAAGTAGGGGATGAAGTTGATGTAGTAGTCGAAGATTATGGTCTTCAGCGGTACTTCATGCTCCACGAAGTTCTCTATCTTCTCCGAGATGTCGAATATGATGACTATGCCGATAATGATAAGCAGGGCTATGAAGAAGGTCGAGAGGAACTTCTTCATTATGTATCTGTCGAGTATTTTCGGCTTTAAACTCATGCTTTACAGTCTTTGGGTGACCTTTCTTACCGCCTGCTCCTTCCAGGCCGTAAAATCGCCTGCTTCGATATGTGCGCGCGCCTGCCTTACGACGTCCAGGTAGAAGGCCAGGTTGTGCTCGCTTGCCAGCATCGCGGCGAACATCTCCCCGGCGACAAACAGGTGGTGCAGGTAGGCACGGGTGTAGGCGTGGTCCGCAAAAGATGTGCCCTGCGGGTCGATTTCCGTGAAATCGTCGGCCCATTTGGCATTGCGCATGTTCATTATGCCGTCCCATGTGAACAACATGCCGTTGCGGCCGTTGCGGGTGGGCATAACGCAGTCGAACATGTCCACGCCGCGGGCTATGCCTTCCAGGATGTTGGCGGGAGTGCCTACGCCCATGAGGTAGCGCGCCCTGTCCTGCGGTATCACCGGATCGAGCACCTCCAGCATCTCGTACATCACTTCGGTGGGCTCGCCGACGGCCAGGCCGCCTATGGCTATGCCGGCCTCGGAGAACTGAAGGGCGTGTTCGGCGGCCTCCACGCGGAGGTCGGGGTAGGTGCACCCCTGGATGATGGGGAAGTAGGTCTGGGCGTGCCCGTACAGGGGCTCCGTCTCTTTGAAATGCTTCGCGTAGCGTTCCAGCCATCCCTGCGTCAGCTTCAGCGACCTGGCGGCATACTGCCGGTCGGCGTCGCCCGGGCAGCATTCGTCGAGGGCCATCATTATGTCGGCGCCTATTATGCGCTGCGTGTCGACGTTGTTCTCCGGTGTGAAGAGGTGGCGGGAGCCGTCGATATGCGACTGGAATCGGCATCCTTCCGGGGTTATCTTGCGTATCTTGCTCAGGCTGAACACCTGGAAGCCGCCGCTGTCGGTGAGGATCGGGAGGTCCCAGTTCTCGAAGCGGTGGAGGCCTCCGGCTTGCCTGAGTATGTCGAGTCCCGGGCGCAGATAAAGGTGGTAGGTGTTGCCGAGAATTATCTCCGCCTTGATGTCCTCCTTGAGGTCCCTGTGCCACACTCCCTTGACCGATCCCACCGTGCCTACGGGCATGAAAATGGGGGTGCGTATCTCTCCGTGGTCGGTGGAAAGAACGCCGGTTCGGGCAGACGAAGCCTTGTCTTTTGCGGTGAGGACGAATTTGAACATCTAATCCTTTTTGATGCTGCAAAAGTACGGATTTTTTCGTACATTTGTAAGACTTAGCATATAATAACACTCTATACTATGCAGAAGATAAAACCTATTACTTTCAAGCTTGTCTTGATGCTTTTCCTTGAGTTTGCCGTCTGGGGTGCCTACCTTACTTCCCTCGGCCGCTATCTCGGTAACATAGGCCTCGGATCGCAGATCAAGTGGTTCTTTGCCATGCAGGGTATCGTTTCCATCTTCATGCCTACCCTCATGGGTATTCTGGCAGACAAGAAGATGGAGGCCCAGAAGGTGCTTTCGCTCTGTCACGGCATCGCCGGCGTCGCCATGGCTGGCGCAGGCGTGTATTGCATGAACGCAGGTGCAGCCGTGCAGTTCGCCCCTCTGTTCATCATGTACAGCATCAGCGTGGCTTTCTTCATGCCTACCATCGCTCTGGTCAACTCGGTGTCTTACAACGCCATGGCCAAGGAAGGCATGGATCCAGTGAAAGACTTCCCGCCCATCCGTGTATTCGGTACCGTTGGCTTCATCTGCAGCATGCTCCTGACCAACTTCCTCAACGTAGGAAACGGCCTCCGCATGCAGGAGAGCTACCATCAGCTGATATCTTCCGGTATCCTTTCGCTTATCCTCTGCGGCTATGCGCTTACGATGCACAAGTGTCCTATAGACAAGACCAAGAAGAGCGAATCTTTCGCCGACGCCTTCGGCCTCAAGGCATTCTCCCTGTTCAAGGACGGCCAGTTCGCCATCTTCTTCATCTTCTCCATGCTTCTGGGCGCCTCACTGCAGGTTACCAACGGCTATGCCAACACCTTCCTCGGTTCGTTTGCCGCCGACCCTGCTCTGGCCAACACCTTTGCGGTGAAGAATTCCAACGCGCTGATTGCCATCTCGCAGGCCTCCGAGACCCTGTGTATCCTGCTTATACCGTTCGCTATGAAGAAGTTCGGCATCAAGAAGGTGATGCTTATCGCCATGTTCGCATGGGTGTTCCGCTTCGGTTTCTTCGGCCTTGGCAACCCCGCCATGCCGGGCGTGCTGCTCTTTGTCGCCAGCTGCATAGTTTACGGATTCGCATTCGATTTCTTCAATATCTCCGGATCGCTCTATGTTGAACAGAATGCGGCCGAGGACATCCGTTCCAGCGCCCAGGGCCTCTTTATGATGATGACAAACGGCTTCGGCGCTACAATCGGCACCCTTGCCGCCGGCGCAGTTGTGGACGCCACCGTTTACAAGGCCGCCGTTCCTTCATGGGCTAACGCCTGGTATATTTTCGCAGGCTATGCCTTCGTGGTGGGTGTGCTCTTCGCCATCCTCTTCAAGGACCCTCAGAAGAAGCAGAAAGTCGTTGCGAGATGAAAGTAAAGGTTATCAACCGCAGCCCCAATCCGCTGCCTGAGTACGCTACGGAGTTTTCTGCCGGGCTTGACGTCCGCGCTGCGAATGAGGAGCCTATAGTGCTTGAGCCGCTGGGGCGTGCCATGGTGCCCACGGGCCTGTATCTGGAGATTCTGGCGGGCTACGAGGTGCAGGTGCGTCCCCGCAGCGGGCTTGCCGCCAAGAAGGGGATTACCGTGCTGAATGCCCCCGGCACCATTGACGCCGATTACCGCGGCGAGGTGTGCGTTATCCTGGTGAACCTTTCGAACGTGCCGTTTACGGTCGAGAAAGGGGAGAGGGTGGCGCAGCTGGTGCTGGCGAAGCATGAAGTTATCGAGTGGGACGAGACGGATTCTCTTGCCGATTCCGCCCGCGGCGCCGGAGGCTTCGGCAGTACAGGGACGAAGTAGTTTATTATGCTGCAGCTTAACGCTTCCGCAGGAATTCGTTTCTCCATCCTCGCTTCTCTCGCCTTCCCACTGCGCTACGCTTGTGGGCCCCTCCCTCTACAAGCGAGGGTGCTTACGATTGCGAAACGAACTCCTGTCTTCAGCTAGCAGCTGCAGCTCAATTGTTATCCTGAATTTCCCTCTGTCATTCTGAGCGAAGCGAAGAATCTATAAACGACGATGAAAGAGCTTTATTCAAAATATTGCGACTGCGGCTATCGGGTTACTACGGATAGCCGGGCGATAAAGGGCGGGGAAGTGTTCTTCGCCCTGAGGGGTGAGACATTTGACGGTAACCAGTTTGCCATGAATGCGCTGGAAGACGGTGCTACGTGGGCGGTTGTTAACGAGGATGCCGAGTTGCCGGAAGACGGCCGCCTGATTCGGGTGGCGGACCCGCTGGCGACGCTGCGCGACCTTGCCATCTGGCACCGCACCCATGTTCGCGACGGCAAGCTTTCGGTACTTGGTCTTACGGGTACTAACGGCAAGACGACTACCAAGAATCTGATTGCGGAGGTGCTTGCTCGCAAGTTCAAGGTGACCGCCACGCAGGGCAACCTGAACAACGACATAGGTGTGCCGCTGAGTCTGCTTTCGATAACTCCTGAGACGGAGATTGCGGTAATCGAGATGGGTGCCAATCACCCCGACGATATAGAGAAGCTGGTCCGGGTGTCGCAGCCCGACTACGGCCTCATCACCAACGTCGGTAGGGCTCATCTGCTGGGCTTCGGCTCCTTCGAAGGCGTAAAGCAGGCGAAGGGCGCGCTCTACCGCTGGTTGGGCTCTCGTCGCGGGAGCCTCATCTTCATCAACGAAGATGACGAAGACCTCCGCGGGATGGCCGCCGGCCTGCCGTGCCACTTCTTCGGATATGGCATGAAGTATCAGGGGGCGGAGCTTCTGCCTACCACTCCCGACGAGCCTTTCCTGGGCCTGAAGTTGAAAGACTGCGAGGTCCATACCCAGCTGGTGGGCGCTTACAACGCCTCCAACGTTCTCGCAGCCCTTGCCGTGGGAGATTACTTCGGCGTGCCGCGAGCTGATGCAGTGGCCGCAATCGAATCGTTCGTTCCTGCCAACCAGCGTTCGCAGATGGTGCGCACCGAGCGCAATACCCTCATCGTGGATGCCTATAACGCCAATCCTTCGTCCATGAAGGCGGCTCTGGAGAACTTTGCCGTCCTGCAAGCTCCGGAGAAGCTGGCGCTTCTGGGCGACATGCGAGAGCTTGGTGCCGAGTCCGTCGCCGAGCACGTGAAGGTCGTGGAGCAGCTCCGCGCCGCCGGCATTCCCGCCATCCTGGTGGGGGAGGAGTTCGGCAAGGCGTTGGAGATTCTTCCCGGCGCTTCGCTTGGTCAGAATGACAGCAGCCAGAGCGGCCCTTCTTCTGTCAGCCAGAGCGGCCCTTCACCTGTCATCCTGAGGCCTGCCCTGAGCTCGTCGAAGGGCGGCAGCGAAGGATCTGTCTTCTCCGACTCCGCCTCCCTTGCCGCCTGGCTCCATGAGCACCCCGTATCCGGCCGCGCCATCCTCGTCAAAGGCTCCCGCGGCATCCAGATGGAAAAAGTCCTGCCGGAACTGTAACAATCTGGGCAAGGTCCCGTTTTATAGGGGGGACCTTGCACATTAATATGCCCGAGAGGCGCTTCAGAGGCACATTTGCGGGCAAGGTGGGCCCAATGGAACGGGACCTTGCCCACCGTACATGCAAGATTTCATAAATTATTGTATTTTATTGGCGTAAAGGCATTAATAATGAAAGCGAAATATCTAATCATTTACATAGTAATAGGCGTGGCATTTCTGGGCGTCTCGCTATGGGTTTTATTGTCCAACGGCAAGAATGCAAAGGCCATACGCTATAAATACAAGCTGGGCGGCATTATGCTCACTGCATGGTCTATGCTTACCTTTGCGTCCTGCGAGGGCCCCGAACCATTTGTGACCTGCTATGATCCGGTTCCGCCGGAATATGCCTATATCGAGGGCAAGACTACGTTCACTAACGGAGATGTTATGCTTGTACACTTTGTAACCGATCTGGCAGGCAAATACAAATGCCGGATTACCCCTTATGAGAAAGCGCAGCCCGGGGAGACACTTCAGGAGCAGGACTTTGAATGCGTGGTCGGAACAAATGACTGCAAGATAACCCTTTCCGTAGGAGACTTCAAAGGAGATGCGATACTATATTTCATTCGTATTGTTCAGGGAGAGGACGGCTCGGAGATGGAAATGGATCATATTTATACCCCCTTCACAATCAACTGATGCCCCGCATCTGATAGCTTATAATTATATCTGCTCCAAGATAGGATCTACCTCTGCGAAGCTGCCGTAGACCTGCTCTGAGGCGGCGCGGCAGCCGCCGTTGCAGCGGCTCAGGAGGGTGCAGTCGCGGCATTTCTCGGGCACTACGGCGTAGCGGGCGACAGTTTCCGGATCGGAAAGAATTTCCCCGATGGGGCGGTCCCAGATATTTCCGAGTACAGACGGAGAGTGGTTGCAGAAGCGCACGTCACCCCTGTAGTTTACGGCCACCGGCCTGCGGCTGAAGTCTGTGCTGCACCACGAGAACTGTATATGTGGGTATGGATTCACGTCCAGCATGCACAGGGGCGTGCAGACGCCGCTGACGAAATGCATATCGGGATGAGCCGCAGCGAAGGCCTCCACGTCTGCGAAGGCTTGCTTGAGCACCTCTGGCTTCAGCACCAGCTCCGAGCAGTTTCTGAGCCCCATCCCACCGATGTTGAAACGGTTGACCATTACGTTACGTACGCCCAAATCATATATTAATTGCAGCGTCTGCGGCACGCCTGGGGCATTGACGGCGGTGATTACCAGTACGGCATACGCGCCCGCCGGCATTACGGCGGCAACACGTCGGAGGGCGTCGGTTGCTTTGGCCCATGAGCCCAGCAGCTGCGTTAAGTACTCGTGCACAGCGGAGTCGGCGCTGAGGATGGGAATCTGTATGGCACCGATGCCCAGGCTGACAAAATTGGTGAGCGCGTCCGAAGTAAGGAGCGTCCCGTTTGTGAGCACGTTAACGTGGCTCCCCTTGAAACGGGCGGCGAGGGCAAGGTCGTGGATGTTGCGCATGAGCATGGGCTCGCCGCCGGAGAACGAAATCGTGCCCACGGAGGCCTGGGAAAACAGGCGGCGAAGAGTCTTGCGTGCAAGCCGCGGATCCGGCGGCGGAAGCGGCGTGCTGCCGTCCCTCCAGTAATTATAACAGAACCTGCAGCACTGGTTGCAGGCTTCAGTCAGTTCGAATACTATGTTGCCTATTTTTGTAATAGACATTATTTGACCAGGATAAATGAAGAGAAGACAGCCACTTCTGCTTCAACTTCATTTTCGGTTTCAGTATTATACAGTCCGTATACAGAGAGCTTGATGGTTCCGGTATAGTCGGTGTCCCAGACCTGCATCTCAAAATCGCACGGATTGCCTTGAGCCTCGAAATCACTTTCCTGAAGAACAATAGGGGCAGGGGCATCGGGTGACGTGCTGGCTGTGCTAATGCGGCAGCGGAAGCGCGTATAGCTGGGGTCTGTAATCTTGATTGTAAACGAGTCGCCGCACTTGATCAGGGTGCCGCTTTTATCCTTGATGCCTACAACAACCTCATTCTGTGGCATAGCTACATCGTAGCACTCTACCATAGGCTCATAGCATGTAACAAACGGCTCGGGGCCCTCGCAGGACGCGAAGGTAAGCATAGACCATGCAGTGAGCATTATGCCTCCCAGCTTGTATTTGCAGCGTATGGCCTTGGCGTTCTTGCCGTTGGACAGCAATACCCAAAGCGAAGCGCCCAGGAACGCCACGCCGACTGCGATGTAGATTATCAGATATTTCGCTTTCATAATCAAAGACTTTTCATTACAAAAATACAAACATTTACGGAATCTTGCATGAGTGGATAAAAAACTAACTATCTTAGCACTTCAGAAAGTCATAATATGAAACGCGGTCTGCTTTTTATATTGCTCCTGATTCTGTCCGGGCACGGTATCCCAGCCAGATCGCAGGACCTTTTCTCCGGCCCGGTGGAATTCGAGGCCGGGCAGTTCCGCGTTGGTGAGAATGCAACACTCAAGGACCTCCTGCAAGGTATGCCGGGGATGGAAGTCAGCCAGGATGGCAAGGTCAGTTTCAACGGCGAAGAACTGGACTGCATAAAAATAGGAGGGTGGCCCTTCTTCTTCGACGACCAGAGCACGGCGGTTTTCAATTTGCCGGCCAGGATGGTGGAAAAGGTAACTATAGTAGACAACGAGAGCGAGCAGACCAGGGCCTCCGGGATACAGGACGGCGAGCGGGAGAAGGAACTGGACATAGAGCTCAAGCCGGAGTTTATGCAGGGCTGGTCCGGACTCCTGGAGCTGAAAGGCGGCGTAACCCGTCACGACGACTGGCGTTTCCTCTACGGCGGCAACGTGCTGGCGTCCGTACGGTCCGACAAGGACCAGCTGACGCTGGTCATGAATTCCCAGAACATCAACAGTTCAGATGTGGCCGTAGTAATAGATGCCGCAGATGATGAAGAAGAGGCCGGCTCCCTGGACGGGGGCATATCTTCCGCTGCCCAGTGTGCGCTGAATGTCAATACCACCCGGCTGAAAGACGTGGAGACATCCGTAAGCGCGAATTACAAATACATAGATACTGACACCGAGACCCGGTCTGCCCGCGTCAGCTGGGGAGAAGGCGGAGAGTTCTCCACCAACGCCAGGAAGAGCGGGAAACGTTATGTTAATTCCGCCAGCGCGGAAGCGGAGCTGCTGAAAGAAGACGGGCGCCTCTGGTTCCATATACGGCCGTCTTACGATTTCAGACGTGTCTCCAGGAGCGAAGAGAGCTCATCAGTAACGGAGCGGGAGAACACCGTGACCAATAAATCCAAAGGCTCCGAGTCCGGAGTGGAGAACACCGGCGAATTGAGCCTGAGCGGAGATGTGACCATCCGTGAGTTGGGCGGCAGGAGCGGACGGACCCTGGGCTTCAGCGCCGGCGCTTTCTATTCTTCGACCGAAGCGAATTCCGAGGAACAATCCCTGCTGGAGCTGGGGTCGGCAGAGGAAGAGATCTTCCTGCGCAACGAGACACGTACCAGTTCGTACGGCATGGAAGGAGGCATCCGCTATACTGAGCCTCTGGGACCAAAGCTTACTCTTTCAGCCTCCGGACGCATAGACTTTTCCCGACCGTCGGAGGACATTCATGCCTATGACAGGGGAGGGTACAACAAGTACTACAGTTCGGCAAGCAGCAGCAAGACATTGAACCAGGTCTATGATCTCACTTTCCAGTATGTATTCGGGCCGCAGACCTGGCTGACCGCCGGCGGGCGGGTAAGCGGAACCATGAACGAGACTTATACCCGGAGCTTCGATGTCGAAGAAACCACCGGCGCCGGAGAGTTAATGTGGTTCTTCTCGCCAAACCTGCGCTTCCAGCACAGTACTTTCATCGACCGGCTTACCGTGGATGTTTCGGGATATAGTAAAGAACCGTCACCTTCCCGTATGCTCCCGGTGCTCAACGTTGCCGACCCTTCGCGCATCAGCACGGGAAACATATATCTGAAGCCTTACGGCTCAACGGTACTCAATGCCAACTGGACCAGGAATGACAAACCTAATCTTACCATGGTGAGCGTCTCCCTTTCCGGCCAGCTGGACTACAACAGCATCAGTTCTGCACTTTGGTACGACGCTGACGGCATCCAGTACTCGGTCCCTGTGAACTCCGGGAGGCCGGCCGTGGATATTTCTTTTTCTTCGGGTTATTCGTCGGCTTTGGATAAAGACGGCCTCTGGGCCTTCTCAGTAAGCGGATCGGCCGAATATGCCTCCCTCACTTCCTATCAGGCAGGTTCGGAGCTTGCAGGGCTGGACATCGAGGCCTTCGATTATCCGTCATTCATGAGCGCTTTCTGGGGCGGAAAGGACGGAGACCGCTTCTACAGCGGCACCAGCGGCTTCCGTGAGAGCCGAACGCAGGTTATAACGCCAATGGTTGCCATAAGCCTGAAATACAACCCTGGTCGATGCTCATTCGGTGTCGGGGCCTCTTCCGTTGGCAGGATAGCCCTGTACTCTCTGGACAGGAATGCCAATCAGAGTACCCAGGAAACCCGTCTGACCGCCAGGACCTCATATCTTGGCAAGCGCGGGCTGGACTTCAGCACGGACCTTTCCTATGTTTTCTACTACGGTTTCGAAGCAGGTTATGGCTCGCCCGAGTGGCAATGGAATGCAGAATTGTCCCAGAAACTGGGCCCCTTCAACCTGTTCCTCAAAGTCCACGACATCCTTAACCAGACCACGAATCTCACCAGAACTATAACAGCCAATTACACGGAAGACAGCTACCGGATGGTGCTGGGCCGCTATGTTTTGTTCGGACTCAAATGGAACTTTGGCTAAATCTCGTTATATTTGCGGTGATATGGCAGAATCCAACTTTATTGACTACGTTAAGATATACTGCGCTTCCGGGCACGGGGGCGCGGGAAGCATGCACCTGCACAGGGCGAAGTATATTCCCAAGGGCGGTCCCGACGGGGGGGACGGCGGACGCGGAGGGCACATTATCCTCCGGGCGAACGCGCAGTTCTGGACCCTCATCCACCTGAAGTACCGCAAGCACATCAAGGCCGACGACGGAGAGAAGGGCGGAGCGGCCACCCGCACCGGCAAGAACGGCGCCGACATCTACCTGGACGTGCCGGTGGGCACCGTGGTGAAGAATGCCGATACGGGCGAACAGATCTTCGACCTTGCGACAGACGGCGAGGAGCGTATCCTCTGCCAGGGCGGCAAGGGAGGCTGGGGTAATGACCACTTCAAGACGGCCACCAACCAGACGCCCCGTTATGCCCAGCCGGGCGAAGAAGGGGAGGAGGGAGCCTTCATACTGGAACTCAAGCTGCTGGCCGACGTAGGCCTGGTTGGCTTCCCGAATGCCGGCAAGTCCACCCTGCTCAGCGCCATAACCTCCGCCAAGCCGAAGATTGCATCGTATGCCTTTACAACCCTGGAACCCAACCTGGGCATCGTCCGCTACCACGACGACCGTTCATTCGTAATGGCGGACATCCCCGGCATAATAGAAGGGGCGCATGAGGGCAAGGGTATAGGCACGCGCTTCCTGAGGCATATCGAACGTAACTCCGTGCTGCTTTTCATGGTCAGCTGCGAAGAAGACGACATAAACGCCAGCTACAAGACACTGCTCTCCGAACTCAAGCTCTACAACCCCGAGTTGATGAACAAGGAACGCGTGCTGGCAATCACTAAGTGCGACATTATAGACGAGGAGATAGAGAAGGAACTTGCCCGCAAGCTGCCGAAGCGTATACCGCACGTATTCATTTCTTCTGCATCCGGCGAAGGCATGGACAAGCTTAAAGACGAATTATGGAAGGCGCTGCAGAAGTAGACGGCCTGCTGGGGCGGCTGGATACCTTGGACAGGGATATAACCCTGGCGCTCAACTCCTGGCACAACCCTGTCACAGACTCCATGTGGCAGTTCTTCTCGCACGTCCAGATCTGGTATGCGATGTACCTGATTATCATCGTGTTCTTCTTTATCCGCCTGGGCTGGAAAAAGGCGCTGATAGTCACTGCCTCATGTATTCTTTTCGTGGTGGCATGCGACCAGTTCGCCAATCTGATAAAGCACACGGTTTGCCGCCTGCGGCCCATGGAAGATGCCGACATGATTGCGCGCGGGCTGAACGTCCTCGAGGGTCACGGCGGGCTCTACGGCTTCTTTTCGGCCCATGCCGCCAACTGCCTCGGCTTCGCGGTATGCTCCACCATGGGCTTCCGTATCGATTACAGGCACAGCTACCGTTTGTATTCCATCTGCATCACTTCTTGGGCCCTTCTAGTCGGCGTAAGCCGTGTATTCGTAGGCAAGCACTACCTGGGCGACGTGCTGGTGGGCTTTGCCGTCGGCGCTCTCATGGGCTGGTGCTTCGGCCAGCTGGGTCAGTTGTTCTGCCGGAAGATATAATCCTTCATCGCCTCCACCAGCGCCTGCGGCTGGTCGATGGTGGCGCTAAGGACTATATGCCTGCCATCGGGGGAGGGGCTGAACCAGGTGAGTCCTTCATCATCAACATTTACGGCTCCGGGAACACTTTCGGTAAACAGTTCCGGACTCAGCACATAAAGCACGCTAAGGATATCCCAGCTGGGGCGGTCGTAAGGCATGGGACGGTATGCCTTGTATGCCTCGACCACGGGATTCAGGGCATCAAATCCAAGATTCTCTTCTATCAACTTGCCCGGGAACATGGCCTGCTTGCCTATCTCGAAGGGGTTCTGCCAGATGGCGGTGGGCCAGAGTTCGAATACTTTCTGCATGGCCGGGATGTCGTTGATTACGTTGTATTCCGCACGCTTCTTCTCTCCATAGCTGCCTGCCATGACGGACAGTCCGCAGGTCTTGAGGGCTACGAGAGATAATCCGTCCAGGGGTGAATACTCATCCGGCCCGCTCTCAAGCAGTTGTGCGAGGGTGGTACCGAAGCCAAGGCTGACAAAGCGGACCGAGTGGTCGGGGGCTCCGGAGAGGAGCTTCCGATACAGGCTCACCGGCTCAGGATACTCCAGGTGCGACTTCTTGAACGCCTGCTCAACTGCCGTGTAGTCCACATAATCGGAGAACTCCTGCACGGGCGTGCGGCTCATCGCCACTTCCACCTCCGGATGGCCGTACCAGGTGCAGACGGCATCGGTAAATGCAGCGGCGGAAGGGGAGTTCTTATGGCAACCTACGGCCAGCAGCTGCACCTGCCCCTCATCGGCGGCACGCAATGCCAGCGCGAGCGCCAGGGCATCGTCGATGTCGTTGCCCATATCGGTCTCTATTATCATGCGGACGGGTCCCTGGGGCCCGGCGGAGCACGCCGCCAGCAACAGCAGCAGCGGCAGAATCAGCAGGCGTCTTCTCATTTACCGGCTATTACAATGGCGGCGAGACCGGCGATGAAGAAGCAGAACATAGCAGCCAGCAGGCCGTAGACGCCCTTCCTGGCGCCTTTGAACTCCTTCCAGATGAAAACGCCCCAGATGGCGGCAATCATTGGAGCGCCCTGCCCGAGTGCATAAGACACTGCCGGACCGGCCTTCTCTGCGGTAATGTAGCTAAGGGCGGTGCCCAGGCACCAGATGCAGCCTCCCAGCACGCCTACGAGGTGCGTTTTGAAGTCTCCTGCGAAATACTGCTTGTAGCTGACTGCGGTGCCCACGAAAGGCTTCTTCATTACTATGGTGTTGAACACGAAGTTGCTGAGGAGCACGCCGAAGGTGAAGATGACAATCGCAGTGTACGGGGTCACTTTACCGGGGGCGGGATTGACGAAGTTGGCTGTGTCCATTGCCCTCATTACAAAGGATGAGAAGAAAGACATGACGATACCGGCAATCAGGGCCAGGATAACACCTTTACGCTGGTCGGACTTTGTAACGCCGCCCTCACCTTTGCGCGCGGAAGCCATTCCGTTGAACACTATGGCGCAGACTACCAGCACAACGCCAATGACGAGCAGCGCCACGTTGCCGGTCTTTGAACCCTGCATCAGTGCCACACGGTAATTGTTCACTACGCCGAGCACCAGGGCGATTCCTACGCCAAGAGGGAAGGCAACCGACATGCCTGCAAGCGATACGGAAGCCGAAAGGAGTATGTTGGAGGCGTTGAAGATTATGCCTCCTACAAGGATCCAGAGTATGCTGGACAACGAAGCCTGCTGCAGATCCGCTATGAAAGGTCGGCCCTCGCTGCCTATGCTGCCCAGTGTAAAGGCAAGCAAAAGGGCGAAGAGCACCATGCCGATTACATAATCCCAATAAAAGAGTTCGTAGCGCCAGTTCTTGGACGCCAGTTTCTGGGTGTTGCCCCAGGAGCCCCAGCACAGCATCGTAACGAAGCAGAGTGCGACGGCGAGGGCGTAGCTGTTGACAATAAACATAATACTATAAGCTTTCTATCTCGTTCTTATAAGGTGCGCTCGTTTGGGCTCCGAGGCGCGTGACGGCGATGGAGGAGGCTAAAGTAGCCACCTTGGCGGCCTCGAACAGGTCTTTGCCCTCGGAAAGTGCCGCCACCAGTGCACCGTTGTAGCAGTCGCCGGCGCCCGTGGTGTCCAGAGCCTTGACAGGCCTTGCCGGCACAAACTCTATACGTTCCCTTGTAGCCACGAGGGAGCCATTGCTGCCCATGGTTATGATTACATTCTCCACCCCTTCTGCAAAGAGGGCTTCCGCGGCCAGGCGGGCGTCGTTCTCCGACTCGATGGTTATGCCGGTGAGTTTTTCGGCCTCGGTCTCGTTGGGAGTAATCAGCCACAGGTGCGAGATAAGCTCCTTGGAAACGGGGCCCATGGGGGCGGGGTTGAGTATCACCCTGGCTCCAAGCGAATCCGCCATCTGCGCAGCACGTAAGACGGTGGGCATGGGGATTTCCATCTGGATGAGCATGTAAGCCGCCTCTTTGAGGTTTGCGGAGATGGTGTCCACGTCTTCCGGCATAAGGTCCATGTTGGAGCCGGGGGCGACAGCTATGCAGTTCTCAGCATTGTCGTCCACGAAAATGAGGGCGGTACCGGTAGGAGTGGAGGAAAACTTTATTTTGGAGGTATCTATACCCTCGGCCGCGAGGGAGTGCGAGAGGGTCTCTCCGCTGGCATCCCTGCCGAGGCAGGTGAGCAGCAGCACATCGGCTCCCATGCGGGCGGCGGCGACGGCCTGGTTGGCCCCTTTGCCTCCGTTGGCGGTGAGCAGGTGTCCGCCTCCTATGGTCTCTCCAGGGCGGGGGAGTCTCTTGACTCTTGCGGTAATATCCAGATTGGAACTGCCTATGACAACTACGCCTTTTCTCATAAGATGGTTAGTTTCGGTGTTATTAATCACTGCAAGATACGCATATTTTTGCAATAAATAAGTATATTCGCAGCCACATATTGCGATACTGATGACCACGTCCAACAAGAAACCTTTTCTTCGCCGCTCTTCTGTCGAGGCCCTGATATTCCTGGCGCTGTTTGCCGCCGTTTCCTTCGCCCTCGGCTCAAAAATGGGCAGCGGTAATCTTCTTAACACCATAATGAACACGGCCCACAACCTCTTGCTGAATACCGTGTTCTATCTAATGGGCATAACCGTCCTCACAGGAGCACTGTCAAAGCTGCTTTCCGAATTCGGGGTGGTGACCCTGCTGGAGCGCATCCTGCGGCCGCTCATGAAGCCCCTGTACAATCTCCCCGGCGTAGCGGCCCTTGGAGGGCTCATGACCTTCCTGTCGGACAACCCGGCCATCATTGCATTCGCAAAAGACAAGACTTTCTCTTCTTATTTCAAGAAGTACCAGCTGCTGTCGCTTACCAACTTCGGAACAGCATTCGGAATGGGCTTCGTGGTTATCATCACCATGATAAGTTTCGGCCATGCCGGCGGCGCGCTGGTGGGCCTCTTCGGTGCGTTCTGCGGCTCCATTATATCTACCCGCATCATGCAGCGCAGCTGCCTCAAGACCTTCCCGGAGCTGGATGCTCCAATGCAGGAGGGAGGCCCTGTAGAAGCTGCGGATGAGGTAGAGGAGACCAAGAAGGACAGCATCTTCCTGCGCTTCCTCAACGCCATCCTGGACGGTGGCAAGAACGGCGTGGAGCTGGGCCTGGCCATCATCCCCGGCGTGCTCATCATCACCACCATGGTGATTCTTATTACCTTCGGGGCAGGGCCGGAAGGCTATACCGGAGCGGCCAACCAGGGCGTGCCCATCCTACCCTGGCTCGCCGGCAAGATACACTGGGTGTTCGAATGGCTCTTCGGCTTCACGGACATGCGACTGATCGCCTTCCCCATGACAGCCCTGGGAGCTGTAGGCGCCTCGCTGGGCCTGCTGCCTACCTTCAACGATGCCGGTATCCTGAACGGTAACGCGATTGCAGTATTCACCGCCATCGGTATGTGCTGGAGCGGCTTCCTGAGCACCCATACTGCAATGCTGGACACCCTCGGCTTCCGCAAGGCCATATCAAAAGCTTTGGGCGCCCATACCGTTGCAGGCCTCTGCGCCGGTGTGATCGCCCATTTCGTTTATCTGCTTGTCTCCCTGTTCTAGCGGAGCATTATCGAACGCAGGTCGTCGATGTCCTTCTGGGGCACACCGATCTTGAGCAGGTACTTTACAATACGTTCCTGATAGGTTCCGCTGGATATTTCACTGTATATAGTCTTGCGGATGGAACCGTAGCTGTAGTTGTCACGTGTGTGCTTGTACACCGACTTCCCGTCTTCCGTGGACATGCCCCAGTCGGCGGGGGAGAAGTAGGTGAGCTCGTAGTCCTTGGCCATGTCGCTTTCGCTGATACCCAGGGCCCCTTCGATCAGCACCGCAAGGGTGGCTGTACGGTCACGTCCGGCGGCGCAGTGGAAATATACTGGCTTATTCTCGCGCAGACGCTGGACCACCCACATGAAAGTCTCCTTCACCTTTGGCTGGTTCTCACGGACCATATGATTGTATCCGCTGTCGAAACCGGGTGCGTAGAAGTCAATGTCGCTGCCGAGGGGTGACTGCTTGGGCACGTCGGAAGCCTCGCGGAGGTCCACTTCGGCCTTGATGCCTTCGGCCCTCATGTCCGCTTTGCCTGCGTCGTTCATATACTTGCCGTCAATGCGCCCGCCGCGGTAAATCTTATGGAAGGCTACGGTCTTGCCGTTCAAGCCTTTATAGCCGCCCAGGTCTCGTCCGTTGCGTACATTGGGCGTAAAGTATACCTGATGCAGGAGGCCCTTGGTGTCGAAGGATCCGTTGGCCACGACACTGCCGTTTGTGGACGTCACCTGCCAGGTGTATCGGGTTCCCGGGACCAGGTTGGTGACGCCGTAGGACTTGGTGCCGGCCTTCATGCTGTAGGTACGGCTCCAGTCGCTCTCCTGGAGGGTGAGGGTGAGGTCTCCGGCAGAGGCATCCGCATTCCACTCAAGCGTAACGGTAGGCGGAATCTCGATGTTGTTCTCGCTGGGGCCGCCGCCGGGGTAGCCTATAACTTTGGAGTAGGTGTAATCGGAGTTGCCGTAGTCAACCTCTTCAAGGAACTTCTGCACGTACTGGTTGGTAACCAGGATGGCGTTGGGGTTGTCCGCAGGCGATGTCGCGGGCAGCAGACGGGTAGACAGGGCCTTGGAAAGCGACCAGTTGGAGTCATCGGCCTCTATGTTCCAGTACATTGCTCCGAGGAGCCCCTTGGATTTTACGTAGTCGGCCTTGAGGCCCACGGAGGTCTCGTCGTCGTAACTCAGCACCATGGTGCCGGAGGAATTCGTAAGATAAGGAACCTGTGCGTTCTGGTCCCACTTGACCTGGTAGCCTGCGGTCTTGATTTCGTTATAGTCCACGCAGTCGGAGCTGAAGGCGTTTCCGTCGCCGTGTCCGTAGAACGGCACGCCCAGAACTATTTTCCTGTAAGGCACGCCTGCGCTGTAGTGGGCTGACACAGCCTCATCACAGCTGAATTTGGTCATGGAAGACTTGTACAGGCCGGCGTTGTGATACGGCGGCTTGCCCATGTCGTAGGACATTATGTTAACGAAATCCATGTACTGGATGGCGTTCTTGAAGTCGATGTACTTGGCCTTGGCATAGGAAGCCATGGTCACAAGCTTGTCCTCGCCGAGCGTCTCGCGCAGGTCCTTCATCAGCTTGGTGAAGTTCTTGGTGTCGTTGGGGGACGAGCTGATGCCGGCGGCGTCGCTGGTAGGATACTCCCAGTCAATGTCTATGCCGTCCAGTTTGTGCTTGTTCACAACGGCAAGGCAGTTGTTGCAGAAATTCTTGCGGTGGGTGTCGTCCGCCGCCATTTCGCTGAAGTTGCCGGCCTCCCATCCGCCTACAGACAGCAATACCTTCAGTTTGGGATTCTTGTCCTTAAGCGCGGCAATCTTGCCGAGACGCGTCTCGTTCTTGACGTCCAGGCTCTCGAAATCGCTCTTGATGTGGGCGAAAGCGTAGTTGATATGAGTCAGGAGAGTAGGGTCCGGCATGGTGGAGTCCCAATAGGTCGCATAGCCTACGATTATGAAGTCGGAGGCCTCTGTGCCTGGCTGTTCGGGATTCTCAGGATCTTCGGGCTCTTCGACACCCGGTTTATCAATAGGAGGGGGTACATCAATACCTGTGTCCGGCTTCTCGCATGCGAGAAGGACGGGAAGCAATACCAGTAAAATTTTGTGAAGTACTTTCATGACGGCAAAATACGAATTATTAAGCTATGGTTATGCGCATATTGCGTAATTCTATACCCAATTTGCAAATAACTGCAGGGTTAAGCCAGTCCGGGCTTGCAGGGCTTGCCGATGGAGCGGCGGTATGCGAAATACAGCTCTTCCGTGGCCAGGGCCATCTTTGTGACCGAGCATCCGGGGACCTTGGGGTAGGTGTACCAGGTATCGGTGAGGGTGTTGAGGTCAACGCAGTCGCCCCATTTGCCCAGATAGTTGTACTCAATGTGCACGGAGTATGCCGACGGGATGGGGATCTCCATTCCGTGGCTCTTGCCCAGCAGGTCCTGCACCTTCACCTTGAATCCGTTCATGTCGTGGACCATGGTGCCCTTGCCGAGTGGTATGAATTCCTTGGAGTTGGGCAGCGAGTGCACTTCCACAGGCAGTTCACCGCTGCTGTAGGTGCCTGCTTCCACTTCGGCGCGCACCTGTTCCCGTTCCCACTCGTACCAGTCAGGCACATGGGAGAACTCGGTTTCCCCTTCGTTCGCCCTCAAGACGCCGTTGGCGGCCATGGTCCAGCGCTTGCCGCAGTGTTTGCAGTAGAGCTCGTTGCCTCTGGAAGCCATGACGTACTCCTTGCCGCAGTGGGGGCACTGGTAGAGCACGCGTTCAAGGCCTTCCGCCCGCTTGTCGTAATGCATCTCCAGGCCTTTGTCGCGCAGCCACGCGAAATCGTCGTACTGGAAGGCCTTCACCAGGCCGGCATTTATTTCATCCACGCTTAGCTCCGCCATCTGCTCGGGGGTGTAGAGGAGCTTGAAGTCGGCTTCCGTGGGTTTGACGCCCCTGGGATGCAGGTTCCAGAAGGGGGAGTTGACATGGTGTCCGTGGCAGATGAAAGTGGCCACCGGTACTTTCAGCATCTTGCACAGCTTGCCGAGAGACTCCGGAAGCACCGCAGTAGTTCCGCAGAGGGAGTAGCGGGCCTCGGGATAGATTACGGCTATGTCGCCGTTCTCCACTACGCGGGCGAGCTGGCGCACGAGGGTTACGTCGGAGGTGAATTTCCGCTTGCAGATGCAGCCCACGTTGCGCAGCAGCCATTCCCGGCCGATGAAACCGTCAATGGCCACAACGTAGTTCGCCCTCCTTGGATAGATGGCCTTTGTGAGCACCTTGAAGTCCATGAAGGCGTTGTGGTTGCTCAGCATGAGGAAAGGCGGTTTGAGGTCCCTGGTGCCCTCGTAATGTATCTTGGTGTTATGGGCGAGCACATCGGGGATGCTCAGCAGGTATGTCAGGGGGCGCAGGTACCAGCGCGTCCTTATGGGCGGGCGCGCCATGTCGAAGCGGTCGAGGTTATCAGTCATAATGTTCTGTGTTGATTACAAATATAAGATTTATTTAGTATATTCGCGTATGATTAGGAAATCTCTCGTTTTAGTCTCTTTTTTCGCCCTGGCGGTCATGGCCGGATGCGTCAATCCCAATCCTGACGATCCAGGGAAAACCGAAGATCCTGCAGATCTGGTGCCCTGCAAGGCCACCATTGAGGTTACTGACAACTGGGTGTTCGGTGGCAAGCCTGCCATCACCTTCAACGTGGAGAATCCCAACGGCGTGGCCGCTACTGCAGAGGCGAAGGTCAGGATATCAACCGACACAAAAAAGGAAGTGACGACGGTTGTGGTTAATGACGAGGTTCCGGCAAACGGCACAAAGCAGATAGTAGTGACCACAGAGCAGGACCTCAACCCCGGATTCTACAAGGCCGCCTGCTTCATAGACAAGCAGAGCGCAAAAATATTCACCTTCGGAATCTCTCCGGAGAAGATAGTCTCCGCCCCCGACAAGCAGGCGGACTTCGATTCTTTCTGGGAGGACGCAAAGAAGCAGCTGGCAAGCCTGGACATGAAGGCCGAACTTACGGAAATCCCCAGCAGGAGCACTTCCGCCCGCAAAGTGTATATGGTGGAGATGCAGTCCGTTCCGGACGTAAAGAGCGGCGATCCCGTAACGGTGCGCGGCTATTACCTGGAGCCGCAGGACGGCAAGAAGCATCCGGTCATCATGCATTTCTTCGGATATGACACCCAGCCCCCTTACGGCGCCATTCCCAAGATTTCCTGCCCCGGCGGAGGCAGTTCCTCCGAATTCGCAGAGTTTTACCTCTCCAACCGAGGCCAGCAGATCAACGCCCGTCCGGCCTCCCTGCGCTCGGACGGTATAGAGAAGGACTTTGCCAACACTTACGGCGACTGGTTTGCCTTCAACTTCGGAGTGAAGGACGGTTATTACTATCGCGGCGCCTTCATGGACTGCGTCCAGGCCATACGTTTCATTGCTACCCGTCCGACCAGCGACCTGAACAATATCTTCGCCGAAGGTTCCAGCCAGGGCGGCGCGTTCAGCTATGCTGCAGCGGCCCTCAGCGAATATCCGCTGAACGCCATCGCGCCTTGCGTGGCCTTCTTGGGCGACTTCCCGGACTACTTCCGAATTGTCGACTGGCCCGGCAATACCGCCATGTCGTTCGTAGGCGCTTTTTTGACAGAAAAGGAAATGTACGCCTTCCTGTCGTACTTCGACACCAAGAACCTCGCGACCCGCATCAATTGCTCCGTCATAGCATGCTGCTGCCTGCAGGACGGTACCTGCCCGCCGCACACCCACATGGCCCCTTACAACAACCTTGCAACCAAAGACAAGGAGATATATTACTATCCACTTCTGCAACACACCACGCCCTCCAACTGGCCTTCGAAATACGAAGCCTTTTTCCGGGCCCGCATAAAATAACACTGAATGACAGACGTACGCGTAATCGAAATCAAGAAAAGCGTCTTTGCCGATAACGACGAAGATGCATCCAGGCTGCGCAGCGAGCTGAAGAGCAGGGGAACCTACCTTCTCAACCTCATGTCGTCGCCCGGCAGCGGCAAGACCACCACGCTTATACAGCTTATCAACCGCATAAAGGATAAAATCAAGGTGGCGGTCATGGAGGCCGACATAGACTCCGACGTAGATGCCATCAAGATTAAGGATGCCACAGGGATAGAGTCCATACAGCTGCATACCGGAGGCATGTGCCACCTGGATGCCGAGATGACCCGCCAGGGCCTGGACAACGTGAGCCTGGAAGGAACGGACCTGGTAATCCTGGAAAACGTGGGAAACCTAGTGTGCCCGGCGGAGTTCGATACCGGCGCGGTGCGCAATGCCATGATACTCAGCGTGCCCGAGGGCCACGACAAGCCCCTCAAATATCCCCTGATGTTCTCCGTCTGCGACCTTGTCATTGTTAACAAGATAGACGTCATGCCTTATTTCGACTTCGACATTGACAAGTGCAGCGAATACGTTCACATGCGCAATCCCAAGGCCCGGATTATCCCCGTCTGCGCCAAGACCGGTGAAGGTGTGGATGCCGTTGCGGAATGGCTGCTGGAAGAGGTTTACAACTGGAAACACTAAAACGACTGCTACATATGCCTGAGATGTCAACCAAATTCGTCCCCAAACACAAGGGCGACAAAAATCCCAATCCCAAACTACTCAAGTTCGTCCGTCACGTCACCGACCGTGTGCCGGGAAAGATAAAGATGGATTCCAATGCCCCGGAATACTGGGGCCTTGCATGCATCTTCGAGGACGAGATGGACGCCGTGACCCGGGAGGCCTCCCTCGACCTTCTGCTGGACATGCTGCCCAAGAACTTCTTCAAGGTCCGCAAGCATCATCCGTATGCGCTGCTTCACCAGATGAATGCGGAGAAGCATTACACCCCGGACGACAAGAGCCTGGACGAACTGCTGGACAAACTTGCCGTCTTCGGTATGTTGGAGTACGATTACGGCGACCATTATACCAACGGCCAGGGGCCCGATCCCGGAACGACTTTCAACCGTGAAGACCGCATATACTGGGTCCCCATGTTCGTGCCCGGCAGCGCCGAGTATACCAACATGAACACGGAGCTCATGGACAAGCATCCGGAGCTGGCGATGTTCTTCGAGCGTATGACCTTCCTGCCGCTGGAGAAGATAACCCCTATGGTTCCAATGGGCGGAAGCGGCATAGGAATGCATGTCATCCCGGTGGAAAAGGCTATCTCTATGGAAAATCAATCGGTTGACATAGAGCATATAAGCTACTGGCTCAAGAAGTACGAGGGCCACATCGGCGTGGGTATCTGCTCCTGCCGCTATGGCCGAAAGAAAATGGACGAGGGCTGTGCCGACGACTACCGCGACTGGTGCATTGGAGTGGGCGACATGGCCGATTATTTAAGGGAAACCGGCCGAGGCCACGACATCACTTACGAGGAGGCAATGGCCATCCTCAGGAAGGCGGAGGACCACGGCTTCGTGCATCAGGTGACCAACATCGACGGCGAGGGCAAGATCTTCGCCATCTGCAACTGCAACGTCAAAATCTGCAACGCCTTGCGTACCTCGCAGCTGTTCAATACCCCGAACATGAGCCGCAGTGCCTACGTGGCCAAGGTGGATCCGAAGAACTGCGTCGCCTGCGGCCGCTGCGTGGAGTATTGCCCTGCAGGAGCCGTCAAACTGGGCCAGAAGCTCTGTACCAAGAGCGGCCCCCAAACCTATCCCAAACAGGAGCTGCCGGACGCCGCAAAATGGGGTCCGCACAAGTGGAACGAGGACTACCGCGACCGCAACCGCATCAACTGCTATCCTACCGGCACCGCCCCCTGCAAGACAGCCTGCCCCGCACATATCGCAGTCCAGGGCTATCTGAAGAAGGCCGCCGAAGGCAAATACACAGAGGCGCTGGAGCTCATCAAGCGTGAGAACCCCTTCCCCGCCGTGTGCGGACGCATCTGCAACCGCCGCTGCGAGGACGCCTGCACCCGCGGCACCATCGACCAGCCCATCGCCATCGACGCGGTGAAGAAGTTCATCGCGGAGCAGGACCTGAACGCGGAGACGCGCTTCATCCCCGAGGTGAACATCTGCTCCAACGTCCAGGACCGCTGGGAGGAGAAGATCGCCGTCATCGGCGGCGGCCCGGCCGGCCTGAGCTGCGCCTACTACCTCGCCACCATGGGCTACAAGCCGACGGTGTTCGAGAAGAACGAGGAGCCCGGCGGCATGCTCCGCTACGGCATCCCTTCGTACAAGCTGGAGAAGGATGTCATCAAGGCTGAAATCGATATCATGAGGGAGATCGGCGTGGACATCCAGTGCGGCGTGGAGGTCGGCAAGGACGTGACCATCGCGAGCCTGCGCGAGCAGGGCTACAAGGGCTTCTACGTGGCCATCGGCTGCCAGGGCGGCAAGCTGCCCGGCATCCCGGGCGAGACGCTCCCCGGCACGTCCACGGCCATCGACTTCCTCCATGCGGCGAACACCGGCAAGGTGAAGGTGTCCGGCAAGGTGGTCGTCGTGGGCGGCGGCAATGTCGCGATCGACGCGGCCCGCGTAGCGAAGCGCAGCGGCGCGTCCGAGGTGACGATGCTGTCGCTCGAGACCGAGGACATCATGCCCGCCTCCCTGGAGGAGCGCACCGAGGCCCGCGAGGACGGCGTCGTGATCAACCCGGGCTGGGGCCCGAAGGAGGTCCTCGGCGACGGCAAGGTCACCGGCATCGTGTTCAAGAAGTGCACCTCCGTGTTCGACGAGAACAAGCGGTTCGCCCCGAAATATGATGAGAATGAGCTCATTACGCTCGAGGCCGACCAGGTGGTCTTCGCCATCGGCCAGACCGTGGT
>CAMZEC010000034.1 GCA_947305645.1 uncultured Bacteroidales bacterium | reverse complement strand
CCGGCCGATGCCGACAAGTGCTGGTCCATCGCCCAGGAAGGCGGCCGAGCCGGTGCCGGCGAGGTCATTGTGGAGGGCTTTGTGAAGTTCGATTACGAGATTACGCTCCTCACCGTGCGTCACGCCGGCGGCACTACCTTCCTGAATCCTATCGGCCATCATCAGGTCGATGGCGACTACCGCGAGTCCTGGCAGGCACAGCCTATGAGCGAGACGGCTCTCAAACAGGCGCAGGACATTGCCAAGAAGATTACCGACGCCCTGGGCGGCTATGGCATCTTCGGCGTGGAGATGTTCATCTGCGGAGACCAGGTGCTGTTCAGCGAGGTTTCCCCGAGACCGCACGATACCGGTATGGTCACTATGATTTCCCAGGATCTTTCCGAGTTTGCCCTGCATGCCCGTGCTGTCCTGGGCCTGCCCATCCCGAAAATAAACTTCTACGGCCCTTCGGCCTCCAAGGCCATTGTGGTGGAAGGGGATACCACAGAAGTAGTCTTCGAAAACCTGGAAGAAGTGCTCAGCGAACCAGACGTGCAAATTCGCATCTTCGGCAAGCCTTTCATCAAGGGCCACCGCCGTATGGGCGTCCTCCTGGCCCGTGACGAGACCATAGAAAAGGCCCTTGCCAAGGTGGAGCGTGCCTACGCCAAGCTTAAAGTGCAGATATTATAATAATAGTTCAAAAGTTGTAGAAAGACGAAATAATTACTACTTTTGTAAACTAGACCATTATTGATAACGCATGATTAAGAACTTCATCAAGAAGATATCGTCATGGTATTTTAGCAAGAATGTCTTGCCTTACTGGGTTATTCTGCTTGCAGACACGTTAATCGTGTTTCTTTCCAGCATTTTCATTTACTGGGTTGCAAACAGGTCTCAGATCACCTTCGACAATAGGGTCCCACTACTCGTTTCTGCTTCGATTTATGCCGTCCTTAGCTGGATTGGCGCAAAAGTTTTCCGCACATATTCCGGCGTGTTGCGTTTCTCCAGCTTCGTGGATCTGTTGAAGCTCCTGTTCGCAAACGCCATCACATTGGTGCTTGCGCTTTCGGTGTCGCTTTTGGGGAAATGGCAGGGGATAGAAGTTGTTTCTGCCTTTTCACCCATGGCCACAATCCTTTCACTCCTTCTCGCTACTATGCTGATGTGGGTTTCGAGGGTGATTGTCAAGCTGATGTACGACGCTACCAACTCCGATGCAAGAGCAATGCGTGTGCTTATTTACGGGGCTCTTTCAGGAGGTGTCGGCATTGCCAAATACATTCGCTCGCAAAGTCCTGCAAGATTTGAACTGCGCGGCTTCATTTCCCACTCTCAGAAGATGAGAAATATGAAGTTGATGGATGTTAAGGTCTATTCTGTTGATGATGACTTAGCATCTATCATCAAAAAAGAGCGTATAGAAGCCTTGCTTGTGAGCCCCTTCAGGGTTGAAGAGTTCCGCCAGAACCAGAAGCTTCAGGATGTTTTCATTGATGCCGGCTGTAAGATTTTCATGTCGCACGAAGCCACGGAGGCCAACGTAAAGAATGGCGAGCTGGTAGATGATATTGACGGAATCCAACTTAAAGAGGTGAGTGTGGAGGACCTCCTGCCCCGCAATGAGATTCGTGTGGATATGAAGTCCGTGGGCGAACAGCTGGTCGGCAAGCGGGTGCTCATCACCGGAGCCGCCGGTTCCATCGGTTCGGAAATAGTCCGCCAGGTGGCGCAGTTCAAGCCGGCCAGCATGATGCTTATCGACCAGGCTGAAACGCCCCAGCACGACATTCGGCTCATGATGGCCAGGGACTTCCCTGACGTTCCGTGCGAGGTGGTTGTGGCCAGCATCGACCGCCGCACCCGGATGGAGTACATTTTCAAAAGCTTCATGCCTGAGTATGTATTCCATGCTGCTGCCTACAAGCACGTGCCGATGATGGAGGACAACCCTTCCGAGGCGGTGCTTAACAATATCTGGGGTACCAAGATTATTGCGGACCTCAGCGTTGCCTGCGGTGTGAAGAAGTTCGTAATGATTTCAACTGATAAGGCGGTGAATCCCACCAACGTTATGGGATGCAGCAAGCGTATATGCGAAATCTACGTTCAGAGCCTGGACCGCAAGCTCAAGCTTGAAGCTCTGGCCAACCGCAAAGAAAAAGTGGGTGGTCGTGGCGCCAATGTTCAGCCGGAATACACGCAGTTCGTCACCACCCGCTTCGGCAACGTTCTGGGAAGCAACGGCTCCGTGATTCCGCTTTTCCGAGAGCAGATAAAGAACGGCGGCCCCGTCACCGTTACCGATGAGCGCATAGTGCGCTTCTTCATGCTGATTCCTGAGGCCTGCAAACTGGTTCTGGAAGCCGGCACCAAGGGTAACGGAGGCGAGATATTTGTCTTTGATATGGGCAAGCCGGTTAAGATTGCCGACCTGGCCAAGCGAATGATAGCCCTCTCCGGCGCCAAGAACGTCAAGATCGAGTACACAGGCCTCCGCGAAGGTGAGAAGCTCTATGAAGAGGTCCTTAATGAGATGGAGGGCACCAAGCCCACTTTCCACGAGAAGATTCGCATCGCCCAGGTGCGTGAGTACGACTATGACGAGGTGGCAAAAGCCATTGAGGAACTGGTCGCCATTGCCAAGCAGTACGACAATATGGAGACCGTTCGCAAAATGAAGGAAATAGTTCCGGAATACAAAAGCAACAACTCGGTTTACGAGCTGTTGGATGCTGACAATTCCGGGGGGGGGCGATAAAATCGTTGATTAACTGATAGTTACAAATTGATAGATATGATTTTTAAGAGACTGTTTTTGATTGCCGCGATGGCATGCGCCTCTGTCATGGCAATGGCACAGGCGATGACTGATGTCCAGGTGTTGGAGTATGTGAAGAACGGACTGGCCCAGGGCAAGTCGCAGAATACTCTGATACAGGAGCTAGCTGCACGCGGAGTTGACCGCGCCCAGGCAGAGCGCGTCCGTCAGCTCTACGAGAGCCAGCAGACCGGCGCCTCCCAGGCGGCTTCCACAGCCGTGGCAGAGGCCCGCACCCATTCGATGAGCGCCGAGGTTACCATGGAGCCGGAGTCGTTCTCCGAGAACACGGGAGCACCCGTTTTCGGCCGTGACATCTTCCGCAACAAGTCGCTGAATTTCGCCCCGAGCGAGAATCTGGCAACGCCTAAGAATTATCGCCTCGGCCCAGGAGATGAGGTCATTATCGACATCTTCGGCGCCAACCAGTCTACCATACGCGACAAGATATCCCCTGAGGGAAGTATAAACGTAGATATTCTGGGCCCCCTTTACCTCAGCGGCATGACCATAGACGAGGCCAACAAGTACCTCAAGCGCAAGCTCTCCGGTATTTACGGCGGCCTTAACCGCAACTCTACGGCCAGCGACATCCGTCTGAGCCTCGGACAGATCCGAAGCATCCAGGTAAACATCCTGGGCGATGTGAATCACGCCGGTACCTATGTGCTGTCTGCGTTCTCCACGGTTTTCCATGCCCTTTATCTTGCCGGCGGCGTTGTAGATCCGGGTTCCCTGCGTGGCATTACTGTAAACCGTGGCGGCAAAGTTATCGGTACGGTTGACGTATACAGCTTCCTTATGACAGGTGACCGCGAGAGCGATATCCGCCTGGAAGAAGGAGATGTGGTCATGGTGACTCCTTATACCTGCATGGTTACCATTGGAGGTGAAGTCAAGCGCCCCATGCGCTTCGAGATGAAGGACGGCGAAACTATCTCTGACCTCCTCAATTACGCAGGCGGCTTCAATGCCGGAGCATTTACCGACAACCTTACCGTGGTGCGTCAGGTGGGCAAGAACTATGAGATCCGTACCGTGGACAAGAAGGATTATTCCAAGTTCGTGCTCAAGGACGCAGACCAGGTTACCGTAAACAAACTGAACTCTTTCTACGAGAACCGTATCAATATCACCGGTGCTGTTTATCAGCCCGGTACCTATGAGCTCGGCGACGAGGTCAAGACAGTAAAACAGCTGGTGGAGAAAGCCGGTGGCCTTAAGCCGGATGCCTTTACCAACCGTGCCGTGCTGCACCGTGAGCATGAAGACAAGAGCCGCGAGGTGATTGCAATCAACCTCGGCCGTGTGCTGGACGGCAGCGACTTCGACATCACCCTCCAGAAGAACGACGAGCTCTTTATCACCAGCAAGGCCGACATCACCGAACGCGGAACCATGACGGTTTCCGGTATGGTAGTCAATCCTTCCACCTTCCCGTTTGCAGAATTCACAACCATCGAAGATATCATCATCATGGCGGGCGGTCTTAAGGAAGGCGCATCGCTGGCCCGTGTGGACGTTTCCCGCCGTAAGAGGGATTCCAACGGACTGCTCCGTATGGACGAGGTGGGCGAGCTCATCAGCCTGAGCCTCAATGACGGATTCGAGATCTCCGGCGAAAAGACCTTCTACCTGCAGCCGTACGACGAAGTTATAGTGCACATGAGTCCTGCCTACAACGTGCAGACCCATGTGACGCTCACTGGCGAGGCCAACTTTGCCGGCAGCTTCACCCTGACCAACCGCAACGAGCGTATCAGCGACCTGGTGAACAAGGCAGGTGGCGTAACCAAGTATGCCTACCTGAAGGGCGCACGTCTCTTCCGCAACATGGGCGAAGACGAGCGCCGGCAGATGATGGAAATCCTCCGCAACCGCACAGGCAATAACCTCACTCAGTTGGATACCGCTGGCATTTATCGTGATCAGGTGGCCTCCAACTATCAGGTTGCCATAGATCTTGAGAAGGCTCTGTCCAATCCCGGCGGCGAGTTCGATATCGAACTGGTCGAGGGAGACATCCTCGATATCCCTATGGTTCGCAATACCGTCAGGGTAATCGGATGCGTCATGATGCCCTCCGTTATCACCTACCAGTCCGGCAAATCGGCCAACAGCTATGTGAACGACTGCGGCGGTTTTGCAAAGAGGGCCCAGAGGGGCAGATCTTTCGTTGTTCACATGAACGGCCGCTCGGAAAGGATTAATGCTCTTACAAAGGTCCTGCCCGGAGATGAAATAGTAATTCCGGAAACGGCAAAGCCTGAGGGCATTTCTGACAGGGCCTTCGAACGCGGTACCCAGGCAATCACCGCATTGGCGTCCATGGTGATGTCTGCTTCTTATCTTTGGATAGCAATTGAAAGGGCTAAATAGTATGGAAGAGAATAAAGTAATACAGCAGCAGCCCGAGGACGAAATGTCCATCGACTGGATGGGCATACTGAAGAAGATCCTCAAACGCTGGAAATTCATTTTCCTCGTCACATTCATCTTCTCCGTGCTGGGAGTAACTTACGCTTTGATGATGAAGCGTACCTACACCGTCACCATGACCCTGGCTCCGGAGCTTCAGAACCGTTCGGGCGGTTCCTTGTCCGCTCTGGCGTCTATGCTGGGAGGAAACATGAACCTGAACAGTACTCCCGATGCACTGAACATTACCATGTTCCCTCAGATCAGCTCCAGCAACCCTTTCTTGTGCTCGCTGCTCGAGGTCCCGGTGACCCCGTACGTGCCCAAGAAGCTTGAAGTCCAGGGCGTTCGCCCGGATACGACAACCGTATTCCTTCACATGCTGCATCGCGACAAGCCGCTCTCGCCCCGCAAGGCAAAGAAGCAGGCTGAAGCCGACGCCAAGTATCTCTACGACGACAGCGTTATCCAGCCGGACAACCTTACGCCCCGTCAGGGCTTTGCCGTCAAGGCACTTAAGCAGGCTATCAATACCACCGTAGACAACAAGACCGGCGTCACTACGATTACCGTTGTCATGGACGACCCTATGATTGTGAAGCAGGTGTCCGATACCGTCTGCCAGCGTCTTCAGGACTTCGTGACCAGGTACCGTATCAAGAAGGCCACCGCCGACTACGAGTATTACGTAGAGCTCGCAGACGAGGCACGCCGCAAGCTTGTGCGCGCACAGGCCTCTTATGCCGCCCGCGTGGACTACGACCGCAGCGTTATCCTGCAGTCCGTGAACAGCGAGCGCCAGCGTCTTGAGAGCGAGGTGCAGCTTGCCCAGCAGATCTACTCCCAGATGGCCCAGCAGCGCGAGCTCGCCAAGGCCAAGATTCAGGAAGACAAGCCCGTTTATGCGGTTATGCAGCCGGCCAGCGTGCCCCTGAGGGCCAGCAACAGCCGTGCAAAGGTCTGCATAATCTTCTTCTTCGTCGGCTTCCTGCTTTCATGCGCCTGGGTGGCCTTCGGCGAAGACTTCTTCAAGAAGACAAAAGAGGAGCTGAAAGAAGACTAATCGACTTTCAAGAGGGTTACGACCCCGTCCATAGATGAGGCCAGGATGTAACAGTCCCGGCCTTTTTTCCATGTCTGCATGGGGTTCACAAGGGCCACGGATATCTTGTGTATCCAGAGCTGGCTTCCATCAGCCAGAGAATAGGCGTGAATGTTTCCCTTGTCGGATGCCGTCAGCACCATGCCTCTGGTCTCCAGCAGCTGTGTGGGGCCGATTTCGTAGTGCATCCCGTTGGGCACGCGCCAGAGCTGGGCGCTGGCGGGCAGCTCTCCGCCGGCAGGTACGGGGACGTCGGCCCGGAAGGCGTAGGACGTATTGTGCATGGTCTTGGCCAGCACGGTCGTGCCGTCGGAGCTGAGCCCGATGGCCTCCCGTCCGCCCTCGACGTGGAATAGTTCCTCTCCGCTGGAGGCGTCAAGCACGTAGACCCTGCGGTCCGGAACGGCGATGAAGATGCGTCCGGCGGCCTTTACGGGCCAGGTGGCGGCCGGTGAGTACATGCGTGACGGCTTGCTGCACTTCCATACCCATTGAAGCTTGCCGCTCCGGGTGTCGAGCGAGTACAGCCGGCCCGCCCAGCTGCCGAAGACTACCTGTTCCGCATCCACGAAGGCGCGGCATTCCACGAACCCGTCAACGCCTTCGAACGACCACACAGGGGCTCCGGTACGCAGGTCGAGCGCACGGAAGATTCCGTCGGAGGCTCCGATGAACACCTTGCCGCCGAAGATGACGGGAGATGCCAGCACCGACTTGCCTGCGCGTGCCGACCAAAGCGTGCGGCCGCTGCGGGCGTCGAGGGCATAGATTCCGCCGTCCGTGCAGCCGAACACCAGATACCTTCCGCTGACGGCCGGGGTGGAGAATATCTTGCCGGGGAAATCCTTGCTCCACAGGCGTTTGCCGTTGCGAACGTCGATGCAGCGCACGCTTCCGCTGGCAGTTGTGTACCAGGCACGCTTGCCGCAGCGCGCGAAGCCCGCCACTATGTTGCAGTTGTCCTGGAACTTCCAGACCTCCCGGATCTGCGGGTAGCGGTCGTTGACGTCGTACCGCAGCCAGGGGTAAGAGGCGGCGATGCCGTGGGAATCGTAATGGACGGTATCCTTGACCTCCGCCAGCCTGCGTGAGTACCACGGTTCCTGCTGTATCCAGGCACCCGCAACCAGCCGCCGCTCGCTTATGCTCACGCTGTCGGCCCAAAGCTCCACCGTGTTGTATCCCGGCGGCCGCTTCTTGTCGGTCATGCTGGAGCGGCAGAGCACCGCGGGCAGGCCGTCGTAGTCCATTACCCGGTTCTGATGCCAGTGGCCGCCGATTTCCAGCTGTACGCCGGCGCGCTTGAGGGCACGGGTGACGTCGAAATAGTTAAGCACCGAGGTGTCCTGGGGGTAGTGGTTGATGAATATGCTCTTGCGACCGGGCTCAAGTGCCTCCAGCCACTCCATGCTCTCACGGGGCAGCAGGGCAGGAGCCATGCGCATGTCGGGCCCGCAGTTGCAGCCCAGGAAACGCCAGCCGCCTGCTTCGAACTCGAACTGCTCGTAGCCGAAGACGTTCTTGAAGGTGTTGCATCCGCTCTCCGACCATTTTGCATCGTGGTTGCCTGCCACCACCCAGTACCTGTAGCGAAGGCTGTCCAGCATCTTCTTGGCCATACGGATTTCCTCGTCTGCGCCGAAGTCGGTAATGTCTCCGCCGAAGATTACGAAGTCCAGGGAGTCGAGCCTGTTTATATCCTCTATGCAGCGGCGCAAATCGGTTACCGAATGCGACCCGGCGGACAGGTGGGTATCTGTTAGGAATGCAAAACGCAGCGGCCGCGACGTGTTTTGGGCGCATAGAGCGGTGCCCAGAAGCAACATCGCGGCGAGAATGACTATCTTGTTACGCATATCTGCGCAAAGATAGCAAATTAGAAGGAAAACTTGTATCCTATGCTTAGTATACCGTCCAGTGCCTGATCCCAGGTGTATGATTTCAGGTAAGTGCCGGTTTTGTCTACGTCCAGATTCTTGTCGTAGCAGTAGTCGGCCATTGCGCAAATGTCTATGGCGTGATTTTTAGACAGCTTCCACTCGAACCCCAGGGCCCCGCGGTAACGGTTGAAGTATGCGGAGTTGTATCCTGTGAACTTGTAATCGGTATAGTTCAGGCTTGTGGTACTCCAGGTGGCGGAGCAGGAAGGGTCGTTGAAAATGTTGCGCACCTCGAGGAAGGCGTAAGGCTCAATGTATTCGAAGCCCTTGTACTGTACTTTTGCCCTGGATTTAAGCACAAGCGGGTTGGGGACCTCCTGGCAAAGGTTCATGGACTCCGTCTTGTGAGTCAGCCTCAGCTGCTCCTTTACGGAGAAACGCCAGTCCCCGGCCTTCCATGAGAAGGTAAGGTCGGTGTTGAGCCTGTGGCGAGGCGTCCAGCTGTCGGTCTTATGATGGTAGATATAGCTGTAGCTTACGCCGGCTTTGAGCCAGGGGGCTATCTTGTAACTCAGGCCGATGGTGCCCTGGTGCCTGTCTATGCGCGACAGCACATCCTCCGAACGCAGTTCATACTCCGCTTCCAGATGCAGTCCTTTGGCAAGCTTCCAGTCCAGCCCCACCGACGTCCTTGTGCGGAAGTCCGTGGTAAGTGCGTTTTTGGTTCCCTGCGCCGCCAGAGGAAGCGTGAGCAGGAAAGCAATGGCGATGATTATCAGGCGTTTCATGGCTATTCAACGTAATTCTTTGCCTTGGTGAGCTCGCCGATGGTGGCGGACTCATCCTTGCCGAGGGTGTAATAAACTTTGATGTATGCGGCGTCTCGCAGGAAGTCCACGTGGCCGATTTCCACGTTGTCTATCTTGCCGCCGATGCGTTTCTCGAGGTCCGCAATTAGCTCGGCCCGCTTCTCCGGAACTATGAGTTCGATGCGGTCGTAAAGCACCAGGCGGGTGGCGCTGTGCTTGAGCGCGCGTCCGCTTTCCAGCACCCATACCAGTATGACTACCAGCAGGTTGGATACCGCCAGCACCCCCAGCGATCCGAGCGACAGTTCGTAATGCGGGCAGTCGCTGGCCGCACCGACAATCTTGTAGAGAGGGGAGAGGCCGTTGACGGCTGCAACCGCGATGATGATGAAAAGGTAGGTCATCTCCCTGATCGGCACCGTTTCCGTGCGGTATCTTATAACCCCGAATATGGCGAACAATCCCAGGGTGAGGCCCACACCGACCTCTGCATTGCCCATCATGAACAGGAGCAGCAGCATGGCGGAAGAGAATACCATGAAGGTGAAGTAATAGTCGCGCCTGCGGCTCTTGCGATAGTAGAAGAACTGCACCAGGACCCAGCATACGGCCAGGTTCAGGAAGAAGCGGATAGCGAGCTCGGTCAGGCTCTGCGATGTGGTCATCATTGCGTCGATAATTGTCTGTACGTCAATGACTTCTTCGTCGATGTCCATCATATCAGTTTATTTTTTATCTGTTTTTCTATCTTGCGTATCTTGAGTTTGAAGCGGTTGGTCTTGAGTCCGGGCGACGTAAGGGTGATGCCAATGCAGTATTTGCTTACGCGTATGGGCTTCACCCTGTGGTCCAGCAGGATCCGTTTCATTGTGCTTTCTGCCCGTCCGTCCTGCTTGAGCTCGATAACAACCCCGTTGCGCAGAGAGGATTCAAGTCCTGTGCGGAAGTTATTGAATCCCAGGCTGCTGTCTATGGTGATGCGCTCTGTCATTGCGGGATTCACAAGAGTTATTCGCCTGAAAATGGTCTCAAGGGAGGGGGAGAGCTCAGGGGCGGTAAACCAGGACTTTTCTGCCAGATACTCGCAGGCCGTCACGTCTGTGCTGAAATCCTTGAACTCCTCCGGAGGTATTTCCACCCTTTTCTTCTTGGTCCTGCCATGGTTGTTCTTCCGCTTTATTTCCAGAAAAGTGGTACCTGAGCCAACGTACACACGCGTACGTATCTTCTGGCGCACGAGGCGCCGGTTGTGGTGGTCCATGAACATGCGCAGCTCCGGGGTATCGAAGTACAGGGTGTCGTAGCCCGCTATCTTGCTTCCGTCGGTAAGCAGCGCCCGGTAGCCGCAGTTAAAGGCATCCTGCAGAATTCCCTCCAGCGTCAACTCGTCGGTAAGGTATTTGGTGTCGATACGGTTCATTAACTTCACTCCGTCCATCTCCTCGAGGGAAACGGGCGGGAAAGCATCTATGAGCCTTGCGTCAAGCATCTTCCGTTAAATATTCAAACACCTTTATTGTCTTCAGTTTGCCTTTGGCATCGTAAGTATACTGCTTCTTTTTGCGTCCGAACTCGTTGTATTCGAATTTCTTCACGCTCACTAGCTTGTTGTGCTCGTCGTACAGCAGCTCCCGGGTCACTTTACCGTCGGCCCCGTGCTCGTAGCGCTTGCGCCATTTCTGCTTGCTCTGTCCGTATTCGATCTCCTCTATCTTCTTGCCCTCGGGACTGTAGGTGGTCTGATGGTCCAGGACACGGGCGTTCGTTTTGGCGTCGGTGTTCCACTCCTTAATAACAAGATTCTTCTTGTTTATCTTCTGCTGCTCCTGTGCGCACAGTGCCGGAGACAGGAGCAGGAGAACGGTAAATATAGTAAGTAATCGTTTCATAATCAAAAGGATTTATCTGCGCCCGCCGTTACCGGAATAAGTTGATAGGCTTACGTTGCTGCCTCCGGAGATGCTGCCGGGTGCGTAACCGAAGTCACCCCATATGCTCTCTCCGCCGGAGGTGCTGACGCCGGACTTCACCGTAGCCGTTGCGCCGTTGCAGTACACCACCATCGTGCCGCTGGAGCCCGGGGTCATGAAGGCGAACACGGGGTTGCCGCTCTTGTCGTACACCGCATGCATGGTGTTCCTGCTCCAGGAGGAGGCGCTGTAGGCCGTTCCTGTGATGCTGGAGCCGCTCTCGATGCCGCCTATGGCCACCAGCGTGCCGCTCTGCAGGTAGAGCTTCTTGCCTCCCTCGGTGTTGGCGTCCACCGCCACCTCGGGGCTGCCCTTGGTACTTACAGCGTACACGCTGGAGCCCTTAATATAGAGGTTGCCGTTGGCGTCTATGCCGTCGTTCCCGGTGGACCAGCCGCATACGAAGCCGCCGCTGAGCGTCATGTCGCCCGCCGAGTTGATGGCGTCGTCGGAGGGGGAGTAGGCGTAGAGCTCGCCGCCGCTTACTTCCAGCTTGCCCTTGGACTCGATGGCCTCGTGGCTGGCGCTGACTACGTTGATGACGCCGCCGCTGATGATTATGTCACCGTCGAACTTGATGCCCTTGGCCGACTTGGAGCTGTCGTTACTGCTGCTGGAGCTGCCCGAATTGCCGCCACCGGGCCATCCGCCGCCGCCCGGACGCCCGCCAGTGCCGCCTCCGGGACCGCCGCCGCTGCCGGAGGAGCCGTAGTTGCTGCCGGTCACGTTAACCTTTACGCTGCCTCCCTTGAAGATGGCGTTCATGTCGCCGCTGATGCCTTTGCCGCCCTGGCCGGAGTTGCTGATGACAAGCGCGCCGCCGGTCATGACGAAGGTGGAGTCCGCCTTGATGCCGGCGGATGCGGTATATTCGGTGGTCGTGCTGCCGTTGGTCGTCACCTGCTCGCTGAGCACGCCGCCGCTGACTTTTATGCTGATGCTGCCGCCGTTGATATTGACGGAGGCGTCGGAGCTCATGCCCTTCTTGCCTGCTGCAGAAGCGCTTGCGGAGATGGTACCGTCATCTACGGTGATGCCGTCCTTGCCGCGTAAGACGTGCCCGTTGGAGGACGTTGCACTTACGGTCTGTGTGCCCATGAAGCGGAGGTAGTCGTCGGAGGTGATGCCGGCCTTGCCGTTGGCTGTCACGCTGAGCGAGCCGCTGCCGCTGAAGACCAGCTGCGCCTCGCTGAAGAAGGCCGCCTTCATGTCTTCTGCGTCCGTCTCTTCGGGATAGTCGCCGGAAGCGTTTACGGAACCGTCGGCCAGCTTGCTGCTGCCGTTAAGCACCACGAAGGTGCGTTTGTGCGTCTGAACGTTGATGGCCGCACCGCCGGTGTTGGTAAGCTCCAGGCTGTTGAGCACCAGTGCCAGACGTCGGAGGCTGTAGACCTTCAGGCTGCCGTCGGAGGAACTGCCGGAAAGCTCGTAACGCACGAATTCGTCGTGGTTGCGGTTGTCTACGGTAACATCGGCGCCGCTCACGCTCACTATTCCGTTGTCGTCGCCTTCAACGCTTGCGCTGCTGCCGTTCCATTCAATGCTTATTGTGCGGGAGAAATCGGTTAGGGTGATATCGTCATAATCGCCCTGACCCTCTTCGGGGTCCTGGTCGTCGTCGTTCTTGGCGGGGGTCTCCACGGGGTCTTCTGTGGTTGCGATAATATCTTCCTGGCATGCAGGCAGCATAAGACCGGAGAGAACCATAAGTAGAAGTATACGTTTCATATCGCAAGTGTTTATGTCTAAGTTAAGCAAGATTTTGGCCATTCTTCAATTCTTTCAGTAAAACGCCCTTTTTTTTCAGCGAATCTTGTCCGGCTTTAGTTTGAAATGGCTATTTTTGCGGAAATGAAACTGATAAGGGCGGAAGAACAGCGGGAAAACCGCGTCTATCTTATTGCCTGGATGGCCGTTTTCATGTTCCTGGCACTGCGGATTGCGATCGAGTGCTTCGTGCGCGGCGAAGGGGCAATAGACTTCAGGGGTATCTTGTATTCCTGGTGTCAGGTCGTCCCCTTCCTTGTCCTGTTCCTTATTCATAATTACCTTATAGCTCCGCTGCTGATTTATGATAAGAACCATGCAGCTTACGGCGCTTTGACGGCAGCGCTTCTTACAGCCTTCTTTTTCTGGCTTTTCCTGTTCAGGGGAAGCCCTGAATCCGGAATGATGCCGCTTGAGCCTGGGCCCATGGACCCTTTGCAGGACGGACCTCCGCCGGACGGGCGCTGGGGCAGACCCATGCATCCCGATGTGCTGCGCGGTCTGGTGGCCGTATTGCTGGTAGGCGTGAACATAGGCGTAAAAATGCTTTTCTATTCCGAGAATGAGAGGCTTAAACTCCAGCGCCTGGAGAAGGAGAACCTTCAGCACCAGCTGGAGTCTCTGCGCTATCAGATTAATCCGCACTTCTTCATGAATACGCTCAACAACATCCATGCGCTTGTGGATCTGGATCCGGATAAGGCCAAGGAGAGCATAGTTGAGCTGAGCAAGCTTATGCGGCACGTGCTTTACGACTCGGACAAAGCCACCATACCGCTGGACCAGGAGATGGATTTCATGGATAACTACATGTCCCTTATGCGTATGCGTTTCGGGGATAACGTGGAAATAGAGTTCCAGCGGCCGGACGATACGGCCGGATCCGAGGTGCCGCCGCTGGCCTTCGCTTCGTTCGTAGAGAACGCTTTCAAGCATGGAATAAGTTACGAGCGTGCGAGTTTCGTACATATCAGCGTCGCCGTGGATGCGGATAGAATCATATTCCGCTGCGTGAACAGCAGCAATCCTCAGGGCGGCGCCTCCGGCAGCGGCCTTGGGATTGCCAATTCCCGCCAGCGCTTCGAGTTGCTGTACGGCGAGGCATATACCTTGCATATTGATGATAAGTCCGATGTCTTCGAGGTGTTGCTCGTGATACCGGCCAAGCCTGCACGCAAAGTATGATAAGAGTTATAGCAGTTGACGATGAGCCCCTTGCCCTCAAGCAGCTGGAGGGGTATATCTCAAAAGTCCCTTTCTTCGAACTGACAGGGACCTGCCGCAGTGCTCTCGAGGCCAGGGCTTTGCTGGAGGACAGGGTCGTCGATGCCATGTTCCTGGACATCAATATGCCGGACTTGTCCGGAATGGAATTCGTGCGGCTGCTGAACAATCCGCCGCTGGTGGTGTTTACCACGGCATATTCAGAGTATGCGGTGGAGGGCTTCCGGGTAGATGCCGTGGATTATCTGCTCAAGCCTTTCAGCCTGGCAGACTTCCTCAGGACTGCCGGGAGGGTGAAGGCCCGCTATGAAGCCCTGCATGCATCCGCCCCGGCTCCCGTGACAGAGGCTCCGGCAGAAGACTCCCTGTTCTTCCGTACGGATTACAAGTCGGTCCGTGTCAAGCTGGATGAGATTCGCTACGTGGAGAGCATGAGCGAATATATCAAGGTTTACACCGACAGGGAAAAGAGTCCGCTTATTGTGCTGCTCGGCCTTAAGCACCTGATAGAGAAGCTGCCGGCAGACCGCTTCATGCGGGTGCACAGGTCTTTTATCGTTCCGTTGAGGCGTATCAAGGAAGTGGGGAAGTCCGAGCTGGTGCTGGAAGACGGGAGCGTTGTGCCTATCGGGGATTTGTACCGTCAGGAGCTTAAAGATTACCTTAGTAAAAACAGTCTGTAGATGAAGCGTTTGTTGTTTGCTCTTGCCGCCGTTATGGCGTTTCCTTTCTGCCTTGCTGCTCAAGGCGGTCCGCAACTGTACAACATGGGCTTCGACACCTGGTCCAAGTCCGGTGGTATATGGTATTTGTGTCCAAAAGGAACGCCTGCTGCAGAGAGGGTATGGGATTCCGCCAACCCCGCATCGGGCAAGCTGGGCATTAACCTGGCCACGCCTGAATACGAGCATGTAGCCGTGAAGGGAAATGGCAAGGCGGCGGCGCGCCTCGAGAGCCGCACTGTGGCCTGGGCTTTCGTAGCCGGCAACCTGTATAACGGCCATTATGTAAAGGTCGTCGACCTGGCCGGAGCGGAGGCTGAATTGGGTACCCCCTTTACCGGCCGTCCCAAGACCCTGAAAGGTTATTATCATTACATTCCCAAGAAGATCAACCATGTCAAGGCCCCTCGGGAGAACCTGAAGGGCAAAACGGATGAGGCTATCATAGATGTTTTGCTGATGGATTGGTCCAAGCCTTACAGGCAGATCACTCACAAGACCGGTTTCATCGACCCGGATACCAATCCGCACGTCATCGCACGCGCGCACATAATTATTAAGGAGGGTACCTCCGGTTACGTCCCCTTCGAGATCCCGTTCGTGTATCGCAAAGACATCAACCCCTCCTACGCCTCCTTCACCATCTCCGCCAGCCGCTTCGGTGACAATCAGACCGGCGCCTCCGGCACAGTCCTTTACGTCGACGAATTCGCATTTACCTACTAGCGGAGCTCCGCATTTTTCGCAGCAGCGCCCTCTGATTAGCCTTCGGACCTTCGGTCCTCGTCCCTCCCACTGCTTCGCAGCGGGCCCCTCCCGTTCACGTGGCCACGGGCGGCCACGGCTCTCAGAGGGCTACTGCTGCTGTTTGCGGAGCTCCGCAGAGGAAGCGGAGGCAGGCGTTTTGGTTCTGGGGCCTTTGGCTCCCGAAAAGGGAAGGGGCCCACGGAGTGGGAAGGCGCCCCGGAACTGAAATGCCTGCGAAGCGTACGAATGCGAAGCGTACGAATGCGGAGCGACGTTAGCGGAGCTAGGCGTCTAAAAACCGTTCGCTGAAGAAACAGGCCAATTGGCTGATTGTTCTCCAGCGTAGCCGTTACCGCTCCTTCGCTATCGTCCGGCTACAAGAACGTCAGCGTTGGCAGCACAAGCTACTGCAACGGTGTCTGGGCCACCTCCGGTATCTCCGGCGGTACTTCAGTCAGCCTCGGCACTTACAGCGGCGGCGGTCACCGGTAAAAAACGGGCAAGGTCTCGTTCTAATGCCTTGACCTTGCCCACTAATCGGTCTCTGAGCCCGTTCTGTGGCACATCATCGGGCAAGGTCCCCCAGATAAAATGGGACCTTGCCCAGTTAGTTATCTCAGGTCGGCCAATTCGTAGATGAGGCGTTCGGTCTTCTCCCAACCGAGGCAGGGGTCGGTGATAGAGCAACCGTAAATATGGTCTCCGGATTTCTGGGCGCCGTCCTCGATGTAAGACTCTATCATCAGGCCCTTCACGAGCTTGCCGACGACGTCGCACTCCCGGGCGCTGTGCAGCACCTCCTTGGCGATGCGTCCCTGCTCCAGGTGCTTCTTGCCGGAGTTCGAGTGGTTGCAGTCGACGATTACCGCAGGGTTGGCGTAAGTGCCTGCGGCATAGAGGTCGGCAAGACGGCGCAGGTCCTCGTAATGATAGTTTGGATGGCTGGTCCCGTGGCTGTCTACGTAGCCGCGAAGGATGGCGTGCGCGTACGGGTTACCCTCGCTCGTCACGTCCCAGTTGCGGTAGATGAACGAATGCGAATGCTGAGCTGCGTTGATGGAATTCATCATCACGCTAAGGTCGCCGCCGGTAGGATTCTTCATGCCAACGGGGATGTCCACCCCGCTCGCCACCAGGCGGTGCTGCTGGTTCTCCACGCTTCGGGCGCCCACCGCCACGTACGACAGAAGGTCGGACAGGAACAGGTGGTTCTCCGGGTACAGCATCTCGTCGGCGCAGGAAAAGCCCGTCTGCTCAAGCGCCTTCAGGTGCAGCTTGCGTATAGACACCAGGCCCTTGAACAAATCGGGGTCGGCAATAGGATCCGGCTGGTGCAGCATGCCCTTGTAGCCGGCCCCGGTAGTCCGGGGCTTGTTGGTGTAAATACGCGGCACTATGACAATCTTGTCCGCAACTTTCTCCTGCACCGGACGCAGGCGGGAAATATAATCCAGCACCGAATCTTCACGGTCGGCCGAGCATGGCCCGATTACCAGCAGCAGCTTGTCCGAGCTGCCGTCCAGAACCGCCTTTACGGCCTTGTCGTTCTCTGCCTTGTTCGCCGCCGCAGCTGCGCTCAGCGAATACATCTGTTTCAGTTCCTGCGGGCTGAAGAGCTCGCGGTTGAATCGCATATTCATCACTTGTCGAAATAAGTTCTACGTTCCGTAGAGAGGCGCATCAGCTGCCGGAGTGCTTCGGTATCTCCGGAGGCAATAGCGCTTCTCAGTTCTTCCAGTTTGCCTGAAAACTGGTCTATCTGCGAGAGCAGCTCGTCCTTGTTAAGCAGGAAAAGCTCGCTCCACATCTCGTCGTTAATCTTCGCAATGCGCGTGAGGTCGCGGAAAGAGTCGCCGGTGTAGGCCGACATGTGTTCCACGTCCTTGCAGGTCATCAGGGCCACAGCTATGCAGTGCGTCAGCTGGCTCAGGAAGCCTATCATCTCGTCGTGCCGCTCTGGGGACAGACGGGAAATGCGTGCAAAGCCCAGAGCCTCACCGAGTTGCTCGATGACGCGTATGGCCTCCTCCGTGTTGGCCCCGGTTGGAGTTACGATGTAGTTCGCGCCTTTGAAGATCTCGCAGTTGGCATTCCGCACGCCGTACACCTCGCGGCCAGCCATAGGGTGCGCGCCCACGAACTCCAGGTCCGGCCGCAGTGCCTTCTGCACATCGTACACCACCGAACACTTGACGCCAGTGACGTCTGTCAGCAGCGCCCCCGGCTTGATAAACTGCTGGTAATCAGCTATCCACTGAAGGAAGATATGGGGATAAAGGGCGAAGACTACTATGTCATATGCCCCCACGAACTCCGCCGTCGGGACGGTGGTACCGCGGTCGATGAACCCTTGCCCGAGAGCGTAATCTATGGTGTCCTGTGAACGGGTGACGGCACCGACCTCGTAGCCCTGACGCTTGAGCGCCTGCGCGTAGCTGCCGCCGATGAGGCCCAGTCCCACAATGAGTATCTTCTTGTCTTTGCTCAACATAGCTTTTCCAATTCTTCCGTTGTCCGCTCCAGCGGGCCGTTGTTGTCTATCATTACTTCCGCGGCCCGCAGGTAGAAGGGGAGCCTCCGCTCGTAAAGTGCCTGCATTGTAGCACGGTCGCGCGAAAGCGGACGGTCGGCTGTAGGCGTAAGGAGTCCTAAGTCTCTCTGCAGCAGGCAGATTATGCCGTTGTGACGCAGCAGGCGTACGTTTTCGTCCTTCAGCACCGCTCCTCCTCCGGTGGCGATTATCAGTCCCTGCTCGGCCGCGACCGACTCGATTGCTGCCGTCTCCCGTTTGCGGAAGCCGTATTCGCCCTCGCGTACGAAGATATCCGGAATCTCCATTCCGGCCTGAAGGGTGATAACTTCGTCGATGTCTACGTAGTGCCTGCCGGTTCGGGCTGCCAGATTGCGGCCAACCGTTGACTTGCCGCAGGAGGGCATGCCGGTGAGCACTATGTTGCGTTTGCCGCGTAGGATACGTTCGTAAACCTGCTCGCAGGCGCCCTCGGGAAGGACGCTTCCGTCGAACAGTTCGCGCGCGCGAACTGCCTGCCCCACAAGCATATAGAGGCCACCGCCGGCGGGGATGCCGAGCTCCCGTGCGTCCAGCACGAGACGGGTCCGGAGGGGGTTGTAGATACAGTCGAGCACCCCGCGCAGATGGGGGAAAATACTGAGGTCCAGCAGTTTGCCCTGCCAGTTGGGGTACATGCCCACGGGAGTGGCGTTAACTATTATGTCGCAGTCGCTCCAGATCTCCGGCTCCGCAATCTGAAGCTGTCCTTCCACCGGCCTCCGGCAGGCGTTTTTGACGCCCGATGCGCCCATATCTCGGGCGGCAGCGGCTACTGCCGATGCGGCTCCTCCGGCCCCGAGGATTACAACTCTGGTGCCTTCGAAACTCACTTCGGCATGCTTCGCAAGCGCAATGAAGCCGTCGTAATCTGTATTGTATCCTGTTAGCCTGCCTTCCCTGTTGACTATGCAGTTTACTGCGTCGCAGGCGAGTGCGGACGGGGCGATCTCGTCCAGATGCGGCATTACCGCACGCTTATAGGGGATAGTGACGTTGATGCCCCGGAAGTCTCGTTTAGCTAAGAACCCTGCCAGTTCGTCCGGGCGCAGTTCCCGCAGCTCATAAGGAGCATCGGTCAGCATCCCGTGAATTGTCTTCGAGAAGCTGTGCCCCAGATGATCGCCTATGAGTCCGAATTCCATTATCTTAGCCAGTCGGTTCCGTAGCGAAGTGCCAGCTGGTCACAAAGTACGATGGCTGTCAAGCTGCTCACTACTATGCAGATACGGCGGATGATAGCAGGGTCGTGGCGGCCCTTGAGTTCCAGCACGGCCTCTTTGCCGCCGTTCATGTCTATGGTGTCCTGGGCCTTGGCGATGGACGGGGTAGGCTTGACCGCCGCGTTGAAAATCAGCGGCATGCCGTTGGAGATGCCTCCGTTGACGCCGCCGTTATGGTTGCTGCGGGTGCGTACCTCGCCGCCATTGATGCAGAAGCTGTCGTTGGCTTCCGAACCCCTCATGCCGGCGAGCGCGAAGCCGCTTCCGAACTCGACTCCCTTGATGCCGCCGATGGAGAAAATGGCGTTTGCAAGCTCACCTTCGATACTGCTGAACCAGGGTTCGCCGACTCCTGCCGGGAGGCCGCAGACTGCTGTCTGTATGATGCCTCCTACCGAGTCTCCGTCGGATTTGGCTTCCAGGATGCGGGCTTCCATGGCTTCGCGTACGTTGCCCAGGACGGGAAAGTCGAGCTCCGATATGCTGTCCAGCTGCGCGCCGAGGGCTTCGGGATCGGCTCCCTGGAACGGTGTGTCGGCGACTCCGGCGCACTCCAGGATATGTGTGCCTACCTTGATGCCTTTGCGGCTCAGGGCGTCAATTGCTATTGCTCCGGCTGCAACTATGCCGGCGGTGATGCGTCCGCTGAAGTGCCCGCCGCCGCGCCAGTCTTCGAAGCCGCCGTACTTGACGTGTGCGGTATAATCGGCGTGAGATGGGCGTGCAAGCGTATGCGTTGCTTCGTAGTCGGCACTGCGTACGTTGACGTTGGGGATTACGACGGTGAGCGGGGCGCCGGTGGTGCAGCCGTTGAAGACTCCGCTGACGATGCGGAACTCGTCGGGCTCGCGGCGGGCGGTGTCGGTGGGACCTTGCGGGCGGCGTTTTGCGAGTTGCCGGGCGATGAAGGCTTCGTTTACCGGGATGCCGGGGGCTATGCCGTCGAGGATGGCGACTATGGCTTCGCCGTGGGATTCGCCGGCGAGGGTGAGTATGACGCTTGTGCCTATGCTGTTTTTCATATCTTGCGTGCTTGTATTATGCTTCTGAGCTCTTCCGGGCCCGCTTCTTCGAACCTGAAACTGCCAATCTGATCTACCTTCACCAGCTTGACTTTCCCGCCTCGTTTCTTTTTGTCATGTGCCGCAAATTTCATCAATTCCTCCACTCCGAACCCATCTTCCGTCGGCAGTCCGTACTTCTTCAGCACCTTCTCAATCCTCTCCCTCGCCTCTCCGGACGCCATATACAGCATCCCAACAGCTACTGCCTCCCCGTGGTAGAATGCCGCTGCTTGCTTCACTTCGCTGGGGTTGTCTCCGTAAGACTTCGCTTCGCTCATCCCCCCCACGCCTGACGGCGCGGGTCCCTCCCATTCACGTGGCCATGGGCGGCCACGGTCTCCGGAGACCACCCCAGCATCCGTTTCGCTTGCAGCGGCGCAGCCGGAGGGGACCAACTGCTCCCGGGATCCGTGTCCACCCTCGGACACGTTAGAGGGAGGGGCCCACGAGCGTAGCGAAGTGGGAGGGATGAGCCCGCTTTGCGGGCGAAGATCTCCGGGGGCAGTGGTCCCGCAGGCGGCAGCCGCAGCTTCGATGGCATGGCCAATCGTGTGGCCAAAGTTCAGGACTGCACGGAGGCCGTGCTCGGTGGGGTCGGATTCGACGACGGAGATTTTGATGCGGAGGGCGGAAGCTATGACGTCAGGAAGGATTGAGCGGACGTTGGTGGTGCTCTCAAGAGTTTGGAATAGGGCGGCGTCGCTTGTGGCGGCCATCTTGATGACCTCGGCAAGGCCCTCTGAGAAGAGCCGCGGGCTCAGGGTGTCGAGGGTACGGGTGTCGATAAGCACGCCGGAGGGATGATGAAAGGCGCCTACAATGTTCTTGACACCATTGAGGTTGACGCCGGTTTTGCCTCCAACGGACGAATCAACTTGCGACAGCAGGGTAGTGGGCACGTTATACCAGTCTATGCCCCGCATGTAGCATGCGGCCGCAAAGCCGACGGTATCGCCAACGACTCCTCCGCCTACGGCAACCAAAGCGTCGCCACGGGTGAAGCTGTGCTCGAAAAGAGTACTCAGAATGAGTTCCACCGAAGCCAGCGTCTTGTTGGATTCGCCCTCAGGAATAACCAGAAGGAAGCCCTCGCTGCACTGGGGAAGAACAGTCTCGGCATACTGGAGCGGCACGCCTTCTCCGGTGACTACCAGCACTTTGCGCCGCAACGCAAACAACTCTCCCGCCTGGGCGAGCGCCCCGGGAGCTATCGTAATGGCATACGATATTGCTTCGTTGCTGTAGCGCAGAGTCATCTTACAAAGCCAGACTGTTGTACGACCCGACCATCTTCAGACGGTCGCATACTGTTTGAAGCTGACGCAGGAGGTCCTGGCCGTTTTCGCTGTCTACGCTGCCCTCCAGCTCTGCAAAGAAATAGTGGTTCCAAAGCGGACCGGCCACGGGACGGCTATGCAGGCTGCTCATGTTGAAGCCGTGCGAGCCGATGATATTCAGGATTTTGGCAAGGGCGCCGGCCTCGTTGCGCACGGTGAATACAAGGATAAAATGGTCTCCGCTTGCTCCGGGAATAGAAGCCTTGTTCTTGGCACGGGAGAAGACGGCGAAACGGGTCGTGTTTGCAACCTGGGAGTTGATATTCGGCTCGAGGATCTCAAGCCCGTACAGGCTGGCCGTCTCTCGCGATGCAATGGCCCCGATGCTCTTGTCGCCGGTTTCTGCTACGTAACGGGCAGCCAGCGCGGTGTTCCCGAACTCCCGGGCCTCAAGGCCGCGGTCGGTGATGAACTTGGCACACTGGGCCAGGGCCTGCGGGTGGCTCACTACGGTTTTAATATCGCTGCTGCTTGCCCCGTGAACTCCCAGCAGGTTCTGGGAGACATCCAGCTCGAGCATCAGGTTGATGTACAGGCTGCCGCCGAAGCAAAGGTCCATCACACCGCCCACGTCGCCGGCGAAACTGTTCTCTACAGGCAGCACAGCGATGTCGGCATTCCCCTGCTCGCAGGCCTGGTAGGCACTGCCGAAGTCGGGGTAGGGCACGGTGCTCGCTTCCGGGAAGGCCTTGCCGGCGGCTATATGGGCGAACGCCCCCGGCACGCCGCAGTACGCTATACGCATACCGTGCATCAGCCGGCCCTGGAAAGCCTTGGAGATCTTCATCATGTCCTTCAGGAAAAGAACATAATACTCCTGGATTGCCGGATCCTCGATGTTGCCGATGTTATTAGCAATCACGCGCTCCTCCTGCCTGGCGTCCAGGATGGGGAGTCCGTTGCCTTTCTTGTAGTCGAGAACCTTGCTGACAAGGCGCATCCGCTCTTCGAAAAGGGCAGCAATATCTTTATCGACTGAGGCGATGCCCAGCCGTGCTTCTTCAAGTTCGTTCATATTTAGCCTAAACTACTGCTCGGGCTCGAACATATCCTTGCCTACTCCGCAGACGGGGCAGACATAGTCGTCGGGAAGCTGCTCGAACTTTACTCCTTCGGCGTCCTCATCGTGGACGTATCCGCAAACTGTGCAAACGTACTTCATATCTCGTTATTGTTGTAGAGTTACAAATATACTTCTATTCTATAGAAAAACAAAGAATGTTTACGCCCTGCTGCATCTTTGGTATGCCAGGCGCTCGTCTCCGTTGGCCAGGTATATGATGCCGCAGTAGCGGAAGCCGTAGCCGAGTATGCAGTGCTGCATGATGAGGTTGTCGCGGTGGGTGTCGATCCGGAAGTTGCCGTCGCGCGCGGCGCACCAGTCCATGATGGACTTGAAGATGCCGTGCGATCCGGGCGTGCTGCCGATGCGGTGGATGACGTGGTAGGGGAGGGTGTCGTCCAGCCAGCCGCCCCCTTCGATGTGGGCGTACGTGGGCTCGGGAGACGGCAGGAAGGCGAAGTATGCTACTATCACTCCGTCGTCCAGGACCACGAAGCCAGCGTCTCTGGAGATGTCGGCCAGAATGACCTCGGTCGACGGATATCCGTCTTTCCATTGGTCGAGGTTGCCGGACGCCCGCATGATCCCTTTTGCCTCCTCCAGCACCTTCATAATCTGCGGCAGGTCTTCCGCGGCGGCGGGCCTGATTCTGCGCAGCTCGTCCCGGTAGATGCCCTCGAAGATGCTCCTGAGCCGCTCCGTGTCGCGAATTATGGCACGCAGCTCGGCAAGCGGCGCCTCGTTGGGCGAGCCGGGGATGAGCAGGTGCAGGTAGCCGCCCTCGGCGTACTTCTCGTGAAGGTGCTCCAGCGTGCGCTGCCAGTGGGCCTCCTTGTCCAGCTCCGGATAGTGGGCGAAGCCGAACTGCACGGTGCGGCGGATGATGGTGACCGGCTCGATCTGCCTGTCCGCCTCTGCCACCAGGCATCCGTAGATGCTTCGCGGGGGAGTGGTGGCCGACGCCCGGTGGTCTTCCGCCGCCTGGGCGATGGCCTCTATCTGCTCCGCGCTGAACCACTCCGGCAGGCGGGCGTCTTCCCGTATGACCCTTCCGCTTTCCAGATGATGCGTCTTGCGGTCCACGGAGAGGCCGAGGTCGTGGCACGCCGCTGCCGTGTAAAGCATCTCTTCGTCTATGCTGTATGCCTTTCCCATGGCCATGGCGCGCTCAATTACGGTACGCGCATGGTCTTCCCTGTGCGCCTTGTCGAAGGCGGCATAACGCGGAATCACATCGTGCTCGATGTACTCTTGGAGGCTCTTGCGAATCATGACCAAGTGCTAAGGTAATTATATTTTTTGAAAATATTAGTAAATTAGCACCCATGCAAACGATTGAAAGAAAAAGGGAAATATGGCTGGACTGGATGCGGGTTACCGCCTGCTTCCTGGTGCTGTTCACGCACAGCTGCGAACCGTTTTATCTGGGAGGGGAGGGCTCTCTCATACTTACCCGTGCCGACGCCTTCTGGGTGGCGATCCTGAACTCCATTCCGCGCGCCTGCGTGGCCCTTTTCGTGTTTGCGTCGTCGTACCTGCAGTTCCCGCTGCATTACACTACCGGGGAGTTCTTCAAGAAAAGGGCGCTGCGCATTCTGCCGCCGTTCGTGCTCTGGTCTGTGGTGTATGCCCTCGTCTGGGGCGACCCGGTGCAGAACTTCATGGACCTGCTGCTCAACTTCAATTATGCCGCCGGTCACATGTGGTTCGTGTACATGCTTGTGGGCCTGTACCTTATAATGCCGCTCTTGTCGCCCTGGGCGGAGAAGGTCGGCAAGAAGGAACTGCAGATCTATCTGGGCATCTGGCTGTTTACCACCGTGATACCGTTGATACGCCTACTGGTCGGAGGTGCCGCCCCCGTCATCTACGGGCCCTCCGGCATACCCAACGCGGCCAAGTTCCCCCTCTGGGGCGAGGCCAGCTGGAACGCGTACGGCGTTTTCTATTACCTGAGCGGCTTCGTGGGCTACCTGCTGCTGGGGCTCTACTTCCGTAAGTTCGTCGGACGGCTCTCCTGGGGGCGTACGCTGGCAATCGCCGTCCCCGCTTTCCTGGTGGGCGTGTCCATCTGTGCCGGCGGTTTCCTCTCCGGCGTATGGGCCGACTCGCACGGCGTCTTCCCGGTCGAAGGTCCGGTAGGCCTTGCGGCCATCTGGGAGGCCCCCTGGCTGAACGACACCTTCGGGGTGGCCCTGATGACCATAGCCTGGGCGCTGATATTCAAGAAGATAGAGAGGGGCGGGAGCTTTACCGACAAGGTTCTCGTGCCCGTCTCCAAGGCCAGCTACGGCATGTATCTCTGCCACCTGCTTATCCTGGGCAGCGTCTCCGGCTGGGTGCGCGGCTGGCTCGGCCTCGGGGCCGACGGTCGTCTCGGCGTCTGGACCACCCCCGTGGAGATTCTTTGTATCGCAGTAATCTCCTTCGTTTGCTCCGCCGTTTTCTGCGTCCTGGTGCAGCGTATCCCCAAGGTGGGGAAGTTGATTGTAGGATAGGAATCTATATGAAAAAGTTTCTGCTCATTCTTTGTATTCTTCTCGCCGGGCCCCTGGCCTTGGCCCAGCCTAAGCAGATAACTGCGAAGGAGTTTCTCAAGCTCTCGGTGAACGACACCACGAGTTACGTGCTTAAGGGCGTGGCCTCCAATGTCAAGTACTCTTCGCGCGGCAGCTTCTATCTGAACGACAATACGGGCTCAGTATATGTGTACGGCCTCATAGACCCGTCAGATCCCGGCAAGAGCTTCTCGCAACTGGAGATAGTGCGTGGCGACACCCTTACCGTGCAGGGCCGTTTCACTATCTATAACGGGACCACTAAGGAGATGAAGGACGGGCGCCTGCTCGCCAGAGCCGACGGTCCCGACCACAACAAGAGCTTCTACGACCGCCTGGACCGGAAACCGTCGTTCAAGGGCAAGGAAGGTATGGAAGGCCTGGCGGAATTCCGCAACTGGGTCCAGGCACACCTGAAGAAGCCCGCAGACGGCGCCACCGGGTCGGTGAAGGTTCGCTTTGTGGTAGGCCGCAACGGCAAGGTCCAGGAGGTGCAGGTCGAAAAAGGTGCCTCCCAGGCCCTGAACGATGAAGCCGAGCGCGTGGTCCGGAGCTCTCCTCGATGGAAGCCTGCCATTTCCGAAGGTTCCCCCATCCGATACAACTGTTTTGTGGTTGTGGTGTTCGATTAATGCCCACTCGGCGGAAGGCCGTTGTTAATAAGATGTGTATAACTTATTAACAATTGTTTATAAAATAGGGTTGTAATCTAAAGTGAATCGTGTATCTTTGAAACTTTGGAGCAACCGCCCAAATGTACAAGATAAGGGCGGTTGCGCCTGGCAAGCGAAAAGGTTAATAATTAATAACATAAACATATTCTCTATGACAGAAAAAGAATTTTACACCTCACCCGAGGTAAAAGTCTTCAATGTACGTATTGAAGGCGTGATTTGCCAGAGTGGAAACTTTGGCATTAATGGTTTCGGGGAAGACGATGGCGATCCCCTCGATGGTTTTGTAGGTCTTTAATTAACATTTAACTCATTTACTCATGAAAAAGAATTTCATCACAATGGGTTTAATGTTCGGTGCAGCATTGACCCTCACAACCAACTGCGCAAAAGTTGAAGTTGAAGTTCAGAACGTGAACGAAACAACAACGGAAGCCGTTCCCTTCGAAATCTCCGTTTCTCCTATTGAAACCAAGACTTCTACCACCGATGGCGCTACCATCAGTTGGGTAGCTGGCAATAGCCTGAATGTTTTCCACGCTGTTAACGGTGGAGAACCGTATACCTATAGCAGTAACGATCAATTCACTATTACCTCAGAGAATCTTGCATCTAACAAGTTTACCGGAGCTCTCTCTGATGGCGCGCTTGATGGCGAGAAACATTACGACTGGTTTGTTCTTTATCCCTATAGCAGCTATGTAAGCAGTCCAGCAAATACTACCGGTTTCCATTATATTGGTAGCGCGAATAAAGATACTCCTCAGGTTCAGGATGGTTATGGCAGCAAGGCACATCTCGCAGGAGACTATTTCCCTCTGTACGGAAAAGCTACCAATGTTGCGGCCGATACAAAGCCGTTCATTACTTTGAATCAAGCTCTGGCTATTGTGAAGGTTCACGTTACTAATTCGAACACTGCAGCCCTCACTGTCAACAATGTATCCTTTACTGCCCCGCAGCCAATAACAGGGCGCTTTTACATTGACTTCTCCGGGGCATCACCTAGTTTTACCGTAGCTGGAGCGGGAAATGTTGCCAACACAGCAAATCTGACCGTCGACAGCGGTACTCCGATTGCCAAAAACGGGACAGCAGATTTCTATATCGCTATCAAACCCTTCACTGCAACCAGTGGACAGAAACTTAAAATAGCTGTCAATGGAGAGGAAAAGACCCTCACATTAGGAGCATCCGGCGCTACCTTCCATGCTGGAAAGATTAAGACAGTCAATTATTCCTTTGATGCTGACCCTATTATTTATGAGACTGCCTTTAACTACGCTGTGGATGGGTCTGATTATAAGAATGCAGAAGCCCATGTCGCGACTGATCCAGGCGGACAAACTTCCTGGGGTTTAACCTATGGAAACTGGGCGGGTAGTAATTCGGCACAGTTCCGTGTCTACAATTCCGGTGGTGGCCTTGGCACTCTTGATCAGCGATTTGATTGCTCTCATATTACGTATTTCACTTTTGACGCTGGTGTTAATAACACTTCAACTACATTGTCTCTGACTCCTTATTATTCTACTAACAAAGGCGAGGGGTGGACGATAATTTGTGACGCCTTCGAAATTTCAACCGCGACGACCAAGTATAAGATTACTATGCCTGGCGACTATAGCAGGGCTCGAATTAAACTTGTCGTTAGCGGTTCCGCTCCGGCTTCTGGTAATACTCAATTAACCATAGATAATCTCAAAATCTATGGTACTGGAACAGTTATGGCTGATCCATATATTGCTGCCTCGAATGTAAGTGATATTGCTGCAATCGGTGAAGCCGGAAGGACATTAACATACACCATTAATAATTTCTCTGGAGATGATGACGTTACGGCTGCTGGAGATGGAACTGTCGTCGCCGCATCTGCGACAGTTTCTCCCGCTGGTACTGTTACATACACAGTTAATCCTAACTATGGCACATCTGCAAGAAACGGTTCTATCACTTTGTCTTCATCTGCCGAAGGTATAAACAAGGTGGTTACCGTTTCTCAACTTGGAGAGACCTTTAGTGCATCGGCATCTACAGTAACTATTCCTAAAGATGCAACTACCGCTTCATTTACCATCACTACTCCTACCTTCAGTTGGGAGGCTACAGCTAATGTCGCTGACGGTAAAAACCTTTCAATTTCAAGTTCTGCTTCAGGTTCAGGTAACGCCTCAGCGCAAACAATAACTGTAACCTCGAGCACTGAAGCCGCGGCCGAAGAACAGACACTTGGTACAATTGTCGTTTATCGTAATGGCAATTCAAGTGACACTCAGAAGAAAACCATTACCATTAAAAAGGCTTCATCTGCAGTTGCAAGCTCATACACGAAGGTTACCACCCTCACAGCAGGTGCTCAGTACCTACTTGTAAATACTGATGCGGGAAAGGTAGCGACAGGAGCAGTTTCAAGTAATACACTTCAATCTTCCGCCATAGAGATTTCAAGCGGCACAACCATCACAGGTAATGGCACTATAGATGGTTATGCAGTGACAATCACCGCTCTAACAGGTGATGACTCAGGTTACTATACTCTTAAGTTTGGCCCCAAGTATTTGAAGTATACTTCAAGCTCGAGCGTAGCTTTAAGTAATACAGTAACTACTGATAACGAGAAGTGGTCAATAGATATCGATGGGGAGACTGGCCTCGCAACCATATTGAATAAAGCTACAAATACGCGCTTTATCGGATGGAACGGCTCCTCTGGATGGAAAGCATATTCAACATCTAACTATGCTTCATATCCAAGACCATATTTGTTTAAAAAGAATTAGCTAAACATTATTTTATTATTTTTAAAACCGGGGTCTTTTTCTATTGGCCTCGGTTTTTTATTTTTTTACACCCAAGTAAGTAAGCCTCCGACGAAGTACGTGTAAGTGACACGAAATTATATGCAAGTAGCAGCAACTTTTCCGAAGTTACGGTAAGTTGCTGCTACTTTCGCTTAGTTGCATGCTACGTAAGCATCTTTTAGATTTGCACCGTGATTCCAATATGGGATTACGGTGCTCTTT
>CAMZEC010000033.1 GCA_947305645.1 uncultured Bacteroidales bacterium | reverse complement strand
TCACGGCCGCCGGTTTTAGCACCTGCACAAACCCCTTCGGCACACTGTACAATCCGGAATCCATACTGAACGCCGTACGTCGGCTGGACAGCGGAGAGCCTTTCGGACCGGACGACTGCGTGGAGATGGGAGCCGGAGCGGGACGTATCTGCTCCTTCGAGCATCATACCAGTTTCGCCCGACCCACGGCTGAAGAGTTCCTGGACAACGCCAACGAAGAGCTCCGGGAGGCCCGGCAATTCTGGGCAGATGCAAACCGCGTCATACTCACCCTCGGCACAGCTTTCGTGTGGCAGCACGACGGGCGTACGGTCTCCAACTGCCTCAAGCGGCCCGCATCCGAATTCACCCGCGAGATGCTGAGCGTCAGCGAGATAAGCGAAACGCTGCAAGCCATCGTCACCGCCCATCCGGAGAAGCATTTTCTTCTCACCGTCTCCCCCATCCGTCACTTCGGTGACGGAGCCCGCTCCAACGCCATCAGCAAATCCTCCCTGCTCCTCGCCACCGCCGCAATAGCGGACTCGGCAGCGGCCTCCGGAAACCGTGCCACCCTCGGCTGTGTAAGAGGGGGGACCGCAAGCGAAGCGAAGCGGTGGGGTCCGAAGGACGTTTCCGGAGGCTGGCTGCCGGGAAGCGCCGCTGCAGCGGAGTATTTCCCGGCATACGAGATAATGATGGACGAACTACGCGACTACCGCTTCTACGCCGATGACCTCGTCCACCCGTCTGCCGCTGCCGTGCAGTACATCTGGGAGCGCTTCCTGGACACCATGGTCACCCCGGAAGACCTCCCGCAAATAGCCGCAAACGAAAAAGCGGCACGCTCGAAAGCGCACCGCCAAATTCTTTAGATTCTTCGCTTCGCTCAGAATGACAGAAATGTCATCCTGAGGAGTAAAGCAACGAAGGATCTACTCCTCCGGCTTCATAGTCGTATAGACGTTGGTAATATCCTCGTCATCCTCGAGAAGGCCGGTAAGCTTGTCGAGCGTAGCGCGCTGCTCGGCGGTAACATCCTTCAGATCCACGTTAGGGATCTGCTCGAAGCCACCGGAAATCAGCTCATAGCCGTTCTCCTCGATGTACTTCTGGATAGAACCGTAAGACGTAGGATCGCCGTAAAGAACAATCACCTTGGTCTCGTTGTCGTCCTTGTCAACCTCAACCTGCTCGAAGAGCTCCTCCACACCATAGTCGATAAGCTCAAGCTCGAGCTCCTCAAGGTCGATACCGTCTTTCTCCTTCACGCGGAAGGTGCACTTACGGTCGAACATGAAGGACACGCTGCCGCTCGTTCCGAGAGATCCGCCACACTTGTTGAAGTAGCTGCGGACATTGGCAACGGTACGGGTGTTGTTGTCGGTGGCCGCCTCCACCAGATATGCGATGCCGAAAGGACCGAAGCCTTCGTAGATAATCTCCTTGAAGTCTCCCTGCTTGCTCTCGGTAGCCTTCTTGATAGCACGCTCGATATTCTCCTTAGGCATCTGCTCGGAACGGGCTTCTGCCATAAGGGCACGGAGACGAGGGTTGCCGGTCACATCCGGGCCGCCCTGCTTGACGGCGATCGTGATTTCTTTTCCGAGCTTGGTAAAGGTACGAGCCATGTGGCCCCACCTCTTCAGTTTCCTTTCCTTGCGGAATTCAAATGCTCTTCCCATAATTACTCAGCTTCTGCGCGGGTGATGTACTTATCGATATCGTAACCCTCGATAGACTGAGGATACTTGTCTTTAATAGTCTTGTAGCATTCGAGAGCCTTGGCCTTGTTGCCGAGCTGCTCGTAAACGATACCGGCCTTGAGCAGATATGCGGCAGCAAACACGTTGTCAGCCTTGGCAGCGGCCTTGTTGTAAGCGGCTACGGCCTCCTCGTACTTCTCGAGTCCGATATAAGCGTCACCCTGGCATGCAAGAGCGCGGGCAGCCATGATAGGCTCCTTGCCATTGTACTTCTTGAGGTAAGAAAGAGCCTCCTCGTACTGTCCGAGCTGGAGAGCGCAGACACCGGCCTCCATGAACACGGCAGCACCGGCCTTGGCACCGTACTCGTCGATAACGTCGGCCAGACCCAGCACATTGCCGTCACCGTTAAGTGCCAGCTCGTACTCAGCAGCGGCGAAGCTCTGCTCTGCAGGGAATGCCTGCTGTGCAGCCTCGGCGCACTTGGGCTGATAAACCAGCTTCACATAAGCGAAAATGCACAAGGCGACTACGATAATGGCGCAAGCTGCAGTCCAGATAGTTTTCTTGTGCTCGTTATAGAACTGATCGGTCTTGGAGACAGTCTCCTCGAGGTTCTCCTTGCGGAGAGCTTCTTTCTCATTTACTTTATCCTTTGCCATATTCTTAATATTTTTGATTTTCTTAATAAATTAGCTGACAAAGGTAGTAATTTCAATTAAATTATCCTAATTTTGCATTATGCCTGTCTTGAAGAAAATAGTAATCCAGGATTTCCGCAACATAGAGCTGCAGGAGCTGGCTTTTTCCCCAAACATCAACTGCATCTGGGGAGGAAACGGAGAGGGCAAAACAAACTTGCTGGACGCAATCTACTACCTGTCCATGACAAAGAGCGCGATCCAGACTTCAGACAGGTTCAACTTCCGGCACGGATGCCGTTCCTTCGCGCTCTCCGGCACGTATGACCTTCCCTCGGAAGACGATGTACGCTTCTCCATCCAGGTAAGCGAAAATGCGGAGAAAAAGATCAAGCGGGGCGACAAACCGTACGCCAGAGTGTCCGAGCATATAGGCGTGCTGCCTATAGTCATGGTCTCCCCTGCCGACACGGACCTCGTAAGCGAATCCGGAGAAGAGAGACGCCGCTTCGCGAACGCTTTCATTTCCCAGCTCGACAGGCAGTATCTCTCTGACATCCAACAGTATAACCGACTGCTAGCGCAACGCAACAAGCTTCTCAAGGATCGCTCCCCGGACGAGGAACTGCTGAGCACTTTCGAGCTGCGGATGACGCCTCTGGCCGAGAATATCGCTGAGGCAAGACGCAAGTTCGCCGCCACTATGAACCCCATTGTCGGCAACTACTATCAGGCAATCTCGGGCGGCCGCGAGCAGGTGTCCATCTCCTACCGCACAGACCTGGACAAAGGAAGCCTCGATGAAATCATGAAGGAGCACAGACAGAGGGACATAGCCCTCGGATTCACTTCCGCCGGCGTGCAGAGGGACGATTTCATCTTCACGATGGAAGATTTCCCCATCCGCCGCTGCGGCTCCCAGGGCCAGCAGAAGTCTTTCCTGGTCGCTCTCAAGTTCGCCCAGTACGAGATTATGAAGAACTACTGGGGTTTCCCTCCCATGCTACTGCTGGACGACCTGTTCGACAAGCTGGACATGGAAAGGGTGGGCAACCTCCTGCAGATGGTAGCCGGCAACGACTTCGGGCAGATTTTCATTTCCGACACGGACAAAACGCGCACGGAAGCGCTCATAGACCATATCACAACGGACAGGACGTACTTCAAGGCATCCTCCGGTCATTTCACCAAACTATATGGAGACCTACAGGATTAAACGGAAGAACGCCATGCCGCTCTCGACGGCTATCAGGGAGTACCTCAAAGAGGCGCACCTGACCACCGGCCTGAACACCAGGCGGATTTTCGCCGCATGGGACGCAGCGTCCGGAGCCGGCCCGTTCACCATCAAGCGGTATTTCCGCAGCGGCAAGCTTTATATCACCCTGAATTCGTCTGTCGTACGGGAGCAACTTAAGTGCCGCAAGGAACTGCTGATAGAAAAACTTAACGCCTTTCTGTCCCGGGATGAGTTTTTCACCACGGACGACCGCAACGTATCCTGGGTAGAAGACATAATACTGAAATGAAGATCGTAGTCGACAGCGCCGTACCGTTTATCCAAGGGGTTCTGGAGCCCTTTGGAGAGGTGCTGTACAAAGAAGGCGCAGCCATTTGCCCGGAAGACATAAAGGATGCGGACGCCCTGATAATCCGGACGCGCACCAAATGTGACGCCGCCCTGCTGGAAGGAAGTCCCGTAAAGTTCATTGCCACCGCGACCATCGGAACGGACCATATAGACCTGGAGTACTGCAAGCAAAGGGGTATCCACGTGCAGAACGCCAGCGGATGCAACGCCGGCGGAGTGATGAATTACGTTCTGTCGGCCATCTACGGGAGCGCCTCCCGCAAACGTATGCGCCTGGAGGGTTGCACGGTCGGCATCATAGGCGTGGGAAACGTGGGCTCCAGAGTATCGCGCGCCCTTCAGATACTCGGTTTCAAAGTACTGCAGTGTGACCCGCCCAGGGCGGAGGCGGAAGGCCCGGCCCAGTTCTGCGACCTGGACTTTCTGCTCCGCAACTCCGACATTGTGACCATGCACGTCCCGCTGCTTCCGACCACCCGCGACATGGCTGATGCACGCTTCTTCTCCAAGATGAAGCTCGGGGCCATTTTCGTCAACTCGTCACGCGGAGAGGTGGTTGTCGAAGAAGACCTGCTTCAAGCAATATCGAAACTCGGTTCCGTCATTCTGGACACCTGGAAGAATGAGCCCAACATCAACAGGAATCTGTTGAACAGCGTCGACATAGCCACACCACACATAGCCGGCTATTCCTACCAAGGCAAGCTACAGGGCACGTCTATGGCCGTCCGTTCGGTGGCCCGTTTCTTCGGAATCCGGGACCTCTACGACTTTTTTCCCAACCCGGAAGGGGAGCTGAGAGACGCAGTAAAACTGGACCTCAGGGGCAAGTCAGAGGGACAGATTGCATCTATCATCCAGTACAACTACCCCATCTTCACGGACGATTTCATTTTCCGCTCAGACCCTGACAGTTTCGAATCTTTACGTGAACATTACCGTTACAGAAGAGAATTTTTTATAGACTGATATATGGATAACACTAAGATTAATGCTGAACTCGAGCGTTTCAAAAAGGGTTTTCCCTGGCTCGACATCATTGCCCCGGCCACCCCGGAGCGTGGAATTGAAGTACTGACCCCGGAAGAGGCAGACCGCGCCGAGGCCTACTCGGACAGTGCCGACGTGGCCGGACGCTGCAAGTTCGTCCCCGCGTCCGGAGCCGCTTCCCGTATGTTCAAGGACATCTTCGCCGGTGCCGACAATGAAAATGACGCCGTGCGCAAGCTTGCCGCCGAACTGGAAAGATTCGCTTTCTACGATCCCGAAGTCTTCGGAGCCGCACCGTTCGACCCCGGCAAGACCGCTCATAAGCTGCTGGACGACAACGGACTGGGTTACGGTAAGAAGCCCAAGGGTGTACTCAAGTTTCACCGTTACCCCGAAGAAGTCCGTACCGCCATTGCCGAGCACTTCGTGGAAGGCCAGGCATACATGCGCAATGCCGACGGAGGCGTGAAACTGGTTGTGACCATCTCCCCCGAACACAGGGAGCTCTTCGAAGCCGCCGTCGCCGAAATCAAGGAGAAATACGAAAAGCGCTACGACGTGCGCTACGAGGTGGAATTCACCTATCAGGACAAGGCCACCGATACGGTTGCCGCCACTCCGGACAACAAGCCCTTCCTGAGAGCCGACGGTACTCCCCTGTTCCGTCCTGCCGGCCACGGCGCCCTTATCCACAACCTGGGCAAAGTTGACGAGGAACTTGTGTCCATCAAGAACATAGACAATGTCTGCGTCGAGCGCATGCAACCCACGACCTACCGTTGGAAGAAAGTGCTGATGGGCCGTGCCCTCGAGCTCCGCGACAAAATCTTCGACTACCTGTACACCTTCGAGCAGTTGACCGAGCTCCGCAAGAACCTGGCCGATTTCGCTTTCATCCCCGGCAACAACGTTTACCAGGACGACCCGTTCGCCACTCCCGAGGTCCAGGAGCTCTGCAACGATGTCGAGACCTTCCTGCGCGACGAACTCTGCATCGAGATGCCGCCTGCAAGGGATTGCCGCGACCGTGCCGAAGCCCTGATCGCCAAGCTCAACCGTCCCATCCGCGTGTGCGGCATGGTGAAGAACGAAGGCGAGCCGGGCGGAGGTCCGTTCATCGTACGTGCCGCCGACGGGAGCACTTCCCTGCAGATTCTGGAGAGCGTGCAGATCAACCCCGACGACCCCAAGGCCATGGCTGCCCTTAAGAGCGCCACACACTTCAACCCGGTGGATCTGGTTTGCATACTCCGCGACTACAGAGGCGAGAAATTCAACCTGCTGGAGCATGTCGACGAAGAGGCCGGCTTCATAAGCAGCAAGAGTTACGAAGGCCGCCCGCTCAAAGCCCTCGAGCTCCCCGGCCTATGGAACGGCGCAATGTCCGACTGGAACACCCTCTTCGTCGAAGTCCCCATCGAGACCTTCAACCCCGTGAAAACTGTATTGGATTTACTAAGACCAGCGCACCAATAGCTGCTGATAAAAACGATAATCGCCAGGCTTACAGCTTGGCGATTATTGTTTCACAGGCTCTTACCGTCTCTCCTAAATGAACTTTGATTTCGGAGTCGACTGGCAGGTAGATATCAATGCGGGAGCCGAACTTGATGATACCGCACTGCTCACCAGCAACTACCTCCAGGCCATCCTTGGCATAGCAGACTATACGCCGAGCAAAGCCGCCGGCCAGTTGCTTGAAGAATACGTCCTTGCCCTCGGCGGTACGTATACAGGTACATGTGTGCTCATTCTCCTCGGACGCCTTGGGCTTGAACGCCAGAAAGTGCTCGCCGGGATGGTACATGCTATAGGTAACGGTGCCTGTAACGGGCCAGAAATTGGCGTGCACATCCCAGAAGTCCATATAAATAGACACGATAGTGCACTCCCTCTTCAGGAACTCCTTCTCGAATGCTTTCTCTATCTGGACAATCTTACCGTCTGCAACTGCACTCACTATAGTTGAAGAACCGATCTTATTTCGGAGCGGAACCATATGGAAGGCCGTCTGCCAACAACACACCCACAGGATGGCCAGCGCCAAAGGCCAGACTATCCATGCATTGTGCACATACCTGAAGAGAAGAAATATCACAACTGCACTGATGGCGTACACCATCAGCACTGTTCCGTAGGTATTCTTATCCAGTCTCATAACAGGCCGAAAATCAGCAGATAAACACATGCCGCAGGAATAGCGGCAAGAGAACTGTCAAAGCGGTCCAGCATACCCCCGTGTCCCGGGATGCAGTTTCCGGAGTCCTTGTAACCGAAGTGCCGTTTCCACATTGATTCGAAAAGGTCTCCGCAGACACAGAACACACCGACCACTAAGCCGAGGGCTATGCAGTGTATAAGAGAGAACGGCAGCCACGTAAGATAATGCAGTCCCACGGCGGCGGCGACGCTGAAAACCACACCGCCCCAGAAACCCCACCAGGACTTCTTAGGCGAAATGGATGGCGCAAGGCGACGGGAATTGGGTTTCTGGCCGAAAGCCGTACCTATGCAATACGCTCCTACGTCACAGCACCATATGAGGATGAACATGGAAAGCATGAGCCACCCGTCGAACACCTCCCCATCCATCATGATAAACGGGGAAAGACTGATGGGCAAGGCTATATAGACAAGTCCGGCATAAATGTACGCCAGGTCCCCGAAGCCTTCGCGTGAAGGCAGCAGAAGGCAACTGACAGGAATCAGCAGCAACGGGATCAGGACCAGAGCCAGCCAGCGTAAATCCAGGCCATAGAAACAATGCCAGGCGACAAGCAGGAAAGCACCTCCTCCGGCAATCATACCCAGAATCTGCTGCATACGGAAGCGCTTCTTCAGTGGCATATTGTAAAACTCATGAAGAGCTATGACCAATATAGTCACAAACAAGCAGGCAAATATTCCCCTGTCCCAGATGAGGCCGAAGACCATCACCGCCAGGAATACGATGCCGGAAATTGTGCGTACAACTAAATTATGCATCTTTCTTCAAACGTTCTTCGCCATGTTTTCCGGCCTTCGGACCGAAAATAGCCTCAATGTCATCGGCCATGATTACCTCTTTCTCTATGAGCATCTCGGCGAGCCTTTCGAGGCCGCCCCAATTGTCTAGAAGCAACTTACGGGTCCTGGCGGTAACGTCATCGACTATAGCCTTGACCTCGGAGTCAATCAGCTCGGCCGTCTTCTCGCTGTAGGGTTTGGTAAACTCAAAGCTGCCCTGGGCATCATAGAACGATATGTTGCCCACCTTGTCGCTCATACCGTAGTACGTAACCATTGCATAAGCCATCTTTGTCATACGTTCGAAATCGCTGAGTGCACCGGTACAAGGGACACCGTTGTTCACTATCTCCTCTGCAACGCGACCGGCGACAAGGCTGCACATATCTTCCAGTATCTCGGATTTGGAACGTGTAACCTTTTCGTCCGGCAGCATCCAGGTTATACCGAGAGCCTGTCCGCGAGGGATAATGGACACCTTGAGCACCGGATCGCATCCGGGCAGCAGCCAGCCGGCAACAGCGTGGCCTGCTTCATGATATGCCGTAAGCCTCTTTTCTTCCGGAGACATGATGGTCTTCTTCCGCTCGATACCACCAACTACACGGTCAACTGCATCCATGAAATCCTGATTGTCGATAATCTGCTTGTTCTTTCGGGCAGCAGTAAGGGCAGCCTCGTTGCAGACGTTGGCGATATCGGCACCGGAGAAGCCCGGTGTATGTTTGGCTATGCCTTCCAGGTCGAAGCTGTCGGCCAGCTTAAGGCCCTTCAGATGCACCTCGAAAATCTCCTTTCGTTCGTTCAGGTCGGGCAGTGTTACGTTGATCTGGCGGTCGAAACGGCCGGCACGCATTAGAGCCTTGTCCAGGATGTCGGCGCGGTTGGTCGCTGCCAGCACGATAACGCCGCTGTTGGTACCGAAGCCGTCCATCTCCGTGAGCAGCTGGTTGAGGGTATTCTCCCTCTCGTCGTTACCGGAGAAGCCGGCGTTCTTGCCTCTGGCGCGGCCGACGGCATCGATTTCGTCTATGAAGACGATGCACGGAGCCTTCTCCTTCGCCTGGGCGAAGAGGTCGCGCACGCGGGAGGCGCCCACGCCCACGAACATCTCCACGAAGTCGGAGCCGCTGATGCTGAAGAAGGGCACGTTGGCCTCGCCGGCCACTGCTTTAGCCAACAAAGTCTTACCGGTTCCCGGAGGGCCTACCAGAAGGGCGCCCTTGGGGATTTTGCCGCCCAGGGAGGTGTATTTCTTGGGGTTTTTGAGAAAATCCACAATCTCCATAACCTCTTCCTTGGCGCCGTACAGCCCGGCCACATCCTTGAAAGTCACCTTCACCTTGGTCTTGTCTGTAAGCTTTCCGCTCGCCTTGCCGACGTTGAAAGGATTCATGCCGCCTGCACCGGGACCGCCTCCCATGTTGCGGGTCATTCCCCGCATCATAAATATCCAGAAAGCGACTATCAGGAGCATTGGGAAAACCCACTCCAGAAGCCCGGACCACAGTTTGGCGTCATTTTCTATTACAAGCTTAACCCTCGACTGCTCGGGAAGAGCCTCGTTCAGGGTAGAAAAGGTAATTTCAGGATCGAATTTGGTGGAAGTAAGGAAGAAAAAGTGCGGAGAGCTCTTCGGAGGCACGCCACCGGGATAAAGAGATGAATACTTCTGCACCGATTCGGGGCGGAGTGACACCGTGCCCTTGTAATCGTTCCGAACATACTTCACCTCCTTCACGTCGCCGTCCTTTATCATCTGCTCCACCTGAGCCCACTCGACCTTCTCGGCCTGAGCGCCACGGTTGCTGAACAACATCCAACCGATGCTGATGATAAGGATGGCATAAAGCAGCCAGCTCAGATTAATACGCACGACTTTTATCTTGGGATTTTTTTTATTTTTACCTTGTTTTTGAGCCATCTTAATGATAATTTTGCACGCAAATATACAACAAAAATGACACCAAGCCAAAGCCCTGCTGACATAATATGGTTAGACATAACAGATTCCACTAACAGATACCTCCGTGAGGCATCCGGTAACTGCGACAATTTGTCAGTAGTAGCCGCCGTAGAACAGACTGCCGGCCGCGGGCAGGGCACCCATACATGGCATTCGCTGAGGGGGCAGAATCTGTTGTTCAGCATGCTGTTCAAACCTCAGGCATTGCCTGCATCCAACATAATACTGATTACCTGCGCCACCACTCTCGGCCTGCTTGACTATCTTGAAAGCAAAGGGGTAAAAGCCCGCATTAAATGGCCCAACGACATTTGGGTAGCTGAAAAAAAGATATGCGGAATTCTTATAGAAAACACCCTGGACGGCGATTCGGTAAGCAAGAGCATCATCGGCATAGGCTTTAACCTTAACCAGTCCGAATGGCCGGAAGACCTGCCTAATCCCGTCAGTTTGAAGCAGTTGACAGGAGAAGATTACGAGCCCAAAAAGGAACTGGAGCTTCTTGCACAAAAAATCCGCCGTCGCTTTGCCATGATAGGCAGCCGCGACGGCGAATCAGGTTTGCAAGAAGAATTTGGAAAGAACGTTTTCAGGCTTCCCGCAGGGCCTGCATAGCGGCCAGGGGGTCCTGCGACCGGAATACCGAACTGCCAGCGACCACAACGTCTGCGCCAGCCTCACGAAGAGCGGTTGCATTGTCTGCAGACACTCCCCCGTCAACTTCAATAAGAGCCTTGGCGCCACGCTTCTGAATCTCGTTGCGCAGTTCAGCTACACGGTCTATGCTTTCATATATGAATTTCTGCCCGCCGAAACCGGCAAACACACTCATAATCAGGAAGAAATCAGCCTTTCCTATATAGGTGAAAAGGCGCTTTACAGGAACATCCGGATTTATTACCACTCCGGCCTTCATTCCCAGGGACTGTATTTCCGCAATGTTGGCGGCAGTGCGCCGTCCGGCTGCCTCGAGATGGAAGCTTACACTGGACATCTTATCCTCTGCCAGACGCTTGAACCATCGTTCCGGATGCACCACCATAAGATGGGCGTCCATAGGTTTGGCAGCAACTGAGGACACGGCATCCAACACGCTGAAGCCGAATGAGATATTAGGAACGAAAGTTCCGTCCATCACATCCAGGTGAATCCAGTCGGCTCCGGCATTGAGCTTTCTTACATCTTCCTCCAGATGGAGAAAGTCTGCGGCAAGCAAGGAAGGTGCAACCAGCATAATCTCTTATTCAAAATTACGTACTACATAATCCAGCAACGCAACGAACTTATCCATGGTGGCAAGGTCCAGCTTCTCGCCTGGAGCATGCACGCCGCGAAGGGTCGGGCCAAAGGAAATCATGTCAAGGCCGGGGAACTTCTGGAGGAACAGGCCGCACTCCAGTCCGGCGTGTATAGCCTTGATCTCCGGTTCCTGGTTGAAAAGACGACGGTATGCATCTGCCGTCCTGGCAAGGATATGGGAGTTCACGTCGGGGTTCCAGCCAGGATACTCGTACATGTGGCGCACTACGGCCCCCGCCTGTTCAAAGTTGGCACGGACCTTCGCCGCCATTGCCCTGCGCTCGCTGGTCGCAGAGCTGCGCTGGCTGGTAACAATCTCCAGCACATTCTTTCCCTTAAGCATATGCGCGCTCGCCAGATTGGTGGAGGTCTGCACCAGATCCGGTATGTCCTGGCTCATGGCTTCGACTCCATGCGGGCATGCGAAAAGGGCGGAGATAATGCGGCGTGACGCAGAAGGGGCCACAGGCATGAGCGGCAAGGAAGCACGCTCGGCCTTGCAGACCAGACCGGGGTCCGTACGATGGAACTCCTCCGCCAGGTCAGCTCCAAAAGCACGGAAGGCGGATATGCATGCGACCGCATCCGGAACGGCAACTACGGCTTCACACTCGCGCGCGATGGCATTGGGCTTGCCTCCGCCGTCGAAGCTCACCAGCAGCAAGCCTTCCGGGAGCTGGCTGTAGAGGAAACGGGCCATCAGCTGGACCGTGTTCGCACGCCCCTTGTTGATGTCGTCCCCGCTGTGACCGCCGATTCCGCCGCTGATACTGCAGCGCACGTAAGTCAACTTGCTTTCCTTTCTGGTGAAACGGAACTTCACGTTGGTATTCAGGCCGCCGGCGCATCCTATGAAAAGCTGCCCCTCGTCTTCAGAGTCCAGGTTGATAAGGGTCTTGCCGCTGAAGAATCCCGCTTCCATAGCCTCAGCTCCGTCCATGCCCGTCTCTTCCGAAATGGTGAACAGGCACTCTATACGGCCGGTGGGGGCATCGTCCTCGAGCAGTGCCATGCAGGCGGCAATTCCTATACCGTCGTCGGCGCCCAGGGTAGTGTCCCTGGCTATCATCCAGCCGTCCTCTATTACATATTTAATGGGATCCTTGCGGAAGTCGTGCTTCACTCCGGCGTTCTTCTCGCACACCATATCCTGATGTGCCTGCAGGACAAGTGTAGGCACCGCCTCCTTACCGGGTGCGGCAGGCCTGATTATCAGCACGTTGCCAGTGGAGTCGCGCTTGTATTCAAGCCCGAGCCCTTCAGCACGCCTGCAGAGCCAGTCGGTCATGGGGCCTTCGTGTCCGGATTCACGGGGGATGGTAGTTATCTCCTTGAAAATATCAAGAACTCGTGAGCTTTGCATATATGTGGTTTTAGTTTATGCTTCCGAAGGGACCAGCTGTGCCTCCAGGTCGGTAACGTACTTCTTGAACACCCTGTCGGTAGTCATGAGGTCGGAGACCATGTTGCAGGAATGAAGTACAGTTGCGTGGTCCTTGCCGCCGGTCTCCGCTCCGATAGTGGAAAGGGAGCAGTTGCTGATGAGATTGCGGCACAGGTACATGGAAATCTGGCGGGCCTGCACAATCTGGCGGCGGCGGGACTTGGAAACCAGGTCTTCCGCGCTGATGCCGAAGTATTCGCATACCGCAGACTGCACAGAAGAGATGGATATCTCCTTAACAGGCGTGGAAACAATTTTCTCCGTAACCCGGGCCGCGAGTTCGACCGAATTCTCCGCATGCATAGCTGTTGCGTATGCCATAACTGAAAGGAAAGCGCCTTCCAGCTCGCGGAAATTGGTTTTGATGTGCGATGCAAGATACTCCAGCACGTCTTCTCCTATGGTCACACCTTCCCTGCGGCAAAGGGACTGCAACATCTTCAGACGGGTACAGTAGTCAGGGTGAAGCAATTCCACAGACAACCCCCACTTGAACCTCGAGAGCAGCCTGTCCTCGAAATTCTGAAGCTCCACAGGAGCGCGGTCCGAGGTGAATATAAGCTGCTTGCCCATCTGGTGCAGGTAATTGAAAATGTTGAAGAACGCGTTTTGCGTGCCAGGGCCCTGAAGGTCCTGAATATCATCCACGATGAGAACGTCTATCTTTTTGTAGAATCCAAGGAAATCCGTGAGCTTGTTACGCACATTTACAGCATCCATATACTGGGTCTTGAACTCATGCCCGTTGATATACAGGACCACCTGCTCGGGGAACTTGTCGTGAATGGCAATTCCAATCGCTTGCGCAAGGTGGGTCTTGCCGAGACCGGGACCGCCGAAAATGAACAACGGATTGAAAGACGTTTTTCCGGGAGCCGAAGAAATAGCCGTTCCGGCCGTGAAGCCCATCTTGTTGCACTCGCCTACAATAAAGTTGGTAAAGCAGTAAACGGGGTTCAGCTTGGGATCTATCTTGACTTTGGCAAGTCCGGGATAAACGAAAGGATTGGGAGAACCGGAAGGCCTCAGATTGAAACTGACTTCCCTGTTCTGTGGAACGGAGCCGGCAGACTCAGGCACGGCGATGGCCGGCTGTGAGCTGACTGTCCGGACGAGGTAGACCAGCTTTGCATCTGCGCCTATAACCCTCTTGAGGGTCTTCTTGATTACGTCGAGATAAGTAGCCTCCAGATACTCGCGGAAAAAGTCCGAGGGGACCTCTACCGTGAGAGTGGAATCGATAATAGATACAGGAACCACAGGAAGGAACCAGGTCGTGAACTTTTGGGGTTCCACGATCTCCTTCACTATCTTCAGGAAATGATTCCAAATATCTATATGTCTCTCTTTCTCGTTCATCAGAAATCGCGACCGTCCGAAAAGACAATCGCGTTTGCAAAAATGGTTGAAAAAAAATGCAAAAAAAAATCTTATTGATATTGTTTTTTCAATTTTTTAGCGTTAAATAAATAGAGGATACCGGTATTTCACCCCATTTATATATTTACGCATATCAATAAGTTATACGCGCTTTATTTTGCTAAATTCATATAATTCACGCATTTCGTAAATTAGAATCTTTCAAAAGAAGCCCTTTGCACAAAAAAATGCGGCAGACCTAAGTCAACAGGTAAAAAAATTATTTTACCCGGATGACTTTTTCACCTTCTACTCTAACAATGAACGCATCCGAATATTTTTTCCTGATTATCGGGAGCTCATTATTTGCACTTTCAAGATCGGAAGAAACAGCAACAATATATTTATATACTTTTCCCGAATCAACTATCAGAGGAGTATAACCCATGAATGCCTTGTCTTTAGCGTCGAGCCTTTTTGAACCGGCGAAAATCTGTACTCCATATCTGACTGCCGGGGCCTTTCCCGACACGGTGTCTTTTGCCGCTTCTTTACCTGAATCTTTCACAGCAGCCGGAGCGACACCGCCGTCCTGAGCGGGAGCCTCTACCTCAACGTCAAGCATTACGCTGCGGTCGTATCCATCCTTATACTTCTTGAATGCAGTGCAGAGCCTTGCGGCCAGCTTGTCACGATTTTCCTCATTCTTAAGCACGCCAAGGTCCGTAGTGTTGGAAATAAAGCCGATTTCTACAAGAACGGCAGGCATTGCGGTTTTCCACAACACCAGGAATGGATCCTGCCAAACTCCGCGGTTTGCCGAAATCGGTCCCCCGTCCAAAGATTTGGATATGATTTCCGCAAATTCCAAGCTCTGCTCCAGATGCGAATTCTGCATAAGCTGCATGAATATAAAAGACTCGGGATCATCCGGATCGTAGCCCTGATACTTGGTGGAATAATCGTCTTCGAGCAGAATAACGGAATTCTCACGCTTGCAGACATTCATATTATATGCAAACAGGTCCCTGTCCTTTTGTGAAGACTTTCCCAGCACATGTACCGAAAAGCCGCTGGGACCCGTACTGGGGACAGCATTGATATGAATCGACATGAACAACTGCGCATCCGCTTTGTTGGCAATTGCGGCACGGTCATTGAGGGCGACTGTCTTGTCACTGTCGCGGGTAAGGACGACCTTTACTCCGGGACATTCCGCCTTGATTTTCTCCGCCAACCGTCTGGATATGTCAAGGGTGAATGTCTTTTCGTAGTATTTTCCGTCCCGGCTCACGGTTCCGGGGTCTTTACCGCCATGCCCCGGATCGATGACGATGGTGGTGAGGCCAATGTCCTGAGCATGTGCGGGTAGCACAAGCAGGATTGCCGCCAGGAGTAAGTAAATTGTGCGTTTCAAAAAAAAATAGTTATTTTTGTCGATTCGCAAATTTAATAAAATAATTGTAATTTGAGAACGTTGAGGCGAATAGTTTGTGTATTGACGGTGCTGGCTCTTTCCGTCCAGGCCCTTGACGCCCAAAATGTTGGGCGAAGAGGAGCGCGCAGGGTTTTCAGCAACGCCGTACCCAAAACCGTAAGGGCCGTGGAGCTTGATTCTGCGGAAATCGCCCGGCGGGACTCAATTCACGTGGCCGATTCCCTGCGCCGCATAGACTCGGCTGCCATGCGGGCAAAGAGTTCGCTGGAGGTTCCCGCTTTCTCGACGGCCAAGGACTCCATCGTGGAAGTGTTCACCGACGGTCAGCGGATGATTTACTACTACGGCGACGTGTCCGTTGAATATCAGGACATGAAGCTTTCCGCCGCCTACATGCAGTACAACATGAAGACCGGGACCGTATTCGCCAAAGGCGTGTACGACACTCTCACAGGCGAATGGGTTGGCCGGCCGGTGATGACCCAGGGCGGCAAGACCTACAATATGGACGAAGTGCGATACAACTTCGACACGCGCAAAGCCTCCATTAAGAACATCATCACCAACGAAGACAACGCCATTATGCACGGCGGCCGCGTAAAGATGATGCCGGACCAGAGCATCAACCTTACCAACGGAAAATATACGGTCTGCGAGCTTGACCATCCTCACTATTATCTTGCCCTCACTTCCGCAAAAGTGATGACGGAGCCATCCCAGAAGACGGTTTTCGGTCCTGCCTACCTGGTTGTGGAAGACGTCAAACTGCCCTTCGTTGGCCTGCCCTTCGGTTTCATTCCCAAACGTCCTGAAAGGGCAACGGGCCTCCTGATGCCGAACTTCGGAGAAGAAAAGGCCCGAGGTTTCTACATGAGGGACGCCGGCATGTATTTCGTGTTCGGAGACTATCTCGACCTGTCTCTCACCGGAGACTATTATACCCTCGGCTCCTGGGCGGTAAACGTGAACTCCCGTTACATGGTCAAGTATAAATTCAACGGCAGTTTCGGATTTACATATTCACATGACCAGACGGGCGAAAAAGACACCCCGGAGTACAACGAGTTCAGCAACTTCGCCGTCAAATGGTCTCACACCCAGGATTCTAAGGCACACCCCGGCACCAGCTTCAGCGCATCGGTAAACTTCTCGTCCCCTTCCAACAGCAAGTACAACTCGCATTCCGTAAACGAGGCTCTGCAGAACCAGATTTCGTCTTCCATCTCCTATTCCAAGAACTGGAACGGCAAATTCAACCTGAGCGTCAACGCCCTGCATTCGCAGAGCTCCAGGGACTCTTCGTACTCCTTCACCCTGCCTAACGTAACTTTCAGCGTGAGCACCTTCTATCCTTTCAAGCGCAAGGTCCGCGTGGGCAAGGAGAGATTCTACGAAAAAATCTCAATAGGCTACAACACTACGTTGCAGAACAAAATCAACTTCAAGGCGTCAGAATTCGGCCAGGATGGCTTCCTTGACCGTTTCCAGAACGGCATGACGCACAACTTCTCCATAGGCCTGCCCAACTTCCAGCTTTTCAAATATATCAATGTAAACCCGTCGGTATCTTACGGAATGAACTGGCAGTTCCGGAAAAGGGAATATGCATACGACCCCGAGCAGGACAAAGAAGTGGAACTCCCGAGCTCACAGTTCAATACCTTCGGCATAACCCAGAACTATTCCGGGTCTGTCTCGATGAGCACCCGAATCTACGGAATGTTCAATTTCGGCGACTATAATGCCGTCCAGGCCATCAGGCACGTCATCTCCCCTTCCTTATCCATGTCCTTCAGCCCCGAGCTTGGCACGTATGCCAACGGTTACAGGAAGCTGGAGTACACAGATATACACGGAAACCAAAAGACCAGGGAATACAATATTTACCAGGGCAACGTCTATGGACCTCCGGGCAAGGGCAAGTCTGCATCTGCCAACATATCCATAGGAAACAACCTGGAAGCCAAGGTGCGCGACATGGCGGACACCACTGGCAAGGCCAACAAAAAGGTTAAACTCATAGACCAGCTGAACATCAGCACAAGCTATAACTTCCTGGCGGACAGCTTGAATATGAGTACTGTCAACCTGTCCATGTCGACCAACCTGTTCAACGCCGTGAACATAAGCGGAAGCGCCAGCTTCGACCCTTACGCCTGGGGAAAAGACAACAGGAGGATAAACAAGTTCGCAATCACCCAGGGACAGGGCCTTATGCGGCTGGGCAACGTCAGTGCGTCCGCCTCATGGTCCATTTCCGGCAAGGGAGAGATTAACGGCAACGACGGAGCAAAGGATCCAAACAGCAAGGCCGGACAGGGCGGTTCCGTAATAAACGGTGCCGCCAGCTACTACCAGAGACACTTCTACCATCCCGTAACGGGCGAATTCATCCCTGGCGGATGGCTGTACTACACCAACCCCAATGCCCCCTGGTCACTGAACCTGAGCTATTCGTTCAGTTGCAACATGGTTTACAAATGGGAGGACGAAATGCTCAAGCCCTCCAGCAACATAACGCAAACCTTGCAGGCCAGCGGCAACATAAAACTGTCGCCGCGAATGAGTATGAACGCCAGCTCGGGCTTCGACCTGCAGGCGATGAAGATAACCACTACCCAGTTCAGTTTCACATACGATCTGCACTGCTTCAACATATCGGTCTCCTGGGTACCTCTGGGCAGCTGGGCTTCGTACCAGTTCCGCATTGCTGCCAACGCATCGGCACTTGCAGACATACTCCAGTTGAAGAAGAGCAGCAGCTTCTGGGATAATTAGAAAGAGATGATACACGGAAAGAAAGTCATAGTGGTAATGCCGGCATACAATGCCGAAAAGACGCTGGAACAGACCTACGCCGAAATACCGAAAGACATAGTTGATGAAGTTATCCTGACCGACGACTGCAGCCGCGACGGCACCGTAGAGAAAGCCCGCGGGCTCGGCATCAAGGAAGTGCTTATTCATCCGAGGAACCGCGGATACGGCGGAAACCAGAAGACATGCTATGACAGGGCCCTGGAGCTCGGAGCCGACATAGTCGTCATGCTCCATCCGGACTACCAGTATACCCCCAAACTCATAGAGGCCATGGCCTATATCATTGCCAACGGAGTTTATCCCGTAGTATTCGGGTCTCGTATTCTCGGCAAAGGTGCCAGGAAAGGCGGCATGCCGCTTATAAAATACGTAGCAAACCGATTCCTGACCCTGACCCAGAATCTCCTTATCAACCAGAAACTCTCCGAGTACCATACAGGATACAGGGCCTTCAGCGCAGATGTTCTCAAGGCGGTAGATTACCATGTATGTTCTGACGATTTCATCCTGGACAACGAAATGGCAGCTCAGATTTTCTGGGCCGGATACGAAATAGGCGAGGTCACCTGCCCCACCAAATATTTTAACGATGCCTCGTCCATCAACCTTCGCAGAAGCACGGTATACGGCTTCGGCGTTCTGAGAGTATCGCTGGTGTACCGGCTGTGCAAATGGCATCTCTGCAAAAGCAAACTGTTCCCGACCACATAATAATGAGCTCATTGATTAAAGAAGTCTTTTCCGGGCCCACGGACAAAGTCAAGATTCAGGTACTACGCTATGGAATAGCCGGTCTTACCGCTGCGACCGTAGACACAGGCCTGCTTGCTTTGCTTACAGAGCTGTTCGGAGAAAATCTTCTGCTCCTGTGGACTGCAATAGCTTTTGCCAGCGGTCTTGCCACAACATATATCATGAGCATCAAATGGGTCTTCAGCAACCGGACCATGAATCGTGCTGCCGAATTAACCATTTTTATTTTCATCGGCCTGGTCGGCCTGGGGCTTACGGAATTGCTGGTGTGGGTTTTCGCAATCAAGCTGAACTGGCACTATCTGCTTGCAAAGATTACCGCAGCGACTACCGTATTCATCTGGAATTTCACCGCCAAGAAGCTTCTGCTTTTCAGGAATTAATGAAACGTAGCGTTCTTCTGATAAATATCGCGATAGCCGTTCTGGCCGCGCTGGTTTTCATCCCCGGGACAGGCGGAGTACGCCTCTTCGACTGGGATGAAATCAACTTCGCCGAGTCGGCACGTGAAATGCTGCTTACCGGCGACTGGTTCGACGTCCAGATAAATTTCGAGCCTTTTTGGGAGAAACCGCCGCTCTTCATCTGGGCCCAGGCCCTGAGTATGAAGGTCTTCGGTGTAAACGAGTTCGCCGCCCGCTTTCCCAATGCCGTAATAGGTATAATCACTCTTCTGGTGCTGTTCAACATAGGGCGCAAAAGGGAAGGTATACGTTTCGGGGTACTCTGGACTGTTATGTACGGCATTTCATTCCTCCCGTTCTTCTATTTCAAGTCCGGTATTATCGACCCCTGGTTTAACCTCGGGATTTTCCTCTCGATTTACTTCTTCTCCAGATACACAGACCCTGAAGCGAAATCGCTGCGCATGCGTCATGCTGCGTTGAGCGCCCTCTTCATGGGACTTGCCGTCATAACCAAAGGGCCAGTGGCTTTCCTGATTTTCTGCCTCACCTTCGCTGTGTGGCTGATAATCGGCAGGTTCAAGCTGGACTTCCGCTGGAAAGACGTAGCGGTTTACCTTTCCGTCCTGGCACTCGCCGGAGGGTCGTGGTTCTTGCTGCTCGCCGCTTCCGGACACGCCGACGTCATCCAGGACTTCATCGCATACCAGATACGCCTGTTCCAGACCAAGGATGCAGGCCACGGCGGCTTCCTGCTGTATCACTTCGTATGGCTTTTCTTCGGCGTCACTCCCGCCTCTGTTTTCGCCCTCCCGGCTCTGTTCAGGAAGAGTGAAAGCAATCTGTTCCGCTGGATGCTCATCAGCTTCTGGGTGGTACTGATTCTCTTCACCGTCGTCCGCACCAAGATCGTCCATTACTCCTCTTTCTGCTACTTCCCTCTCAGCTGCCTGGGAGCATGGACGGCAGCGCAGATAATGGACGGCAAACTGAAATTCAGTGGCTGGCAGAGGGGCCTGCTGACAGGCACCTCCGCCCTCTGGGGCCTCCTGCTTACCGCCCTTACCCTGTTTGACCGTTTCAAAGACGCACTCGTCCCATACGTCCAGGATCCTTTTGCCGTAAGCTGCATGGAGGCCGCATCGGACTGGAGGGGCTTCGAGCCCTTTGTGGGCTTGCTGCTGGTAATTGCGACTGTTGTCTTCTGCATCAGCTTCAATCGCAGCAAGAGCCTCCGCAGCTTCGTTGTTCTTGCCGCCGGGAATGTGGTCTTCGGCATGACGGTTATTCTTTGCGCCGTGCCCGAAGTAGAAAAATACAGCCAGGCGTCTGCAGTTGACTTTTATATCGAACGTCAGGGTGAAGACTGCTACGTCATGCCGGCGTATTTCAAAAGCTACGCCCATTATTTTTATACCAACCGCCAGCCGGAGAACGCTTTAAGCAACTTCGATTGGCTGAGAGGCGCAGAGTTGGACAAGCCCTGCTACTTCGTGGTCAAAGATATCCCTGAAGATATAGCCCGCTTGCGGACGGATGTGCCGGACGCAGAATTCTTATACCGCCGCTCAGGCTTCCAATTTTTTGTGAGGCGTCCACAGCCTGCGGAAGCACAGGCAGAGCAAGGCAGCGAGAGCCAGCAGTCCGGCATTGAATAACACGGTCAGCGGCCAGTTTACGCTATGTGGCGTCTCCACGTACGGAGATTCCGCGTGACGGCTGTCGTATCGGGCAAAAGCGTTGGTATAAATAACGACTCCGTTGTCAAAGCAGGCCGTCAGGCGCATATACGGCTCACCCGCAGCCAGCGGCCGCTCGAAGTACTTCCCTTCCACCGTCTCCAGCAGCTCATGTCCCTGCCCCCAGGCCTCTATGCGAGCGGGTGCTGAGAGACGCAGGTACACCGTATCGCCCTGCAGGCCAAGCTCCTCCACCCGCGGCAGGGAATCGTTGGCGGCATACTTTATCCGCCAGTCACCGTCGCCGAAATCGGGCACCCGCATCGAATAGAAAGCGCCTGCAAGCAGAGTCGCCTTCACATCTTCATACCGGGCCGAAGGGGTTGCCAGCCAGGAGCAGCGGCGGCCGATTTTGCTATGGTTGCCGGAGTCGTGGCAGTCGTCGTTTATCAGGCAGTGGGAATAATGCCCGGCGCTCAAGGCCTCGTCCCAATGAAGCAGATCAGTGGATACTCCGGAGTCGGCTTCCATAAAGCGGTATCCCGTAAGCAGCCGCATGGACCTTGGAGTCGTGAGCAGGGTCCGGTCGGGGTGGTTCATCACCAAGAAATCCGCGTTGCGCGACAGATAATCGTACTGCCATTGCTTCTGCGACACAAGCAGCGGAAGCAGGTGGTCATAAAGCAGCATCCCCGAAGGGTTAAATACCAGCTTATGGAATTTGAGCAGACTGTAGCCGTGCTCGTAAACGTTTATCTGCAGTGTGCTGTCGTAAGGATGCCGGGTTAGCTGGTTGTGGTTGGAAAACGCAAGTATATCATAACCCAGTTTCTGATAATCGTCATAGACCACAGCCGGGTACTCAGGGCATTCGTTCAATATATTATCAACGCGCGTATGCGTGTGGAAATTGGCACGTTTCCATTCCGGACTCTCCGGAATTCCGGCATAAGGATTATAGATATCGGGGCCGCAAAAAGGCTCAGGTGCGTTGAAATTAAATATTGGAGAAACTGAAAAAACGCATATAATCAGGGCCAGCAGCATAAAAAAAGAAGCCAGCAGCCGAAGCAAAAAAATCATTACGTTTTTCATGTTGCAAATATATGGATATTCCCAATTATTTATTACCTTTGTGCTGTCGAAATTATTCCGCTCTTCGCATCTGCAAGGCGGACCATCATAAAACAAAAATATGACACACAGCTTTACCGAGCTCAACAACATGTCCAGAGAGCAGCTCGAGACCCTGTCCAAAGAACTGGACATAAAATTCAGTAAAAAAACAGACGACGAGAATCTTCGTTACGCAATACTCGATGCCGAGGCCAAGCGCGAATCGCTGAAGCCCGCACCGGAGAAGCCCAAGCGCGGCCGTCCCAAGAAAGTGAAGGCAGAAGAAGCCAAGCCGGCTAAGGCTGAAAAGGCCCCCGAGGCACCCAAGCCTGCCGCAGAGCCCAAGCCCGCAGAGACACCCAAGGCTGAAGCGCCCAAGACAGAGGCGCCCAAGGCCAAACGTGGCCGTCCTGCGAAAGCAAAGGCAGAAAAGGTAGATTTGGCCGAAAAAACAGAGGAACCTAAGCCTGCTACCGAGCAGAAGCCTGCCGCAGAAGCCAAGCCTGTACAGCCTCAGCATAACCATCACAAGCAGAATGTCCAGCAGCAGAATAACCAGCCCAAGCCGCAGCAGGGCCAGCCGAACCAGCAGAATCAGCAAGGCCAGCCCAATCAGCCGAACCAGCAGCAGAGGCCTCCGAAGCCCCGTCTGCCGGAGTTCGAAGGCACGGTAGAGGCCACCGGCGTGCTGGAAATCATGCCCGACGGATACGGTTTCCTGCGTTCCTCCGACTACAACTACCTCAACTCTCCGGACGACATCTACGTCTCCCAGCAGCAGATAAAATTCAACGCCCTCAAGCCCGGCGACACCGTTACCGGCGAAATCCGTCCCCCGCGCGAAGGTGACAAATACTTCCCTCTGGTGAAGATCAAGTATGTCAACGGACGCACCCCGGAATTCATCCGCGACCGTGTGCCTTTCGACTTCCTTACTCCCCTCTTCCCTGACGAGAAGTTCAACCTGCTTGGCAAGGGCCACGCCACCGACCCCAGCTGCCGTATAGTAGACATGTTCTCCCCTATCGGCAAAGGCCAGCGCGGTCTCATCGTCGCACAACCGAAGACAGGTAAGACCATGCTGCTCAAGAGCATAGCCAATGCCATCGCAGACAATCACCCGGAGGTTTACGAAATAGTGCTGCTCATCGACGAGCGTCCCGAGGAGGTTACCGACATGCAGCGCAGCGTCCAGGCCGAGGTTGTAGCATCCACTTTCGACGAGCCCGCCGAGCATCACGTAAAGGTGGCCAATATGGTCCTTGAGAAGGCCCGCCGGCTCGTGGAATGCGGCCACGACGTAGTGATCCTGCTCGACTCCATCACCCGTCTCGCACGTGCCTACAACACCGTTCAGCCGGCATCCGGCAAGGTGCTCACCGGCGGTGTGGACGCAAACGCCCTGCAGAAACCCAAGCGTTTCTTCGGCGCCGCCCGTAACATAGAGGGAGGCGGCTCGCTTACCATCCTTGCCACCGCCCTCACGGAGACCGGCTCCAAGATGGACGACGTTATCTTCGAGGAATTCAAAGGCACCGGCAACATGGAACTTCAGCTGGACCGCAGCCTCTCCAACCGCCGTATCTTCCCTTCCGTCAATATCGTGCTTTCCGGCACCCGCCGCGACGACCTGCTTCTGGACCGTGCCAGCGCCAACCGCATCTGGATACTCCGCAAGCTTCTCGCCGACATGAACCCTCTGGAGGCCATGAACTTCATGCTCCAGCTGATGGACGAATTCAAAACAAACGGCGACCTTCTGGACAATATGAGCAAGGTCTCAGCGAGAGACATCAGATAATAAAAACGGCGACCTGTAGAGGCCGCCGATTTTTTATTTCGTGCCGAATATTCTGTCACCTGCATCCCCGAGTCCGGGAACGATGTAGGCGTTCTCGTTAAGGCGCTCGTCGATGGCGGCGACATAGATGTCAACATCAGGATGCTTTTCCTGCACCTTGGCGATACCCTCCGGTGCCGCTACGAGGCACATAAGCTTGATGTTGTTGCAGCCGCGTTCCTTCAGCATGTCCAGGGCATCGCACGAGCTGCCGCCGGTGGCAAGCATGGGGTCGGTAACAATCACCAGTCGATCCTGGATATCCTCCGGAAGCTTGCAGTAATAAACGACCGGCTCGTGGGTAGTCTCGTTGCGATAAAGGCCGATATGGCCAACCTTGGCTACGGGTACCAGGTCGAGCAGGCCGTCAACCATACCCAGACCGGCACGCAGTATGGGCACTATGGCCAGTTTGCGTCCGAGAACCCTGTATGCCTTCATCGGGCTTATGGGCGTCTCTATTTCCACTTCGGTAAGCGGGAGGTTGCGGGTAATTTCATACCCCATCAACAATGATATTTCCTTGAGAAGCTGGCGGAAATCCTTGGAACCGGTTTCCTTCTGGCGCATGATGCTCAGCTTGTGCTGGACCATGGGATGACTGATAAGGTGTACTTCGCTCATAGTCTAATGTGATTTTTACAAATTTAAGCATTTTTTGCTATTTTTGTGAATCATGCTGAAGATATATTGCAAGAACACCGGCACCTCCAAGGAATTCCAGGAAGGCGTCACCCTGGCGGAAGTTCTTCCGCACTTTGATTTCGAGCGTCCCTACGACATTCTGTGCGCAAAGGTCAACTTCGTCACACAGGGCATGAAATACAGGGCCTTCAACAACCGGGACGTGGAATTCCTGGACTACCGTTCTTACGCAGGCCGCAGCGCCTACTGCCGTTCGCTCTGCTTCCTGCTCAGCAAGGCGGCACACGATATCTATCCGGAAAGCACGATCAAGATGCGCCGCCCCATCTCCAAAGGATACTATTGCGACCTGCAGAAAGGTACGCCGGTTACCTCGGAAGATGTAGACCGCATACGCGAAAGGATGAAGGAGATAGTTGCGGCCGACTCCGCTTTCAAGCGCATGGAGGTTCGCACGGACGATGCCATCGAACTGTTCCGCAGCCTGGGATACGACGACAAGGTCAAGCTCCTGGAGACCAGCGGCCAGACCTACATCCGCTACCATACCCTCGAAGGCACGCCCGACTATTATTACGACGCCCTCGTGCCTTCTGCCGGTTACCTTAAGGTATGGGACCTCTCCCCCTACCAGGACGGCATGCTTCTGCGCGTACCCGACAGGCACGCCCCTGAAAAGCTTACGGTTTTCGAGCCTCAGCCCAAGACCTTCGAGGTCTTCCGCGAGAGCCTTCAGTGGAACGCCATCATGAACCTGGACAACGTGGGCGACGTAAACCATGCTGTCGAGAAGGGCTGCGCCGGTGTGCTGATCCAGGTGGCCGAAGCGCTGCAGGAAAAGAAAATCGTACAGATAGCGGAAGAGATAGAGAAGCGATACCGCTGCGGAGCCCTGCGCCTGGTGCTGATAACCGGCCCAAGCAGCAGCGGTAAGACAACCGTCACCAAAAAGCTAAGCATACAGCTGATGGCTTGCGGACTCAGGCCCGTTTCCGTCTCCACCGACGATTACTTCGTCAACCGCGTCGACACTCCCCTCCTGCCGGACGGCTCTTACGACTTCGACAACTTCGACACCGTGGACCATGAGGCCATGCAGGCGGACCTCGAGAAACTGCTTGCCGGCGAAGAGGTGCAGGTGCCCGAATACAACTTCGTTACCGGCATACGCGAGTACAACGGCAAGACGCTGAAGCTCTCCCCCGGCACGGTGCTGCTGGTGGAAGGTATTCACGCCCTCAATCCTGCCCTGACAAACCGCATCGCCGATGCGTCAAAGTTCAAGATTTTCATCAACACCATAGTCAGCATCTCCCTGGACAACCACAACTGCATACCGACCAGCGACAACCGCCTCCTGCGCCGCATCGTGCGCGACTACAACAAAGGAGCCTTCAGCGCGCGTGAGAGCATACGCAACTGGCCGAACGTCCGCCGCTCGGAGGTAAAATGGATTTACCCATACCAGGAAACGGCAGACGTGCTGTTCAATTCCGCATACCTTGTAGAGTTCGCGGTGTTCCGCCTGAGTGCAGAAAGGATTCTGGCCACGGTGCCGCGCAACTGCCCGGAGTACAGCGAGGCCAGCAGGCTCCTCAAGTTCCTGAGTTACTTTATCCCTGTAAGCGACCGCCAGATACCGCCTACCTCCATGCTCCGCGAGTTCGTGGGCGGCAGCAGTTTCACATATAAGTATTAGTTTTCATGATACTGAGCATACTTGATACAGATCTTTACAAGTTCTCTACGAGCAACGCCTACTTCCAGCTGTATCCGCTGGCGGAGGGAACTTTTACCTTCAACGACAGGGCGAAAGAAGTTTATGACGAATCTTTCCTGTCCGAGCTTAAGGCCGCGATAGACGGACTCTGCCGGCTGTCGTTGACCGGCGACGAATTTGCCTACTGCTGCAAGCGCGTACGTTACATTCACCGTAACTACTGGGAGTGGCTGCGCGGCTTCAACTTCGAGGCGGACAAGATTGATTGCAGGCTTGATGAAGAAGGTCATCTCCGTATTGATGTTACAGATTATCTGTACAAGGTTACACTTTACGAGGTTCCTCTGCTGGCTATCGTTGCCGAACTGCGCAACAAGCGGCTGGGCGTTGCAGCCGACAGACAAATGATACTGGACAGGCTGGATGCAAAGATTGAAATGGCAAATAAGGAGGCTCTGGTGTTCTCCGAATTCGGTACTCGCCGCCGCTTCTCGTCCGACGTACATGAACTTGTAGTCCAGCGTTTGAAAGAAAAATGCCCCAAGTACTGCGCAGGCACGTCCAATGTCTTCTTCGCCATGAAGTACGACATGACTCCGGTGGGCACCTTCCCGCATGAATGGATGATGTTCCATAGCGGCGTATTCGGCTACAAGAGGGCCAATTACCTGGGCCTGGAAGATTGGATCAAGGTCTATGACGGCGCCCTCGGAACTGCCCTAATAGACACCTTCACCACGGCATCCTTCCTTCGTACGCTCACTCTCAAGCAGGCTAAACTGCTGGACGGCTTCCGCCAGGACTCCGGAGACGAAATCGAGATAGGAGAGATGATTATTTCCCGCCTTGAAGAATTCGGAATCGATCCGCGAACCAAGATACTGGTATTCAGCAACGCCCTCGACTTTCCCAAGTACAGCAGCGTCGCCAAATACTTCAAAGGGCGCATCAAGGTCAGCGCCGGTATAGGCACCAACCTCACATGCGACCCCGGCATCCCCGGCTACAAAGCCGCCAATATCGTAATGAAGCTCAGCCGTTGCCGCATGAGCGCCAAAGACCCGTGGGAGAAGGTCATCAAGATTTCCGACGATCTTGGCAAGCACATGGGAGACGAGGTTGAATTCGGGATTGCCGCACACGAACTCCATCTGGCACAATGAGCTCCGATTGTATCTGCGCACCTGCCACAGCCCCCGGAGGGGCTATAAGCATCGTTCGAGTCAGCGGTGCCGGGTGTCATGATATTATCGATTCCGTGGTGGACTTCCGCCATGGAAATGCGGCTTCCGCCTCCGGCTTCAGCGTAAAGTTCGGAGTCGTTCCGGAGCTTGACGAGGTGCTGGTGAGCATTTTCAAGGCTCCCCATTCATACACCGGAGAAGACATGGCGGAGATTTCCTGCCATGCGTCTCCTTTCATAGTTTCAGGCATCCTGGAGAGACTGTGCGCTGCAGGCTGCAGGCTCGCCCGGGCCGGAGAGTTTACCCAAAGGGCCTTCGTGGCCGGAAAAATGGACCTTTCGCAGGCTGAAGCGGTGGCCGACCTGATTGCCTCCGATTCAGCTGCATCGCACAAACTGGCGTTCTCCCAGCTGCGCGGCGCCTATTCGAAGAAGCTCCATGAGCTGCGTTCGCAGATAGTGGAGCTGTCTGCGCTGCTGGAGCTGGAACTGGACTTTTCGGAGGAAGAGCTGGAATTCGCCGACCGGGGCAAGCTGCGCTCTCTGGTTTCTGCCGCGTTGCAGGAAACGGAACGGCTGGCGGATTCCTTCAGGCTGGGGAATGCCTTCAAGCAGGGCATCCCGGTGGCTATAGTAGGTGCCGTCAACAGCGGCAAGAGCACCCTTCTCAACGCCTTATTGGGCGAGGACAGGGCCATCGTTTCCGATATCCCTGGAACCACACGCGACACGGTGGAAGAGGTTTTGAGTTTGAACGGGGTTAAATACCGCTTTGTAGATACCGCAGGCCTGCGGGAGACGGACGAGACGGTGGAGCGTATGGGAATCGAGAGGTCCTTCGCGCAGATAGGCCAGGCAGCTGTTGTTATTGCCCTGCTGGACGGCACGGCTGATGCGGATGCGCTTTTGCCTGTAGTGGCCGCCGTTAAGGCACGTTTGCGGGAAGACTCCAGGGTTATCTGGGTAATAAGCAAGGCGGATCTGCTGGTGCCTTCGCAGCCACCTCTGCCTCCTCTGCCGCAGCCGGGTGCAAAAACGGGGTATTCTGCACCCCGGACACCGGTTTCCGGCTCTTCCGGGTGCAAAAGCGGGGCTTTTTGCGCCCGACTGGATATTCCCGAAGCAATTGAGCTGTCTTCCCTGACCGGCCAGGGACTGGATAAACTAAAGGAAGCCATTTCGAAACCCGACAGCGACTCCCTCGCAGCAGACGCCGTACTTGTCACCAACCAGCGCCATTACGACGCCCTCCGCCGCGCCGCCGAAGACCTTAAACGCGTACGGAGCGGACTCGAAAGCGCCCTCCCCACAGATCTGATAGCCGAAGAATTACGTTCCGGAGTATCAGCACTTGGAGAAATTTTCGGAGAGATCCTGCCGGACGACATACTTGGAACCGTGTTCAGCAGGTTCTGCATCGGAAAGTAGTTGATAATCAATAACTTACGGAATCAATCGACATCTA
>CAMZEC010000032.1 GCA_947305645.1 uncultured Bacteroidales bacterium | reverse complement strand
ACGGCAAGTACCTGATATTCAGCTCCGACCGCGACATCAACCCGCAGTACAGCCGTATCGAGTGGAACTTCACCCTCGGCAATATGGGCTCGGCCTACCTGGCCCTTCTGGCGGCCGACACCCCCTCGCCACTGCTCCCGAAGGACGGCGCCCCCACTGCCGGTGAAGGCGGCGGACGCGGCCCAGGGATGGGCATGCCAGGTGGAATGCCCCCCAGAGGCATGATGGCAGAACAGGACCGCAAGCCCGAAAGCCGTCCCGCCAAGGGCCCCAAGCCTGAAGGCGGAAAGCCCGAGGCTGACGGCAAAGAGTCCAATGAGCCGGTGGAGGTCAAGATTGACCCTGAAGGCATATCCGCCCGCATAGTCAAGCTGCCTTTCGGCGGCCGCGGCTTCTATTCCGACGGCAAGAAGATATGGCACGGCGACTTCAGCGGCACCAAGGTTTACGACCTGGCAACCGGTTCCGACGAAGAGTGCGCCAAGGGTATGGTGTTATATCGCGCCGGCGACAAGATGGCCCTCATACGCGAAAAAGGCGGATGGTCCGCAGCCAAATTCGGACCCAAGATGAACGGCGAGAAGATAGACACTCATGACGCCGTAGCCGTAATCGACTACTCGAAGGAGTGGCCCCAGATTTTCGACGAAGTCTGGCGCGCCTTCCGCGACGGCTACTATGTTCAGAACATGCACGGACGCGACTGGAATGCCATCAAGAACAAGTACGCCGTGCTCCTGCCCCACGTCCGCACGAGGCTTGACCTCAACTACGTAATAGGAGAAATGATATCCGAGCTCGCCTCCGGGCACGCCTATGTGAACCCCGGCGAGTATCCAAAGCCCGAGCGCATTCAAATGGGTCTTCTGGGCGCGGAGCTCTCCCGCGACAAGAGCGGCTGCTTCAAGATCGACCGCATACTCGAGGGTGCACCGTACAGCGAGAAGCTGCGCTCCCCTCTTGCCGAGCCCGGAATCGGAGTTAAAGCCGGAGACTATATCACCGCCATCGACGGCGTGCCCGTGACCGGCACCGACAACATCTACAGCATGCTGGTCGGCAAGGCTGGCGTACTAACTGAACTCACCGTGGCTTCCAAGCCCAAGGAGAAAGGCAAGAAGGTGGTAGTCAAGCCCATAGCCGACGAGTACCCGCTCTACCATTATGAATGGGTGCAGAAGAATATCGCCACCGTGAACAAGCTCTCCGGCGGAAAAGTCGGTTACATCTACATTCCCGACATGGGCCCCGAGGGACTGAGCGAATTCGCCCGCTACTACTACCCGCAGCTCGACAAGGAGGCGCTCATTATCGACGACCGCGCCAACGGCGGCGGCAATGTCTCCCCCATGATTATCGAACGCCTCAAGAGGGAGGTCTACCGTATGACCATGAGCCGTACGTCTTCTATGACCGGCACCGTGCCCGACGGCGCTCACACCGGCCCTAAGGTACTGCTGATCAACAAGTATTCTGCCTCCGACGGCGACCTCTTCCCTTGGAGCTTCAAGGCCAACAACCTTGGAACGGTGATAGGTACTCGCACATGGGGCGGCATCGTGGGAATCTCCGGTTCCCTGCCTTACATGGACGGCACCGACGTCCGCGTCCCCTTCTTCACCAACTACGACCGCAAGACTGGACAATGGATAGTGGAGAACCACGGCGTGGATCCGGATATCCTGATAGACAACGACCCTGTTAAAGAATACGCCGGCGAAGACCAGCAGCTCCTCAAGGCGGTGGAAGTTGCCATGGATCAGCTCAAGAGCCGCGTGCCGCTGCCGCCGGTTCCCGCCGACCGCACGTTCACCGACCTGGGGCTTCCTCAATTACCGTAATCATTTATGCATCTCCTGATCTCTCTTCTGGCTATGATTGTCTTGACTGCACCGGCGGAAAAACCCGACGCCGGTGCAGTCAGAAGCTATTTCTGCAGTGCCAAAGGGACTGAATTGCGCTGTGAACGCTACGACCCCGAAGGAAACAAGCATTGGTGGACTCAAACCATATCCATCAAGGATGTTCGCACCGTCAAAGGCGGGGTAAAAGAGATCGATTTCGTTACCACCGTTATCTCCGATAAACAGAAGAGCCCTATAAAAGGCCCTATGTGTTCAACGGCAATAATCCAGACAGACGGCACTGTGGATGTGAACATCTCCGACGCTGCCGCTACGATTGCCCGCCAGACTTTTTCCGCTTTGAATTTCGTAGTCAAGGGCGGAGTGTCATCCCTCTCTCCTGCTCTCAAGCCCGGCGACACGCTTGCGGATATTCACAGCACTGTTGAATGGAGCGGCATTAAGCTGAACCTCGACTACTGGGACCGCAAGGTCCTGCGCCGTGAAACCATTACCGTTCCCGCTGGTACTTTCGAATGCATAGTTGTGGAAGAGCATAAACTGGAGAAATTCCCGTTTCACAGGAGGGAGCGCATTACCCATACCTGGTACGCTCTGGACTATGGTATGATACGTCACGACACGTATTTCCTTGACGGCCGCATGGAGTGCTCGGAGCAACTCTACGCCATTACGAAATAGTATCAGCAGTGTATGCCTCTCACGTACAGTCTTCAAAGGAGCCTTTCCGCCATCGGGAATCCGGGCCTTACCCTGCCACACCAGATTCATTTTTATCTTATTTGACTGATGAAAAACTTCAAAATAATGCTGACGGCAGCGCTGCTGCTCGCATGCATCGGCGCAAATGCACAAGGCTTCGTACTTAACGACAATTTGCTTAACGGGCGCATGAGCGCCATCAAGGCGGCGGTTCTGGACTCGCTGACCAACGAGCCTATTCCTTTCGCATCGGTGTACCTGATACCTTCAAAAGACACTACAATCACAAACTTTACCATTACCGACGACAAGGGCGAAGCAATACTGGACGAAGTGCCATACGGCAGTTACGTGTTTCACGTCGAGATGCTGGGCTACAAGCCCTTCGTTAAGGAAAAGTATTTTCGAGAACGCCGGGAAAGCATGGGAACCATACGCCTGAAGATCGACGAGCAGTTCATTCAGGCGGCTACCGTTTCTGCCGTAGGCAACCCTATAGTAATAAAGCAGGATACGGTGGAATTCAATGCATCATCTTTCCGGGTAGGCTCGAATGCCATGCTGAAGGACTTGCTGAAGCGCATGCCCGGCATGGAGATAACTGAGAACGGTAAGGTAAAATTCAACGGCGAGGCCATAAACCAGCTGACCGTAGGAGGCCGCACCTTCTTTTTCAGCGACCAGAGCACGGCCCTGAACAACCTCCCGGCATCCGTCGTAGATAAAATACGCGTTATAGACAGGGAGTCCAAGAGGACAAGGGCTACAGGCGTACAGGACGGTTCGAAGGAAAAGATTCTGGACGTGGCTCTAAAGAAAGAGTACGAAAAGGGCTGGTTCGGCAACGTGGGTCTAATGGGAGGCTCTACCATTGGAGACAAAAACGACGATAGCCCTCTGCGGGACAACCGAGGCCTGCTCTGGAGCGGAAACGCGCTGGCATCTGCCTATAACGAGAAAGACCAGCTGACGGTAATCGCCAACGGGCAGAACGTTAATGATTCCAACGGAGTTGTTTTTGTCATCCGGTCCAACGGAATACGGTCTTCGAACGTTTCTCAGGGCCTTTCTTCTGCCGCCCAGTTGGGCGTGAATCTGAACACCGCCCGCATCAAAGACGTAGAGACCACCGTTGGAGTCAATTACAAATACAACGACACAGATTCCGGTTCCAGCACCCACAGGACTACGTACTTGGATGACGGAGACCTCGTCAGCGTGAATGAAAACACCGGAAAGCTGTATGCCAACGGCGTCTCCGCAAATGTGGAGATGAAAAAAGAGACGGGGAAAGTCTGGTTCCAGATTGAGCCGTCGTTCAGTTACGGCAAGACGGAACAGTTCAGTTCCGGAAATTCCGAATCGAAGCGCGGCGACGTTTTCGTAAACCATTCCGAGAGCAGCTCGCACTCTTTGGATGAATCCACCGATGCCGATATCAGCACATCCTTCACGTTCAGGGAGCTATGGGGAAAGAAAAACCGGTCTATACGCCTTGATCTTAACGGGAGCTATGGGAAATCGAACGACCTGAGTGAAGAGAATACTGTTCTGAGGACTGCAGGGCAAACAACTGAAAAGAATCTGACTTACGATGGTGACGGTTATACAAGCTCGCTTGGCGGTACGCTTGTTTACGTAGAGCCTTTCGGCGAAAAATGGATTCTTTCCACTAATCTGGGGCTGGAGTATGCTCACTCCGAAAAGATAAGGGACGCCTCCGACGCTAAAGGACACAACGATTACTACTCTTCCGAGAGTAAGAACAACACTCTTGAGCAGTTGTACAGCATGACGCTTCAGTACAAATTCAGCCAAAAGAGTTGGATAACCCTTGGCGCAAGGCTAAGCGGAGTGCTCAACGAGACCTTCTCCAGAAATTACGGCATTTCAAAGGAGACAGGGAAAGATGAATGGATGTGGTATGTCACCCCGACCATGCGTATCAGGCATACCGTAAACTATGACATGTATAATTGCTCTGTCTCAAGCTTTACCAACAAACCGTCAGTTTCCAGTTTGCTTCCTGTGCTGAACATTTCCAATCCCTCCCGGCTCAGCCTTGGCAATGTGTACCTGCAGCCTTATTGGAGCACGATGTTTAACGGAGGATGGTCCAGGAACAACCGTGAGCGCTTTTCAACTCTGCAGCTTGGATTAAACGGCAACATATTAGTTAATTCGGTCAGTTCTGCACTATGGTACGACAAAGATGGAATAATGTATTCTATTCCGGTCAATTCCAAGAAGCCCACCTTGTCTGCCAGTATTTACGGAAGCTACACCACTCCGCTGGACAAAGACAAGATATGGTCTCTTTCCCTTAGTACCGTTACCAGTATATCTTCGTCGACCAACTATCAAGCCAGAAGCACCTTGGCCGCTCTGGACAAAGAAACCTTCATTTATTCTGAGTTTATGGAGGATTTCTGGGGAGATGAAAAAGGCAATCGCTTCTACGGCGGCCAGAGCGGCTTCAGCGAGAGTAACACTCTGTCGTTCAGCCCTTATCTCAGTCTTAGCGTCAAGTACAACCAGGAGCATTACTCCTTTAACTTTGGGGTAAACGCAAATGGGCGCATCTCCCGTTATTCTCTTGACCCAAGCATTAACATGAACACCGCAGACTACAGCTTCTTTGCCGGCGGCTCCTATACTACCAAGCACGAGTTCGAGTTCCAGTCGGACCTTTCATATGCCTTACACAGCGGATATGCCGAGGGCTACGGCCAGCCGGAGTGGCGATGGAACGCAGAGATTTCGAAGAATATCGGAGCGTTCAATTTGAGCATCAAGGCTTATGACATTCTGAACCAGGCGCATAACCTTACACACACGGTAACGGCCAACTACGCTGAAGACAGCTACCGCCTTATCATGGGGCGCTACGTTATGTTCGGCGTGAAGTGGAATTTCGGCAAGATGAATGCCGCACAGAGCCGGCGGGCTCAGTCGGCGGCCTGGAACATGGCTTTCTAGCGGCCTTTCCTGAAGAACTGTTCCTTCTGTTGTTTTTTGCGTGCGGGATCCCGTTCCACGAACACAGGTTTCATGGTGCGGGGGTCTATTCCGCTATAGAACATTACGCTGGAGGTGGTCATGGGCGTGGGCATGAAGTCCTGCACCTGGTCCATCCATATGCCTTTCAGGGCGGGATGGTGTGCCAGTTCCTGCATGTCGCGCAGAGTGCAACCGGGGTGAGAAGAGATGAAGTACGGTACCAGCTCTACGTGCGTTCCGTTGCGGCGGTTGATGCCGTCGAACTCCTTGCGCAAGCGTTCGAAGAGGCGGAACGACGGTTTGGCCATATAGCTCAGCACTTTGTCTGACGTGTGCTCCGGGGCCACTTTCATACGGCCGGAGGTGTGCTTAAGCATTACGGTCTCGAGATAGGGGCAGGAGGTCTTGTCCACAAAGCCTTTTTCATCGAGGAACAGGTCGTACCTGATTCCGCTGCCGATGTAGGAGTGACGTACGCCTTTTACGGCATCTATGCGTTCATAGAGGCGCAGGAGGCGTTCGTGGGAGCGGTCGAGGTTGACGCAGGGGGCCGGGTAGAGGCATGATTTGCGGCGGCAGACTTCGCAGCGTTTGGGGTCCATTCCGGTCATGCCGTACATATTGGCGGTGGGGGCGCCGACATCTGAGATGTTGCCGTGGAATTCGGGCATCGCCGCCAGCTTGCGAACCTCCTTGAGTATGCTTTCTTCGCTGCGGCTTTGGATGAATTTGCCTTGATGGGCGGCGATTGTGCAGAAGTTGCAGCCTCCGAAGCATCCGCGGTGCGTGATGATGCTGTCTTTGATCATGTCGTAGGCCGGGATGCGTTTGCCTTTGTATCTGGGGTGCGGGAGCTTGGTGAACGGCAGGTCCCAGAAGGAGTCCATCTCTTCTGTCGTAGAGGGTTCGCAGGTCGGATTTACCTGCACATACCCGTCGCCTGCCGGTTCTATCAGCACCGGCGGGTGCAGCATATTGGCGTATATCTCGATATGATGGAAATTTTCCGCGAACGCACGCTTGTCCTTGCAGCACTCCTCATAGGAATGAAGTACGAACGCGTTCGACTGTTGACCCTGAGCGGACTCCGCTTCGCTCCGGCCCCTCCCATCGCCATCTGCGTTATCGCTACGCGACAACTTGTTGTCGACGGGCCCCTCCCCCTGCCCGTGTCCGGGGGTGGACACGCCGCTCAGGGTTAACATCCGCCCGCTTAGTGCTTCTGCCGCGGCGTAGCGAGACTGGGAGTTGCCGTTCGAGCGTTGCTCAGCCGCAGCCCCGAAGGGGCGAGAATGGATGCAGCCGAATGGCGCTCCCAGCGAGCGAAGTGCGGCGGTTCCAGTGCGGAAAAATGCTATCTGGGGTAATTGCTCTATCTGGCGGCGGGACCAGCCACGCTCGATGGCGCGGGTGAGCTGCAGCATCGGTTTTTCGCCCATACCGTAGCAGAGCCAGTCGGCGCGGGAATCGACGAGGATGGAGGGCATGAGGCGGTCGTCCCAATAGTCGTAGTGCGTAAGGCGGCGCAGGGAGGCCTCGACGCCGCCGATGACTACGGGCACGTCGGGCCAAAGGTCCTTCAGGATGCGGCTGTAGACGGTTACGGCACGATCCGGCCTCTGTCCAGCACGGCCTTCGGGGGTGTATGCGTCGTCGTGCCGCAGGCGCTTGGCGGCGGTGTAATGGTTGACCATGGAGTCCATGGCTCCTGCGTTTACTGCAAAGTAGAGCCGCGGCCGGCCGAGTTTACGGAAGTCGCGGAGGTCGTCGCGCCAGTTGGGCTGAGGCACCACGGCCACCCTGTAGCCGGCTTTCTGCAGCCAACGGGAGATGCAGGCAGTACCGAAACTCGGATGGTCCACAAAGGCGTCTCCGGTAAAAAAGATGACGTCAATGTAGTCCCACCCGAGTGCCTGTACCTCCTTGACGGAGGTCGGGAACATATATGCCTGCTCCGGGCTCACATTCTTTCGGGAAGATCGATTCCGAGTACGTTCATGGCCTTGCGGAGCGTTGCCGCAAGGGTGTCGATCAGTGCGAGGCGCATGCCCAGGAGGGTTGCGTCAGGTTCCTTGAGTATCTGGGTCTCATGGTAGTACTGGTTGAACTCCTTGGCCAGGTCGTAAGCATAGTTTGCAACGATAGCCGGAGAGTATGCGGCTGCTGCATCCGCCACCTTCTGGGGATAGGCGGAGAGAATTTTGACCAGGCGTATCTCTTTGGGGCTCAGCACTGCTGCGTCGGCCACCGCCGCCTTCTTTCCAGCCTCGGACGCCTTTCGCAGGATACTGCAGATGCGGGCATGGGTGTACTGGATGAAGGGACCGGTATTGCCGTTGAAGTCGATTGATTCCTTGGGGTCGAAGAGCATGGTCTTCTTAGGATCCACCTTGAGTATAAAGTACTTAAGGGCACCGAGGCCTATCATATGATAGAGGCGTTCCTTCTCGTCTTCGGGTATGCCGTCGAGTTTGCCGGATTCCTCGCTGGTTGCTTTGGCCTCCTGGTACATCTTCTCGATGAGGTCGTCGGCGTCTACCACAGTGCCTTCGCGGCTCTTCATTTTGCCCTCCGGGAGTTCCACCATGCCGTAGCTGAGGTGGTAAATCTGATCCGCCCAGTCGAAGCCCAGTTTCTTGAGCACCAGCTTGAGAGCCTTGAAGTGGTAGTCCTGCTCGTTGCCCACGACATACACGTGCGAATCGAGCTCATACTCCGAGAAGCGGCGCTCGGCGGTGCCGAGGTCCTGGGTCATATAGACGGAGGTGCCGTCGGAACGGAGCAGCAGTTTGCGGTCGAGGCCGTCCGCTGTGAGGTCGCACCACACGGAGCCGTCGGGGTCACGCACGAGTACACCCATGTCGAGGCCCTTCTGCACAAGTTCCTTGCCGAGCAGGTAAGTGTCGTGCTCGTAGTAGGTACGGTCGAAGGTGATGCCGAGAGCTTTATAGGTCTGCTCGAAGCCATCGAAGACCCAGCCGTTCATCATCTCCCAGAGTTTGCGTACCTGGGGGTCGCCTTCCTCCCACTGTACCAGCATCTTATGCACATCGTCGATGACTTCCGGATGCTCTTTTTCCAGCTTGGCATAGGCCACGTAGCAGTCGCCCACGAGGTGGTCGCCCTTGATGCCTGTGCTCTCCGGGGTGGCTCCGTCGAAGAGCTTCTCCCATGCATACATGGACTTGCAGATATGCACTCCGCGGTCGTTCACCAGAGTGGCCTTGATGACCTCGTCGCCCGCTGCCTTGAGGAGGCGGGAGACGCTGTCGCCCAGCAGGTTGTTTCGTATGTGGCCGAGGTGCAGGGGCTTATTGGTGTTGGGGGAAGAGAATTCCACCATCACGCGGCGACCGGTAGCCGGCAGCTGGCCGAAGCTGGCATTGCCTGTGATTTCCTGAAGGTTCTCACGCCAGTAGATGTTGCTCAGGCTGAGGTTCAGGAAGCCCTGCACGGCATTGAAGCCGCTGATTTCCGGGCAGTTGGCAGTGAGCCACTCCCCTATTGCCTGCGCCGTGACGGCAGGGGCCTGGCGGGAGGTCTTAAGAAGCGGAAAGACGACCAAAGTATAGTCGCCTTCGAAGTCTTTGCGGGTCACGCCGACCTGCATCTGTTCCTGCGGGAAGTCCGCTCCGTAGAGAGCCTTGACAGCCTCGACGGCCTTCCCCGCTATGAATTGTTCCGTAGTCATCAGCCGAGGTAGGATTTGAGGAGTTTGCTTGCAGAGGGCTTCTTGAGTTTGCGTATCGCCTTCTCTTTAATCTGACGCACGCGCTCACGTGTGAGGTCAAGACGCTCGCCGATTTCTTCGAGTGTCATTTCCTGGCAGCCGATTCCGAAGAAGCTCTTGATGATTTCACGCTCGCGGGGAGTGAGAATCTGCAGGGAACGTTCGATTTCCGTGCTCAGGGACTCGTTGGTAAGGCCCTTGTCTGCGCTCGGGGAGTCGTCGTTGGGCAGGATGTCCAGCAGGGAGTTGTCTTCACCTTCCACGAAAGGATCATCAACGCTGACGTGGCGGCCGGAAACGCGTAGGGTATCGGCAATCTTGTCCTTGGGAACATCTATCATCTCGGAAAGTTCCTCAGCGGACGGCTGGCGTTCGTTTTCCTGCTCGAACTTGCCGAGAGCCTTGTTTATCTTGTTCAGGGAGCCCACCTGGTTGAGGGGCAGGCGAACGATACGGCTCTGCTCTGCGAGGGCCTGGAGAATGCTCTGGCGTATCCACCAAACGGCGTAGGAAATGAATTTGAAGCCGCGGGTTTCGTCGAATTTCTCTGCAGCCTTGATGAGACCGAGATTGCCTTCGTTGATAAGGTCGGGGAGGCTGAGACCCTGGTTCTGGTATTGCTTAGCCACAGAAACCACAAAGCGGAGGTTGGCGCGGGTAAGCTTTTCAAGGGCGGCCTGGTCGCCTTTGCGTATACGCTGGGCAAGTTCGACTTCCTCTTCCGGGCTTACAAGTTCTTCACGGCCTATTTCCTGAAGGTATTTGTCCAAAGATGCGCTTTCGCGGTTGGTAATGGACTTCGTAATCTTTAATTGTCTCATAGAATTCTATTGTGTACCTTATATACGGAAAAAAGCTCCGCAAGTTTCACTCTTGCAAGTTTTTTTTTATATTTGCATTTGTTAATTAGTTAAATATAGTGCCTTATGAAGAACAGAAAAACACTCTACATCATCCTTTCTGTAGTAGCTTTGTGTATTGTTGGTTATGTGGCGTCCCGTGTTATTGACTGGCCTATCGACTACAGCAGTTCCAGCGGCAACATCAGCAAATCCGCCAAATTCTCACGTAAGACTGCAGATGAAGGAATCAGCAACATGCAGGAGTTGCTCCTTAATGACGAAAAATTCAAAGACGGCGTCGTTGTAAGTTATGTCGTCATGAGCAACCGCGCCAAGGAATTCAGCGCCCTGGTAGATGCATCCGAAGAAGTTGCAGGTAACATTCCCGAGTTCAAAAGCGTGCTCAAGGACATGGCCAAGTCAAAAAAGATGGCCAAGAACGTTTGCGAGGCCCTGGATGCCGCAGCTGAAGACCTGAACGCCGTACTGGGCGGTGAAGAGGCTGAGAACCTCGCCCAGAGCACCGCAGATGCAGCGTTGGCATACACCACCATGCAGAAGCAGAATGGCCTGGCCAACCGTTTCATCGACACCGCCGATGCGTATCTTGCAAATAACGAAGGCTCGGACGCCCTTAAGTTCATACGTGACCAGTGGGTAGAATACCAGAAAGCGACTGCGTTCCTTGAAGGTGACAAAGATGCCGCTGCAGAGCTTGAGAAAAAGGGATATATCCTGACCTCCGAACAGAGTGTTGCAGCTTTAGGATTCTTCACACAGAGCTTCCAGCAGGTTATTGTCGGCAACACTGAAATTACTGAATATATGGGCCTCTCCCCTGTTATTCGTATTTCTGAAGTTGCCAACCAAAATCTGGTTGTTAACCAGAATCTGGTTGTGAACCAGAACGAGGTCGCGAACCAGAACCTGGTCGTTAACCAGAACGAGGTCGCGAACCAGAACGTGGTGGTGAACCAGAACGAGGTCGCAAACCAGAACTTGGTCGTTAACCAGAACGAGGTCGCAAACCAGAATCTTGTCGTTAACCATAACGAGGTTGCAAACCAGAACCTGGTCGTCAACCATAACGAGGTTGCAAATCAGAATCTGGTCGTCAACCAGAACGAGGTTGCAAATCAGAATCTGGTCGTCAACCAGAACGAGGTTGCAAACCAGAATCTGGTCGTCAACCAGAACGAGGTTGCAAACCAGAACCTGGTCATGAATTTATCCCAGACGATTGTGGGCTTCGGTGCTAACCTCCATAATGTAGGAACGGTTTTCGATGGCGCCGTCGGCATGCTTAATAACAGTTCTTTCGGTCCGTCATTTAATAACCTTGTCATGGGCATTGCCACTGGTGATGCCAACATCGTACAGGCAGTTTACAATTTTGATAATTAGTCAGCCATAGCGCAGACCATGAATAAGGTTCACCGCCTACGCTCAAGCTTACTGATATTGTTTCTGGCTCTTCCGCTTGTCTGTCAAGCGCAGAGCCAGACTTATTATCAGTATAAGACCGACGACGCCCAACTGGTATTTTTCGACAAGAATCTGTCCCGGTACATTCCTCACATGGTAAGGATGTTCGAGAACGGAAAGGCACTTCATAACCAAATCTGGGCCACTGACTCCCTGTTCGTTCCGGAGGCGCCCCTGATGCTTATCACCGACTGGGAAGATGACGGTAACGGAGGAGCGACGCCGCTCCCCCGTTCTTTCATCCAGATAGGCATGGCGCCTATGTCATTGTCTTACTATATCAACCCGTCAACAGAGCGTTACAGGCAGCTGTTTCAGCATGAGTACACTCACATTATGATGACCGACAAGTACAACCGCAAGGATTTGGCATGGCGGAAGTTCTTCGGCACCAAGGTGAGCACAGACAGCAAGCACCCCGTGACTGCCCTTTGGAGCTATCTTACAGTTCCGCGCTGGTACGCCCCCCGGTGGTACCAGGAAGGTATCGCCTGTTTTATGGAAACGTGGATGGGTGGTGGCGTGGGCCGTTCTCTCGGAGGGTACGACGAGATGTATTTCCGCAGCATAATTGCGGGAGGAGACAAGTTGTTCTCTGTGGTGGGACTGGAAACGGAAGGCTCCACCATGGATTTCCAGGTCGGAGCAAACGCTTATCTCTACGGAACCCGCTTCATCAGCTATCTGGCCAAAGAGTACGGATACGATAACCTTATACGCTTCTACAACCGGACTGCAGACAGCAAGACTTTCTGGGGTAACCAGTTCAAGCAGGTTTACGGGCTTTCTGTCAGAAAAGTGTGGGACCAGTGGAAGGAGGATGAGAAGCGGCATCAGGAGGCCAACCTTGCTGCAGTACGTGAGTACCCTCTCACTGAAACCACAAATTTAACAAAAGAAGCGCTGGGATCTGTTTCCCCCTTCGTGTATGACCCCGCCACAGGCAAAGCGTACGCAGCCATGAACGCACCCGGGGCTTTCCCGCATATTGTCGAGGTAGATCTGAACACCGGCAAGGAGCGCAATGTGACCAACATTTACGGCATTCAGCTCTACAATCCGGCGTTCGTTGCTTTGGACCGCAACAGGAGCCGGCTCATTTACACTTCCAACAACTCAAAAATGCGTAGCCTGGAAGTTTTTGACCTCCAGAAAAAGCGCGTTGTAAAGAAACTCCGCTTCCAGCGCGTCAACAACATTGTATACGACAATGCAGGTGATTGCCTCTATGGTTTGTTCTCCAACGGCGGAGTCCAGTCCATTATCCGTTACGACCACAACCTGGAGCACCCGGCAATCATCTATGCTTTCCCCTTCGGCGTGAGTGTAGGCGACATGGACATAAGCCACGACGGCAAGCTGCTTTCCCTCACCAAACAGGGAGATAACGGCGAGCAATCTCTGTTGCTTTTCAATATAGAGGAACTTGCAGAAGCCAATTTCCATGTGGAGGAACTTATCAAATGGGAAGACAGCAATCTGGGTCAGTTCCGCTTCTCATTAGATGATAAGTATCTGATCGGCAGTTCATACTACACCGGCATCTCCAATCTCTGGCAAATCAACATAGCGACCAGGGAGATGGAACTTTTGTCGAACACCGACATAGGTCTCTTCGCCCCTCTGGAAATCGCTCCGGACCGCTTGATTGCCCTGGAGTTCGAGCGTGACGGCATGCGTCCCGTCGCTCTGGACCGTAAGGTTGTGGAAGATGCCAACGCAATTGAGCTGTTCGGCCAGAAAGCTTACGAGAACAACCAGGAGGCTCTTGAGAACGTGGGACTCTTGAAAGAGCCTCTGCCGAAAATTGATTTCGGTGACGTTTACAACAATATCACTCCTTACAACGTTCTGAAGGAGATGCGTTTTGCCGGTGCATATCCCATTATTACCGGTTTTACTGACGCAAAAGCCTGGAACCATGTGACTCCGGTGCTCGGCTACCGTGTCTTCTTCAAGGACCCGGTAGGCTTGAGCAGCATAAAACTGGCTCTCGGAGCATCCCCGTGGAGCAGCAATGAGCTGAAGAACAAGTTCCACGCAGACTTCGAGTGGAAATACTATTTCTGGACGCTCAAGGCCGCCTGGAACCATACAGACTTTTACGACCTTGCAGGTCCTATGAGAGCCAGCCGAAAAGGCTATATGGTAAGCCTGGCATATGATTATACGAATTCGCTAATGGCTCCGTATACTTATTCATGGGGGGCAGCCCTGGGCGCGTACGGAGACATGGACGCTCTTCCGTTGTTCCAGGAAATCAAGCCCGACGAAGGCATTACTTCTATGCAGACCGCTTCTCTCTACGGCAAGATTTCAAAGACTCGCGCATCCCTTGGTGCCGTAATGAGGGAGCAGGGATTCGAGCTCGGCATGCAGGGCTACGGCTATCTGGCAGGCGGCAACTTCTACCCTTCTTTGGACGCAACCGCAGATTTCGGCTTCCTTCTGCCCATAGACCGTAACAACTCTTTCTGGGTCAGGACGGCGGCGGGCCATGTTTTCGGTGATGCAGCATCGGCATTCGGAAACTCTTACTTTGGAGGTTTCCGCAACAACCGCTTGGACTACAAGAACGCATTCCAGTACAGGAACCCGCAGGCTATGCCGGGCGCAGGGATCGATGCAATAAAGGCCCACACCTACACCAAAGCCACCGCAGAACTCAACCTCAGGCCTATACGTCTCAACAACTTCGGAACACTGTTCCTGTATCCTACCTGGATCCAGTGCACGCTGTTCGGTTCCGGTCTTTCCGCATGGAACCCGGGAGAGCCTCAGCATATGTATTATAGCGCCGGCGCACAGATTACTATGGAACTGGTGTTCTTCAACTATCTGAAGACCACACTCTCCGTCGGATACGGCCATCTGTTTGCACCCGAAGGATTTGCAGGCGGGCCCCATGGCAATGAACTCATGATCTCGCTCAAGCTTCTATGACGGTAACATTCATCGCGGCACTGCTTCCGGTCGTCCTTTACATAGTTCTGGTCTATGTACTGGACCGTTTTGCCTTGCTCAGCAAAGTTCAGCTGCTGGTAATGGTGGTGCTGGGTATGATTACGGCACTTATATGCTTCGGTATTTTCTGGCTTCTGGACGGCGTGATTTCTCCAGGGGTATCGGATTACCTTTATCCGGTGCTAGAGGAGTCGGTAAAAGCCATACCTCTGCTGGCTCTGGCCAGACGGAAGAAGATGGTGTTTTTCATCGACAGCATTATCTGCGGCGCCGCAGTCGGAGGCGGCTTCTCCATCCTGGAAAATATTTTTTACCTGGTTATGGGAGAACCACTTGCCTTTGGGACGGCCCTGTTCCGCGGTCTTGAGGTGGCTCTCATCCATATGGGATGCAGCGCCATGGTAGCAGAAGCATGCATGCTCATCGTGCGCCTCGGTTCCCGCGGGAAAGTAGGCCTGCACGTCAAATTATCCGATAAGCTGGTGGTGCTGGTCTTGCTGATTGCCGCTCCCCTGCTGCATGTACTGCACAACAACTTGCAACTGAATCCTATTATACAGTTCGTTCTGATTTTCGGCTCCATGGCGGGGCTGCTGCTGTGGACCTACCAGTACGACGCCGAGATGATAAACCGCTGGCTGGACCGGGGACTGGACAAACAGATTGCCCTGATCGGCGCCATTCAGGAAGGGCAGCTTGCCGACACCCCTACAGGCCAGTATCTTATGAGCGTGAAGGACAGTTTCCCGGCAGAAGTTTTCTTTGACATTATCTGCTATGTCCAACTTTATCTGGAACTGTCTGTAGCCTCCAAGTCCCGCTATCTGCTTAAAGAAGCCGGTATTGAAGAGCCCTTGGATGACAATCAGAAACAATCCACCCTCGACAAATACAAAGAATTTATTATTCTGGAAAAGGAACTCAGCCAAAGTGCCCGTATGGCCATAGCGCCGGTAGTTAAATTCTATCCCGCCGACCGGCGGGCGCTGGATGAACTCCTGTATATGTGCAAATAGCTACAGCAGGATATATGAAAAAGCGGTTGAACTGATCAACCGCTTTTTTTGAGCCACTCATCAGGCTCGAACTGACGACCTGCGCGTTACGAATGCGCTGCTCTACCGACTGAGCTAAAGTGGCTTAGGACTGCAAATATAGCAATTATTTTTGTTTCTCCAATCTGTAGACCATGCTGATGAGGAGGCTTCCGAGCACTCCTGCACACAGCGAGCCGAGCAGAACGGCAATCTTTCCTGCATTGCGGAGGTGTTCTGTAGTCTCGGGCAGCAGGTTGCCGAAAGACAAGGTATCGACGAAGATACTCATGGTAAAACCGATACCTCCGAGGCAGGCCACTGCGAAGAACATCATCCAGCTTGCCTTCTCGGGCATGGCGCCGATTTTCAGCTTTATGGCAATCCAGCTGAACAAGGTAATACCTAATGGTTTACCCAGCAGGAGGCCCAGGAAAATGCCCATTGAAACGCTTCCAAGAGCCGGATCGAAGGCGAACACATTGAAATAAGAAGCGTCTGTGATTTCCACTCCTGCGTTTGCCAGGGCGAAGACGGGCATGATGAGGAAGCTCACCCAAGGGGTCAGCGCATGCTCTACCCTGTAGCTCATATCCATGGTTCCGTGGGCTATGTTCTCAAGCTTTCTCAGGCAGTGCTTCTGGGGACCGTTGGGGAAAGGCTCGTTGTCTATTCCGTCTAACTCGGCCAGCTTAGCAATATAGCGATTGCGTTTGCGAAGGTACTGAGCCTTGTTGAAACGGGAGGTGGACGGAATCAGGAAGGCCATAACTACACCCGACATCGTGGCATGGATGCCGCTGTAGTAGAACAGTGCCCATACGATTATCGCCATGAATAAATAGGGGAACATGTGCTTCTCTCCCAATCTCCTCAGAGCGAGAGTGAATCCTATGATGATGAGGGCGACAACCAGCAGCGGCAGGTTGATGCTGCCGCCGTAGAATAGAGCCACCACCAATATGGCGATAAGGTCGTCCGCTATCGCCAGGGCGGTCAGGAAGACTTTAAGAGATATCGGGACCTTCTTGTCCAGCACCGACAGAATGCATACGGCAAAAGCGATATCGGTTGCTGTAGGAATTCCCCATCCGCTGGCCGCTGCTGTGCCATGGTTAATTATGGTGAATATCAGAGCCGGGGCTATCACTCCGCCGAAAGCGGCGATGACCGGCAACATGGCCTTCTTCACGCTGGAAAGCTCCCCGTGCGCCACCTCTCGGCGTATCTCCAGACCCACCGTAAAGAAGAAAATCACCATCAGAATGTCGTTGATAAACTTCTCTATTGTAAGGTCGCGGGGGAAGAGCAGATCTACCGTGCTGTCCGGGCTGGACAGGTGCACCTGAAGATGGGTTTCCAGCACCGCATGATATAAATGTCTTGTAAACGGCAGGTTGGCGAGAAGCATCGCCACTACAACGCAGGTTAAAAGCAAAACACCCTGGAACCAGGGTTTCTTTGCCAGCCTGTCACTCCGCTTGTTAAAGTTGACTACACTTTTGTTCCAAGTGTATACGGGAATCAGTTTTGCCATTTCAGTGCAAGTCTTTCAAGTTTAAATTGCTCTTCGAGTTTCTCGAATTGATGTTTAGTATCCAGGGAGAAACTGCCTTGCTGTATCCATGCAAAATAAGAAGGATCGGAATTGAATACCTGCCTTGCAGTCTTGCCCTTGTGCTTTCCGAAGTTTATAACCGGCTCACCTGCATCGTTGTAAACCATACATCCGGAGAAGTCCACAGGCTTGCGTCCGGCAAAGGTTGAGAGCTGGGCCACGTCGTTCTTGAGCTGGTCGGGATACCTGTCCAGCTGGGCCTTGAGCACCTTGTATGTTGCTACCGTATCGGCTTCGGCCGTATGGGCGTTCTCAAAATCGTCTCCCCCGCAGTAAAAACGGTATGCTGCCCTGAGGTTTCGGGGCTCCATTGCATGGAAGATATTCTGCACGTCTACCATCCTTGGTGCATGTAGGTCAACGTCAAGCTTCTTGCCTGCAAGAGCGGCCCGTTCGAACTCCTCGGCCAGCATGGGAAGATCGAACTTCTGGGAGTTGAATCCCGCCAGGTCGCTGTCTTTGATCCATGAGGCGATCTCCTCTGCCAATTCAAAGAAAGTAGGGCAATCAACAAGCATGTCGTCGGTCACGCCGTTAACTGCGGATGCAGACGGCTCGATAGGACGCTGACAGTTGTGCTCGTAATCCCAAGGTTTTATCTTCCAGGTTTTTATACGCTCTTCGCCGCCCGGAAAAACCTTTACGAAACTGAGCTCTATTATAGAGTTTACAGGAATAGAAAGCCCCGTGCTCTCTATATCGAAGAAGAGAAGGGGCTTTTGAAGATTGAGTTCCATACGCTTAGGAAATCATTATAGGCATGAGGATGCCGCAGATCTTCTCACTGGCGGCTTCCTCCTCCGACGGTATGATGAGGGCGGCCCTGCGGGCGTCCATGAACTTCATTACCAGAGTCTCACAACTCATATTGGACAGAATCTCCACAAGGAAAGAAGACTTGAAACCGATGGCCAGGTCCTCTCCGGCGTAGTCGCACTCCAGCTTCTCGTATGCGGCAAGTGCAAAGCCGAGGTCCTGGGCAGTAATCTCGAGCTGTCCGGGAGTGAGGTTGAACTTCACGTGGTTGGAGGCTTTGTTGGCGCAGACAGATACACGGCGTACGGTATTGAGCAACTGTACGCGGTCTATGCGGAGTACATTGGAATTGTTCTGGGGAATAACGTCGCGGTACTTCGGATACTTGCCGACGATAAGGCGGCATACCATCATCGTGGCGCCATAGTTGAATACCACGTTGCTGGTGTCGAAACGCAGCTCAACTTCGCCCTCGCCCTTGTCCAGAAGGGATCGGAGCACGGCGGCCGGCTTCTTGTGGAGTATGAAGGATGACTTCTGTACCGCCTTCACGTCGTCTGTGGTATAGCAGATGAGCTTATGGGAATCGGAAGCCACCAGGGTGGTGCTTGCCGTATCGATGTCGAAGAAAATACCGTTCATCGCAGGACGCATCTCGTCGTCGGCAGTAGCGTAAATGGTTCCGCTGATGCCGTCGGCAAGCGACTGGGCCGGGAAGGTTACCGTCTCCGCATCGTCGCCTACTCCCTTAATCTCAGGGTAATCTGCGGCAGGAAAAAACGGAAGTGACGAATTACCGTTGTTCCACAGGCATTCGAATGATCCTTCACCCTTGGTCTTGATGGTAAGGGGCTGATCCGGCAGAGCCTTCAGCAGGTCGATAATCTGACGGGCGGGAACTGCAATGCTGCCGCCGTCCTTTACGTCGACGTCCACGGACGTACGCAAAGTGAGTTCCTGGTCGGAAGCCGTAATGTCCAGCTTGCCGTCACCAAGGACGAAAAGGAAGTTTTCCAATATGGGAAGGGATGTCTTGGCGGGAATTGCCTTGGACACATTGAGGACGCCCTTGAGTAGTTCTGCGCTAGATACGATGAATTCCATACGATACAATTATTATATTCATGCAAAAGTAGTAATATTTCGTGACATTTGGCACAGCTTTTGACTTTTTAGTGTACCGGACAATTAAATATTACGATTATATGGGAAAAAATTTCTTCACAGTATTGGCGTCAGTGCTTCTGAGCGGTCTGACGGCCTATGGTATTGTCAAGGCGGCCACCCCCACCGAACCGTCCACGACAGTCTACAATGAGCAGGGTGAGGTAGTAAAGACTGTCAATTTGTCACTGTCGGATTATCCCGACTTTACATATGCGGCAGAGCATGCGGTCGAGGCGGTCGTTTACGTTAAAGTGACCGTGAAGTATCAGCAACAGTACATGATAGATCCGTTCTTCCGCTTCTTCTTCGGCGACGAGGGCCAGCCCCAGACCCGTGAGCAGGAGCGCCAGGGCAGCGGCTCCGGCGTCATAATCCGCCCGGACGGCTACATCGTGACCAACAACCACGTGGTGCAGAACGCAACTAAAATAGAGGTAAAGCTGAACAACAACAAGACTTACGAAGCAACTGTAATCGGCACCGATCCCGCCACCGACGTAGCCCTGATCAAGATCGATGCTGCAGGCCTGCCTACGCTGAATTTTGCCGACTCCGACAAGCTTCGACTGGGCGAGTGGGTACTGGCTATCGGCTCACCTCTCGGCGAGGAACTCCGTTCCACCATCACAGCCGGTATCGTGAGCGCCAAGGGTCGCTCCATGCCCAACTACAACGGTGAATTCAAGATCGAGTCGTTCATCCAGACCGATGCGGCCGTGAACCCCGGCAACTCCGGAGGTGCTCTGGTCAACAAGGCCGGCGAGCTGGTGGGCATCAACACCGCCATCGTTTCCACCACCGGTTCCTACACGGGATACTCCTTTGCAGTTCCTTCCAATATCGTAAAGAAGATAGTCGGCGACCTTATCGACTTCGGCTCCGTCAAGCGTGCCAAGCTCGGTGTCACCATGTCTCCCGTTACCGACAAGATTGCCAAAGACGCCAATTTGCCCAACCTGAACGGCGTTTACATCAACGAAGTCACCAAGGGCGGCGCTGCCGACAAGGCCGGAGTCAAGCAGGGCGACATACTCACCAAGGTCGACTCTACCGTCATCAGCAAGCCTTCCGACCTGCAGGTGCTGGTCAATAACTTCCACCCCGGCGACAAGGCCGTCCTGACCATCGTACGCGACGGCAAGGAACATCATCTTAACGTCGAATTCCAGGGCACCACCGAATCTACCGGAACCGTTGCTGAAGACGGCAGCATAGCCTTCTACGGAGCCCGTATCGGCCAGACCGAAAGAGGTGTGGAGATTCTCTCCGTCGGCACCGGCAAGGTTGCCCAGGCTGGCGGCGAAGACGGATTCATCATCAAGTTCGTCAACGACCAGAAAGTCAGCAAACCGCAGGATGTCATCAACATAGCCAAGAAGGCCACCCGCAGCATCGTAATCGAGGGTGTTACCTCAACCGGACGCCAGGGTTACTTCGCTTTTGGGAAGGACGAATAATCGTTCTTCCCAAAAGCTGCCGTAACCCGGCTACTATCCCCCTGCACCCCCAGGGGACGGGGGGGGAAGGTTCCCCCCGCCGCGCTAAAGCGCGCCCCCTTCTGTCGCTTCGCTCCGTAACCCGGGTAAAAACGAATGATTCCTACACGTCTGTATTGGAGATCTCTTTGAGCTCCTGGCGGTATGCCATGAGCACCCGGGAGCGGGAAATGAAGCCGAGGTAGCGGCGCTCGGAATTGACTACTGGCAAGCGCCAGGCGCCGGTAGTGTCGAACTTCTGCATAACGCTTTCCATTTTCTCGTCTTCGGAAATCATGGCAGGAGCCTGCTCCATTACATTTACGACCTTCAGCGTGTCGTACAAGTCGGTACGCAGCAGGTACTTGCGTATGTTGCCCACGTCTATGAATCCCTGAAAGCGGCCCTTTTTATCAACCACTGCAGCTACAGCGGCATTGTTGTCCTGGATGGCGGCAACAACGTCACGCAGCCGCCCGCCGATGTACACCCTGGGATACTTGTCCCGGATCAGCGTCCTGGTGCTCATGAGCGTCAGGACGGCCTGGTCGTTATCGTGGGTAAGCAGGTCGCCGCTCTGGGCAATGCGCTTGGTGTAGATAGAGTACTTCTCGAATATGCGGGTGGTGCCGTAAGATACGGTAGAACAGATGATTAGGGGTATCAGGAGAGCATAGCCGCCGGAAATCTCGGCGATAAGGAAGATGGCCGTCATGGGAGCCTGCATCACGCCCGCCATCATAGCGGCCATGCCTACAAGCACGAAATTCTGTTCCGGCACTCCGGCTCCCAGCAGGTTGAAGCAACGTGCCAGCACAAAGCCGGCAATGGCTCCGCAGAACAGCGTAGGGCCGAAGGTTCCGCCGTTACCGCCACCTGCATTGGTGACCGTCATGGCCAGCACTTTCACCAGGAAAACCAGCAGGAAGAAGATTACTATCCCCCATCCGCTTTCCATCATAAAGCCGAGCACGGTCTGGCCGCCGGACACTTCCCGCCCGTTGAGCAGGTCGGACAGCACCACGTAGCCCTCGCCGTAGAGCTGAGGGAAAAGGAAAATCATGAGGCCCAGAGCAACGGAGCAAAGTATCCATTTGAGGTAACGGTTCTTCAGCTTGCCAAGCTTGTCTTCCAACCACAGGGTCGTACCGGTAAAGTACAGCGAGCCGAATCCCAAAATGACGCCCATAATGATGTAGAACGGGATATTCCCCATGGAAAAAGGCGTCAGGGTACAGGCGAACATAGGCGTCTGCCCATGGAAAATGTACGCAATTACCGTAGCGGAAATAGTGGAGATCAGCAGAGGCAGCATGGACGACAGGGACAGGTTGAACAGCAAGATCTCCATCGTGAACAGCACTCCGGCAAGCGGGGCTTTGAAGATGCCCGCGATTGCACCTGCGGCACCGCATCCGAGGAGCACGGTAATGTTGCGGTACGACAGGTCGAAAACGCGTCCGATGTTGCTGCCGATGGCCGCTCCGGTGTACACTATCGGCGCCTCGGCACCGACGGAGCCGCCGAAGCCTATGGTGATTGACGAAGTCACCATGGACGACCACATGTTGTGCGGACGTATCTTGGATTCGCCGCGGCTCACGGCAAGCAGCACCTTGGTTACCCCGTGGCCAATATTGTCTCGGACGACATAGCGCAGCAGCAGAAGGGAAACCAACATGCCCACGCCGGGCAAAACCAGATACTGGAGATTGTATGGCAGCGAAAGCGTGCCGTCCAGAACATGCTTGATGCCGTCTATGCACCATGTCAGGAACACGGCGGCCAAACCGGAGCAAACGCCTACTACGAAGCTTAGTATCAGCAGGCGGTTCCTCTCGGATATATGCTGCAGGAGCTTTTTATGAATCTGACGGATCGTCATCCCCGCCGTACTGGGAAATGTTGTCGTCAGGAAGGGTATCGTCGCCCTCGGGTGCACCGGCGGTTCCGGCCACCTCTTCGGCTTCGGCCTCTTCTTCACCTTCCAGCCAGCGCTCGACATCCTCGGGATTATCTATATCCACCTTGATCTTCACCAGGTAGATATCCGTGTCAGTCTCGAGAGTTACTGCATAAAAAGGCTCAATAAGCTTGCCGGTACGGGGATTCACGCCAGGTGAATACTTGATAAGGTCCGGCAGGAGGTCATTGAACCCCTTGGGGTACTTCTCGTTGAAAAGCTGAGCTATGTCTGCCGGGAGATTCTCCTGGCTGATTACGTGTCTGCGCTTGCTGTCTGAGTTCATAGCGAATAGCATTTAACGGTACAATAATAAATCAAAAATTTTAATCATACAAATAAAAATGTGCGTATCTTTGGGTATGGCAAACAAGAAGAATCTGGTAGTGCTCAGCGGCTCAGGTATAAGCGCCGAGAGCGGCATCGCCACCTTCCGTGGTGGCAACGGTCTGTGGGACAATGTCCCCGTAGAAGAAATATGCACCCCCGAAGGCTGGAGACGCAATCCAGCCAAGGTGCTGAAGTTCTATAACAACCTCCGCGCGCAGATGCGCGAGAAGCAGCCAAACGCAGCCCACACCATACTCGCGGAGCTGGAAGCCGACTACAACGTATGCGTGATAACCCAGAACGTAGACAACCTGCACGAGCGTGCCGGCAGCAGCCGCATAGTCCACTTGCACGGCGAGCTCACCAAGGTGCGTCCGGAAGACTGCTACACCGACTGGGACGGCTTCTCTACCAAATACGTTCAGGATATAGGCTACCGGGCGGTGGAAATGGGCGAAACCGGCGGCCCACACAACAAGCAGCTGCGACCGCACATCGTATGGTTCGGAGAGGCGGTGCCCAATCTTGAGAAAGCCGCACAGCTGGTCAGCGTCGCCGACATTCTCGTCATCGTAGGCACTTCCCTGCAGGTCTACCCAGCCGCCAGCCTGTACCATTACGCTCCCTCAGCATGCCAGATCTGGCTGATCGACCCCGACGAACGCCTCGGCCACCAGCTCGAAGCCGCCGGCATTCACGTTATAACCGATGTCGCCACGCGCGGCATGGAGAAATTCAAGAAAGAATTAGCGGATCAACTGTAATCCCGACAGCATATAGTGGAGACCGGAGGACAAGGTCCGGCGTTACTCGGCCGCAGCCCGCTGCGTGAGCAGCGGAAACAGCGAGGACGGACGTAGCCGGACCTGCCTCCGGCAAAGCAGCCGTTGGGATTACAGCAACTTCAAAGAGATTCTCCGGCGGTCGAGATCGACGCCGAGGACGCGGACGCGCACCTGCTGATGCAGCTTTACAACACGCGACGGGTCTGTACCCCTCGGTCCCATTTGCGAAACGTGAACCAGGCCGTTATCGTGCAGGCCTATGTCCACGAAAGCCCCGAAAGCAGTAACATTTGTTACGATACCCGGAAGCTCCATCCCCGTCTTAAGGTCCTCAAGATCATGGATATTGGAGGCAAACTCAAACTCCGACGCCTGCTCACGCGGGTCCAGGCCCGGCTTTACCAGCTCCTTCAAAATATCGTTGACCGTAGGCAAACCTACATCCCCCTTCACAAAGTCTTCCGCCTTGATACGGCCGCACAATTCAGCGTTACCTATTAACTCGGAAGCCGAGACACCCAGCGAACGCGCCATATCATCAACTACATGATACGACTCCGGATGCACCGCAGAAGCATCCAGAGGGTTCTTTCCTCCACGGATACGCAAGAAGCCGGCACACTGCTCGAAAGCCTTCGGCCCAAGCCGGGGCACCTTTTTCAGGTCCGCCCTGCTGCTGAAAGCACCGTTCTCTTTCCTCCATGCAACGATATTTCCTGCCAGCACGGGCCCTATACCGGAGACGTAAGACAACAAGTACGGCGAAGCAGTATTGAGATTCACCCCTACACTGTTCACGCATGACTCAACCGTATTGTCCAGCTTCTCCTTCAGCAGCGCCTGGTCTACGTCGTGTTGATACTGGCCGATACCGAGATTCTTGGGATCAATCTTCACCAGCTCGGACAGAGGGTCCATAAGACGGCGGCCTATGCTCACCGCGCCGCGTACCGTCACATCCTCATCCGGAAACTCCTCGCGCGCTATCTCGGAAGCGCTGTAGATTGAAGCGCCGTCCTCGCTGACCGTCCATAGCTTGCAGCCCTCGGGCAAGTGCACCTTGCGCATGAACTCCTCCGTTTCACGGGAAGCCGTGCCGTTGCCTATAGCAACTGCCTGGATTTGATACTTCTCCAGCATCTGCTGCACGGCCGTCAGAGCTTTAACTTTCTCATTCTGAGGCGGATGAGGGAAGATTATCGTATGATACAGCAGGCTCCCCTGCTCATCCAGGCACGCAATCTTGCAGCCGTTGCGGAAGCCAGGATCTATAGCCATCGTACGCTTCTGGCCAACGGGCGCCTGCAACAGCAGCTGCCGAAGGTTCTCCCCGAAGACCTTGATGGACTCAATGTCCGCCCGCTCCTTGGCCTCACGTATCACTTCCCCGCTGATGGAGGGTTCCAGCAGACGTTTGAAGGAATCGGCCACGGCTTCCTTTATCTGGTCGGCAAGCGCACCGCCGGGATAACCATGCGCCTGGCAAAAATCGTAATAAATCTTATTTCCGCACTTTTCGGCATCGGTATCAAGCGCAATGCTGAGGAAGCCCTCGCTCTCTGCACGCAGGATTGCCAGCAGATTATGGGACGGCATGCGGTCCAGAGGCATCTTGAAATCGAAGTAACTGCGGTATTTCGCAGCATCGGGGTTATCCTTTGCCGCCTTGGTGGCCTTTGCCTCCAGACGGCGGACGCGAAAGATGCCGCGCAGGTTCTGGCGTATCACGGCTGTCTCGCTCAAACGTTCGGCGATTATGTCACGGGCGCCGGCCAGAGCTTGCTCGGTGCTTTCGGCGCCAGCTTTGCCTTTCAGGGAGGGAGAACCTTTCAAGTATGCTTTCGCCGAAACCTCGGGGTCGCGTGTTCTCAGGTTCCACATCAAGTCCGCAAGAGGCTCCAGGCCCATTTCCTTGGCCACGGTAGCACGGGTGCGACGCTTGGGTCTCCAGGGCAGGTAGATATCCTCCAGTTCGGTAGAGCTGACACTGTTCTCTATGCGCTCCCGCAGATCGTCCGTGAGCGCTCCGGCATCTTCTATAGTCTTGAGTATCGTCGCCTTGCGTTTTTCCATCTCATCGAAGACGTCGATCCAATGCTTCACCTCGGCCACGGTAGCGTCGTCCATGCCGCCGGTCTTCTCTTTGCGGTAACGGCTGATGAAAGGAATGGTGTCGCCGTCGGCGAACATGTCGGCGCAATTTTCTATCTGCCAGACCTTCAGTCCGAGGTCGGCAGCTATCTGTTTGATATATAGCTCTTTCATTTGGAGAATCTGCGGAAACGGAGCTTGATGACACCCCAGAAGGCCTCGCCGAATATGCCTCCGGACATCTTTGACGTGCCCTCCTTGCGGTTAATGAAGATAACCGGAACCTCGGCAATCTTAAAGCCCAGCTGGTGGGCAGTGTATTTCATTTCTATCTGGAATCCGTATCCCTTCATCTGGACCTCGTCCAGCTTGATGGTTTCAAGCACTTTGCGGCTGTAGCAGATGAAGCCGGCCGTGCTGTCGAAAATCTTGAAGCCGAGCACCTTGCGCACATAGACGGAAGCGAAGTATGATATCAGGATGCGTCCTATGGGCCAGTTCACTACGCTCACACCGTTGCAGTAGCGGGAGCCGATGGACATATCAGCGCCTTCCTCTGAGCAGGCTTTCAGCAGACGAGGCAGGTCGCCAGGAGCATGGGAGAAGTCGGCGTCCATCTCGAAAACATAGTCGTAGCCGTTCTCCAGGGCCCATCTGAATCCGGTGAGGTACGCAGTTCCGAGTCCCAGCTTGCCGCTGCGTTCCAACAGGTGCAGGCGCTCATTGAACTCAAGCTGCAGGGATTTGACCACCTGAGCTGTACCGTCAGGCGAACCGTCGTCGATAATCAGTATCTCAAAGCCCTCGGGCAGCGCAAACACTGCCCTGATTATCTTCTCCGCATTCTCGACCTCGTTATAGGTCGGTATAATCACCAGATTCTTCATAGAAAGCAAATATAGTATTTTTTGCGCTTTACTCCATCAGCTTCTTGTACTTGAAACGTTTAGGCTCGTCTGTTCCAAGGCGGGCCTTTCTGTTTTCTTCGTACTCGGAGTAACTACCCTCGAAGAAATAGACCTGCGAGTCGCCCTCGAAGGCCAGGATGTGGGTGGCGATACGGTCGAGGAACCAGCGGTCGTGGGAAACCACCACGGCGCATCCGGCGAAGCCGTCGAGGCCCTCCTCCAAAGCACGTATTGTGTTGACGTCCACGTCGTTGGTAGGTTCGTCAAGCAGCAGTACGTTGCCTTCGTCCTTAAGCGTAAGAGCCAGATGCAGGCGGTTCCGCTCGCCTCCGGAGAGCACGCCACAGAGCTTTTCCTGGTCGGCGCCGGAGAAATTGAAACGGGAGACCCAGCTGCGGGCGTTGATTTCGCGGTTGCCCAGACGTATCCATTCGGAATTGCCGGCAATCGTCTCATATACAGTGAGATCCGGGTCGATGCTCTTGTGCTGCTGGTCCACGTAGGCGAGCTTGACGGTGTCGCCTATTTCTATCGTTCCCGAGTCGGGCTTCTCGATTCCCATGATAAGGCGGAAAAGGGTCGTCTTGCCGGCGCCGTTCGGGCCGATTACGCCAACTATGCCTGCCGGCGGCAACACGAACGAGAGATGCTCGAACAGCAGTTTGTCGCCGTACGCCTTGCTGACATCCTTGAACTCTATGACCTTGTTGCCGAGGTGCGGGCCGTTGGGGATGTAGATTTCCAGATTCGCCTCCTTCTCCTTGGTGTCGGCCGAGGCCAGCTTCTCGTACGCTCCCAGACGGGCCTTCTGCTTGGCCTGACGGGCCCTGGGCGCCATACGCACCCACTCCAATTCGCGTTCGAGGGTCTTGCGGCGCTTGCTCTCCTGCTTCTCCTCCATCGCCAGACGCTTGCTCTTCTGCTCCAGCCAGCCGGAGTAGTTCCCCTTCCAGGGTATACCCTCTCCTCGGTCGAGCTCAAGTATCCAGCCGGCAACGTTGTCGAGGAAATAGCGGTCGTGAGTTACGGCGATGACGGTGCCCTTGTACTGCTGCAGGTGGGCCTCCAGCCACTGGATAGACTCCGTGTCGAGGTGGTTGGTGGGCTCGTCGAGCAAAAGCACGTCGGGCTGACGGAGAAGCAGGCGGCAAAGGGCCACGCGGCGGCGCTCACCTCCCGAAAGGGTTGCGACGCTGGCGTCCGGCGGCGGGCACTGCAGGGCATCCATCGCGCGCTCGAGCTTGGAGTCTATCTCCCATCCATCGGCGTGTTCTATAGCCTCCGTGAGCTCTCCCTGGCGCTCGATGAGGGCGTTCATCTCGTCATCACTCATGGGTTCGCAGAACTTCATGCCTATCTCGTTGTACTCGGCGAGCATATCCATAACCTCCTGGACGCCTTCCTGGACCACTTCCAGAACCGTTTTGGACGGATCCATCTGAGGCTCCTGTTCCAGGTAACCGACGCTGTAACCCGGCGCCCAGACAACCTCTCCGCGGGTCGGTTTCTCGACCCCGGCGATGATTTTGAGCACTGTGGATTTACCGGCTCCGTTCAGACCTATGATACCTATCTTGGCTCCGTAAAAGAAGCCGAGGTATATGTCCTTGAGTATGACCTTGTTGTTGTGGGGCAGTATCTTGCTTACCCCGTTCATCGAGAATATTATCTTTTCGTCTGCCATAGCTACAAATATAACTATTTTTAAATGAAAAAGCAGCCGCGGTTTCCGCGGCTGCTTTTTCATACAGAACTTGCTTTATAGCGACCTTTTAATTTCAACTATCTGGAAGGCCTCGATTACGTCGCCCTCCTTGATGTCGTTGTAACCGGCGATGCTCATACCGCACTCCTTGCCGGCGGGAACTTCCTTCACGGAGTCCTTGCCGATCTGCAGGGAGCCGAGTTCTCCGGTATAGATTACGATGCCGTCTCGAATGAGGCGGACCTTGGACTTCTGGACCATCTTGCCGTCGCGGACGATACATCCTGCGATGGTGCCGATCTTGGAAATCCTGAAGGTCTGCTTGATCTCGGCGGTAGCGATGACCTCTTCCTTCTTCTCAGGCTCGAGCATACCCTCGATACCATCTTTCACATCATTGATACAGTCGTAGATAACGGAGTAGAGACGGATTTCGATGCCCTCGCGGTCTGCGCTCTTGCGGGCCTCCACTGAAGGACGGACCTGGAAGCCGATGATAACGGCGTCGGAGGCCTCGGCCAGCAGCACGTCGGACTCGGAAATGGCACCCACAGCCTTGTGGATGACGTTCACGCGTACCTCCTCGGTACTGAGCTTGATGAGGGAGTCGGACAGAGCCTCCACGGAGCCGTCCACGTCGCCCTTGACGATGACGTTGAGCTCCTTGAAGTTGCCGATCGCGATGCGGCGGCCGATCTCCTCGAGGGTGAGGTGCTTCTGGGTCTTGATGCCCTGGATGC
>CAMZEC010000031.1 GCA_947305645.1 uncultured Bacteroidales bacterium | reverse complement strand
TGCAGCAGTTCGCCCGCGAGCGCTGGATGAAGCGCAAGAACCAATACAAACAGATTGTTCTGCCCGATGAAGAAGACTGACAGATTCACCCTCTGGCACCGCATTGCGGCCCTTGCCGCCTTTGCCGTGTCCGCCGTAACATACCTGCTTACCATAGAGCCTTCGGCTTCGTATTGGGATTGCGGGGAGTTTATTGCATCGTCCTACAAGCTGGAAGTGGGCCACCCGCCGGGAAACCCCGTGTTCCAGCTCATCGCGCGCTTCTTCACCATGTTTGGCGACAACATGCACGCCGCCATTCTGGTAAATGCCATGAGCGCGCTGTGCTCGGCACTCACAATCTTTTTCCTCTATCTCACGATAGTATGGCTGGCTAAGCGTTTGGTCAAGACCGACACCGCCGGAGGCGCCGTTGCCGTTATCGGCTCAGGCCTCGTGGGTGCGCTTGCCTACTGCTTCTCGGATACTTTCTGGTTCTCCGCCGTGGAGGGTGAGGTGTATGCTATGTCGTCACTATTCACAGCCGTGGTGTTCTGGGCCATGACCATGTGGTACGACAGGGCGGACGAGCCCCATTCGTCCCGCTGGATAGTGCTTATTGCCTTCCTGATGGGCCTCAGCATAGGAGTGCACCTGCTCAACCTGCTGGCCATTCCGGCCCTGGTATTCATGTTCTACTACCGCCGGAGGGAAGACAAGCCCTTCACTTTCTGGGAGTTGGTTAAGATATTTGCCGTAGGAAGCGTAATTCTCGGTCTCCTCGTTTTCCTGTTCATCCCGTACCTGCCCAAGCTGGCCGCTTACTTCGACCTCTTCTTCGTGAACGTGCTCGGGCTGCCGTACAACAGCGGAGCCGCTTTCTTCATGGCCGCACTGCTGGCACTGTTGTTCTGGGGCATCTTCGTTACGCTCAAGAAGCAGCGCGTCTTCCTCAATACCGCCCTGCTGTGCGTTACAATGATAACCATAGGCTTCTCGGTGTTTAGCATAGACATCATACGTTCCTGCGCCAAGACGCCCACCAACGAGTATCAGCCCGACAACGCTTTCACGCTGGTGCGCTACCTCAGCCGCGAGCAGTACGGATCCACCCCTCTGCTCTACGGTCAGTACTACGATGCCCCGTACGACCTCAAGTCGACCCGCTACTGGGCGCCTCTGGACGGCAAGTACAAGCACGTGGAGGGACCCGTGGACGCCGACTACAAGCCCTCCGGCAAGATGCTCTTCCCCCGTATGTGGAGTTCCTCTCCCGACGGCAAATATGAGAAGTTCTATCGTGCATACACGGGAGGAAAGGGCACGCAGGTGCGGGGAGCGACCGACCGCAAGCCCACCATGGGTGCCAACCTCTACTACTTCTTCGACTACCAGCTGGGCTGGATGTACTGGCGCTACTTCATGTGGAACTTCGTCGGACGGCAGAACGAGATCCATTCTCCCACGCCGGGAGATATCTTCCACGGCAACTGGGAGAGCGGCGTCAAGTTCATAGACGACTTCCGCCTCGGCGACCAGGATGATGCGCCAGCGACCCTGGCCCACAACGCTGGCAAGAACCACTATTTCTTCCTGCCGCTGCTGCTCGGCCTCATCGGCCTCTGCTTCCAGTTCGACCGCGACAAGAGGGGCTCCTGGCTCACGTTCCTGATGTTCTTCATGACGGGAATCGCCATCGTGCTCTACCTCAACCAGCCGCCGTACCAGGTGCGCGAGAGGGATTACGCCTACGCCGGCTCGTTCTACTTCTTCAGCGTGTGGATAGGTCTGGCCGTGGCCGCCGTCTACAGCCTGATAAGCTCCGCCACCAAGGGACGCAAAGACGTGCTGCTGGCCTCCGCCGTCACTGCGGCGTGCGTGCTGGTGCCCGTACAGATGGCCACCCAGAACTGGGACGACCACGACCGCTCCGGCCGTGCGACCGCGGTGGAGATGGCCCGCAACTACCTGGAGTCGGTGGGCCCCAACGGCATACTCATCACCCACGGCGACAACGACACCTTCCCCGTCTGGTACGCACAGGAGGTGGAGGGAATCCGCACCGACGTGCGCATCTGCAACACTTCGCTGCTCGGCACCGACTGGCATATCGACCAGATGAAGTGGGCCTGCAACGAGAGCGCGCCGCTCGACCTTTCCATCGGCCCCGAGCAGTACCTCTACGGCACCAACGAATACATTCCGATTCTGGACACCCGCGAGCAGGCGATGAATATCGCCGACGTCGTTACGCTCTTCCGCCATCCGGAAGTTAAGGTGCCCATGAGCAGCGGCCGCAAGGTGGATTACATTGCCTCCCGCAGGCTCGTCGTTCCGGTGAACAAGGCCAACGTTATTGCTTCCGGCATCCTGGATGCCAAGTATGCCGACATGATACCGGAGAGCATAGAGCTGCAGATTCCCAAGGGTAAGGATTACCTGACCAAGCCGGAGCTCTTCATGCTTGACCTGCTGAGCAACTATCAGTGGGACCGTCCAATCAACATGCTGAACATGGGCGGAGACCTGAACATCGGCATCAAGGATTATCTGGTGTACGAGGGATATTCCTATAAGTTCGTGCCTGTCAAGAACAAGATTTCCACCACCGACATAGGTTTCGTGGATACGGAAGAGCTGTACCGCAAGATGACGCAGGTGTACAGCTGGGATGCGCTGGCCGGCGACCGCTGGTTCGTTGATTACCAGAACATCTACACGCACCTGGGAGTCATGGCTCCGCGCGGCATCTTCCTAAACGCCGCCAAGGCCTTTATGAAGGAGGGAAAGAACGAGTGGGCTGTCGAGATGCTGGACCGTTGCCAGGAGGTAATGCACCGTTTCCCGATAGAGAGCATACCCCTCGGCATGTCGACAAACGACTATCTGGTGATAGGTATTGTTGAGGCTTACTACCAGCTAGGCGAGCTCGACAAGGCCCGCGAGCTCGGCGCCCTCATGGCGGCCGACCTGCTGGAGACCACCCGCTTCTATCTGGAGTTCTTCGAGTTCGGCAAGAACGAATTCGACCTCTGCGGCAGCTACGTCTACTATCTTGCCGACGTGATGAAAGACGGCGGCGACAAGGACGTGGCCGACAAATTCACCGACGGCTTCTCCAAACTAATCGACTGGGCCGCCGGGAAGGAGGAGGAAGACTAGTTAGCTGCATTGACAGATATAAAAAGGACCGGCTGGATTTCCAGTCGGTCTTTTCTGTGCGGTAGGTGAGACTCGAACTCACACAGGCCAATGCCCACTACCCCCTCAAAGTAGCGTGTCTACCATTTCACCACTACCGCAGTTATTTGGGACTGCAAAATTAAGCATATTTAGCAGAATCGCAAAAAATTTTTTGATAACTTTGTGAAAAATAGACGGAATGCTACATCTGGAGGTCCCTGGAGGCGGGTCTGAAGTCCTTCTTCACAGTTGCTGCGCGCCTTGTTCCGGCGCCGTGCTGGAGTGTCTCCTGGCCAACGGAATCCGTCCTGTAGTCTTTTTCAGCAACTCTAATATAGTACCCCGCGAGGAGTATGATTTGAGGCTCTCGGAGCTCCGGCGCTACTGCGATTCGCTTGGCGTGACGGTTGTTGAAGATGAGTATGACCATGAGGCGTGGCGGAATTTCGTACTGGAGGTTGCGAGAGAAAGCAGTAGTCCGGGACGGACGCCGAGCGATTTTGAAACTGCGGAGCAGTTTTGTATCATGAGCGAGGTGCCGTCCCGGACCGCTGCCCTCGCAACCTCCCCCGAGCGCGGGCCGCGCTGCCTTAACTGTTTCAAATTCAGATTGAAACGGGCGGCTGATTATGCTACGACGCACGGCATCCCCGTTCTCACGACCACACTTGCCTCGTCCCGCTGGAAGAGTCTCGAGCAAGTGGAAGAGGCCGGCCTTTGGGCGTGCGATAAAATCACCTTCTGGCCACAGAATTGGCGCAAGGGTGGTTTACAGGAGCGCCGTTCGCAGATAATTTGCGAGCAGAACTTCTACAACCAGAACTGGTGCGGCTGCGAATTCTCACACAGAAACGTATGATACTTAAAAAAAAAATGAAGATGTCGGAGTTGGTGGAGGCTAATTTCCACCTGCTTGGCATCTTGTCCCGTCTTGGCATCCGCGGAAGCTTTTCGGACCATTCGGTAGAAGAAATTTGCTCCCGTTATTCCATTGACGCAGACACATTTATCCTCATCTGTTCGGTATATTCGGGGCGAGATGTCAAGCCGACCGAAGAGCAGCTTCGCCATGTTCGGCTGGAGGACTTGCTGCTGTATCTACACTCATCTCACGAGTACTACCTCAACTCTGCCCTGGCCAAGCTCGCGCCGTCGATTGAAGATATGATCCGCCCCACCCAGCCGGTACGCCAGAAGGTTTTCCGTCAGTTCTTCGAAGACTATTGTGCCGAGCTGGAGAAGCATTTCGCTTATGAGGAGAACACCGTAATTCCATACATCCGCCAGCTGCTGGACGATACTGCACATTCCGGTTATTCAATCGCCAAGTTCCGCGAGGCCCACTCCAACATAGAAGAGTCGCTTTCCGATCTCAAGAACCTCATCATGCAATCCATGCCGACGGAATGCGACGGAGAGCCACGAATCGAAGTGCTGTCCAACATCTTCCATCTCCAGGAAGATCTTCGGCACCATACCTACATAGAAGATGACATCCTTGTGCCGCTGGTAGAACTCTATGAAAAAAGGACCCCCGGATTCGGCCGCCCGGCCAGAACGGAGGACTTGGAGGAAGATCGTAATGAGTTAAGCGACAGGGAGAAAGAGGTGCTTGTGCTGGTGGCCCGCGGCTTCCTTAACAAAGAGATTGCCGACAAACTCAACATCTCCATCAACACCGTCATCACTCACCGCAAGAACATCACCAGGAAGATAGGCATCAAGACCACCCCGGGCCTAACCGTCTACGCCATACTCAACGGCCTGGTGGATATCAATACGATAGAATAGTACTTTGACCACAATGCCGAGACCGCAAAACATTGCTTCTACTGCACTAATTGCTGTCTCGGCCCCTTCTGGAACCACTCGAGACAGCATTATAATCTATACAACGCCGATTATGCAGTCTCGCCTCCGCTGCCGCCAATTATTGTTTACATTACCCCTTTCTTAATCTCATTTTTGGGCTATGACGTGATTCTGGCACCTTCCAGAGTCACGTCGCTGGCCATATTTAGCCGTTTGTCTTGGAAAACCGTCAGCGACGTGATGAAATGGGGTGCATGAGCCACTTCACATTGGCCTGTATGAGTTCGAGTCTCTTATTGTTGTAAAATGCATATCTTTGCAATGCAGTATACTCTATAGACAAATGAAACGAGCATTCCTGGTTTTTATGCTTCTCCTTGGCTTTTTCGCCGAAACAGCTTTGGCGCAGCCCAGAATCGTAGCGCACAGAGGTGGCCGGTTCGAGGCGGAAGAGAACACTTTGCCTGCATTCGCAACAGCCCTTGAGTGCGGTATTACCGGATATGAACTTGACGTTCATCGGACTGCTGACGGTAAATATGTTATTATGCACGATTCATCCGTTTCCCGCATGGTAGACGCAGAAGGTATTCTGGAGAAAATGAGCCTCAGCGACATACGGGCTCTTCGGACGAGACAGGGAAACCTCATTCCCACACTTGATGAAGTCCTGGCGCTATTTGGGCGGCAACCGGGGCTTTATGTGGAGTTTGAAATGAAGACCACAGACGAAAAGCTATATCCCGAGGAACTGCTTGCCATATTTGCAGAAGAAGTGTATTCAGCTGTAACCAAGGCCTGTCCGGAGGGGTCTACTTATGTTTTGTCCTCTTTTGACACCCGAGTCCTTCGTTATCTTAAAGAGCACCATCCGGATGCCACATTGATGCTCATAACGGCTCAGGGCAATACGGAAGAATCGCGCGCAGTAGCATCTGCCCTCGGAATCAAGAGGCTGGCCTGCTACAGGACACGCACCACGCAGGAGCAGATGCGCAAGGCCCACGAAGAAGGTTTTCTCATTAACCTGTGGCCTAACTCGGACGCAAAGGACGCTGCCCTGTCCCTCGGTCTCGGTGCCGATTTCATTTGTACCGACAAGCCCCGCGAGCTATGCCGCTGCATAGATGACGGGCGCTTGGATATCAGGAAGTAGGCGCGGTACGATTTCTCCTGGAGGCGAATTCGCTCAAAGGTCCAATCCGAAGCACCCTTGCGCGAGAAAAAGGCCAAAAACTCGCTCAAAGGTTCATCTCCAAGCACCCTTGAGCGAACGCAAGCGTATAATAGACGGACGCTGGAACATCCAGCCGACGTTGAAGCAGACGGGCATGCAGCTTTACTTGTCTTTTGTCCGTTTTATTTCTACCTTTGACGTCCGGTTAACCAATACTAAAAATGACACCCGAAAACTCCATTTTCGTGCTTTGCACGAGGTTCCAGGACCTTGGCGACTGGACGGTTGAACAGCAGTTCGTACTTCAGATGGGATCCAGCTACCTGCTGGCCCACGGACTCGGAGAGCCCATTAAGAAAAATCCAAAAACAACGATAGAAGTGCCTGAGAGCGGGAAATACCGTCTTTGGGTACGCACTAAGAACTGGACCGCTTTCTGGTCCGAGGGCAAGACGCCCGGCCTCTTCCAGGTCAAGATAGACGGCGCTGCAGACGGTGCGGAGTTCGGCATCGGATGCCCCGGCGCAACGCGTGCCGAGCGTGCCGCATGGTACTGGCAGAAAGGCGGCAGCTACGAGCTTGGCAAAGGTAAGCACGAGATAGAGCTTCAGGACCTCTGCGGACTCGACGGCCGCTGCGACGCCATACTCCTCACCACCACCGATGAGATTCCTGGCGATAGCCTGGAGGCCTACAAGGCCCTCCGCAGCCAGCTCCTGCCCACCCCCACGGTCGACAAGGGAGACTACGACTTCGTGATCGTCGGCGCCGGCATGAGCGGCCTGTGTGCTGCAATAGCAGCCGCCCGCAACGGCTTACGCGTGGCCCTCATCCAGGACCGCTACATACTCGGCGGCAACAACAGCTCCGAGGTGCGAGTGGGCCTCGGCGGCCAGATCAACGTGAATCCGTACCCGTCGCTGGGCTATATCCTCAACGAAATCGGCCCCGACCGCATAGGCAACGCCCGCGGCGCCCACCACTACCAGGACTGGAAGAAGTGGGACGTCATCGCCGCCGAGCCCAACATCACCCTTTTCGCCGGCTACACGGTGGACAAGGTGGAGATGGACGGCAAGGCCATAAAGGCCGTAGAGGCGGTTGAGGCGACCCGCCAGGACCGCATACGCATCGGCGGATACGTATTCTCCGACTGCACCGGCGACGCCCACCTGGCAGTGCTGGCAGGCGCCCGCACCATGATGGGGCGCGAGGCACGCAGCGAGTACGGTGAGTCGCTCGCTCCCGAGAAGGCCGACGGCTACACCATGGGCGTGAGCATCGAGTGGTACTGCGAAGACTGGAACACCCCTTCGACCTTCCCCGACAGCCTCGACTGGGGCCTCAAGCTCGACGAGGAGACGGTGGAGCCCGTGCACCGCGCCAACTGGTACTGGGAGGTAGGCATGAACGACGATCAGGTTGCCGATGCCGAAAAGATACGCGACTACGGTATGTACGTGGCCTACAGCACCTTCTCCTACTGCAAGAACCGCCTCGCCAAGAAGGAGGACTGGGAGTGCACGCACCTCACCTGGGTGTCGCACGTGAGCGGCAAGCGTGAGAGCCGCCGTATCGTGGGCGACCTCATCCTTCGCGAGCAGGACCTCACCCGCCCGATTCCCTACGAGGACGGCACCTGCACCACCACCTGGCGCATCGACCAGCATTACCCCGATCCGCGCAACGCCGGCAAGTACCCTGGCGCCGAGTGGATGAGCATAGGAAAACTTACCCCCATCGACCCGTACGCCATACCGTACCGCTGCCTCTACAGCGCCGACGTGCCCAACATGTTCATGGCGGGCCGCGACATCAGCGTCACGCACATCGCCCTGGGCTCCGTGCGCGTCATGCGAACCTGCGCCATGATGGGTGAGGTCGTCGGCCTGGCGGCGAGCGTCTGCGTGGGCAAGAAACTCCTGCCGCGAGACATATACAAGACCAATTTCGCCGACCTGGTGGCGCTGATGAAGAAGGGAGCCGGCCGCACCGACGTGCCCTACACCCAGTTCTATCACCAGATTGACCGTACCGGCCATCAGGCGGAAGACAGATAGCGGATGGGGCACGACAAGCTACGTAAGTTCGCGGAGAACGAGACGTTCGCCTGCCTGCTGCAGCCGTCGGCGGAGGAACTGCTGCGCGATGGTTATTTCGCCCTTCGCGACCATGAGGTGAAGGGCCATTGGGGCGAGCGTTTTGCCGATCCGGCGGCGCCGCTGGTGCTGGAGCTCGGGTGCGGCAAGGGGGAGTACACGATAGACCTGGCGCAGCGCGACCCGTCGAAGAATTATGTGGGCGTGGACATCAAGGGGGCGCGCCTCTGGAAAGGGGCGAAATATGCCACCCAGCACGCCCTGGGCAACGTCGGCTTCCTCCGAACCCGCATCGAATTCATTTCCGCTTTCTTTGCTCCCGGGGAGGTTTCGGAGATATGGCTCACCTTCTCCGACCCGCAGGTAAAGAGCGAGAATTCCCGCCTTACGTCGCCGGTGTTCCTGGAACGCTACGCCCGTTTCCTCGCCCCCGGCGGCCTCATTCACCTGAAGACCGACTCACAGTTCCTGTACCAGTACACCCTGGCAGTCTGCCGCGCTAACAACCTGCCTGTCCTGGCCGCCTCTGAGGACCTGTACGCCGAGGCCGACCGCTTCGCCCCCGCCCTCACGGAGGTACAGACCTTCTACGAATCGATGTTCCGCGACCAGGGATACCCGATCCGCTACCTCTGCTTCCGGATTGATTCAAAGGAGTCTTTCGTAAGTCCGGAGGACTTCGATTCCGACTATTGGCGGTCGGTGGAGGGTCACCGCACGCTGTTCGGCCGCGACACGGCGGAGACTCGCCGCCAGAAACTCAAAGGCCGCTGATTTTGCAACTTCATACAAAATTCTTAATTTTGTAAGTTATGAAGAAAACAGTACTTGTTTCCGGCGGTGCCGGATTTATAGGGAGCCACGTTACGGTGGAGCTTTGTCAGGCTGGCTACGATGTGGTCATCGCCGACAACATGTCCAATTGCGACGAAACCAACTACAAGGGCGTATGCGCCATTCTCGGCCGCCAACTCCCTTTCGAAAAAGTCGATTTCTGTGACGTTGCAGCCACCAAAGCCCTGTTCGCAAAATACCATATAGACGCCCTCATACATTTTGCAGCCTTCAAAGCGGTTGGAGAATCCGTCGAGCAGCCCCTTATGTACTATAAGAACAACCTCGACTCCTTCCTCAATGTGCTGGAAGAGGCACGCATACATGGCGCAAACGTCTTGTTCTCCTCTTCCGCTACGGTGTACGGAGAACCCGACCAGACCCCCGTCACGGAGACCTCACCCCGCAAGCCGGCCACGTCGCCCTACGGCAACACCAAGCAGATCTGTGAAGACTTCCTCCGCGACTGCGTTCAGGCGTACGGCATGCACGGCATCGCCCTCCGCTACTTCAACCCCATCGGAGCTCACCCGTCCGCACTCATCGGCGAACTCCCCCGCGGAATTCCCAACAACCTCGTGCCCTTCATTACCCAGACTGCCATCGGCAAGCGTGAGTGCCTCAACATCTTCGGCGACGACTACCCCACCCCCGACGGCACCTGCCTGCGTGACTATATCGACATAACCGACCTTGCAAAGGCACACGTCTGCGCCGTTACCCGCATGCTTGAGGGTAAGATGGACGAGCCGTACGAGATTTTCAATGTCGGCACCGGACGTCCCGTTTCCGTGCTTGAGCTCGTAAACTCCTTCGAGCGCGTCAACGGCATCAAGCTCAACTACCGTATAGCTCCCCGCCGCCCCGGCGACGTCACCGCCGTGTGGGCAGACCCCACTCTGGCCCGAAAGAAACTTGGCTGGAAGGCCGTCCGCTCGGTAGACGAGACACTGGCCTCCGCCTGGGCATGGGAGAAGCGTCTTGCAGAAGCCGCCAAATAATTGGAACAAGCTTTGCAAGCTAATCCGGACGCGTATGAAAAATTACATTAAAACAGCAGTTGTGCTCTTGCTGCTCGTCCTTCCGGCGGCAGTATCTGCACAAAAGTATAAGGGCGTAGTAGACAAGTCCGTAGCCGTGGTGGGCAACGAACTTATCACCCTGTCGGAACTGGAACAGGAGGTGCAGATGATGAGCGCCAGAGGTTTTGCATCGGACCGCAACATCCGTTGCGAAATCCTGGAGAGCATGATGCGCGCCAAACTCTTCCTCATGCAGGCTCGTCTGGATTCGCTTACCGTCAACCAGGAGATGGTGGAGGCTCAGCTTTCACAGCAGATGGACCAGGCCCGTACCGCACTCGGAGGCGACGAGGGCATGGAACAGTACTTCCACAAGCCGGTCTATAAACTCCGCCAGGAATGGCGCAAGCAGATAGAGGACAACACCCTCTCCCAGCAGGAGCAGCAGGAGATAGCCAAACGCATCCCGGAGATAACGCCGTACGACGTAAAGCAGTATCTGGACACATCCTCGGTAGACAAGTTGCCCGTCGTTCCTACCAAGTACAAGCTCAGTCAGATTTGCATCTACCCGGACAGAGAGGCTGCAGCTCTGGCTGTAAAGGAACGCCTCCTGAACATACGCGAGCGTATTATCAACGGAGAAAAATTCTCAACCCTCGCACGCTTGTATTCGGAGGATCCCGGCAGCGCACGCAAGGGCGGCGAGCTCGGTATAGCTTCCAAGTCAATCTTCTGGCCGGCGTTCTCAGATGCCGCCATGTCACTCAAGCCGGGAGCCATTTCCCAGATAGTGGAAACTCCGGACGGCTTCCATATCATCGAGGTTCTGGAAAAGAAGGGCGATATGTTCAACGCCCGTCATATCCTGCTCAAGCCTCGCTACACCGTAGAGGACCGAGAGAAGGCGTTCAGTAAGCTGGACAGCCTCCGGACGGCCATCACCGACTCTTTGATTACCTTCGAACTTGCGGCCCGCTTCTATTCCCAGGACCCCGCAACCCGTACGAACGGCGGCCAGATGGCCGATCCCAACACCGGCTCTGCGTATTTCGAAATAGACCAGCTGAAGCCGCAGGATTATGCGGCCGCAAAGGACCTGCAGCCCGGACAGGTTTCCAGCCCGATCGAGTCCCTGGACAATGAGGGCCGCAACGGAAATACCGTTTACAAGATCGTCCGTCTGGACAGCATAGTGCCCGCTCATACCGCATCCTTCGAACACGATTACACCGAATTGCTGGGAGACGTGCGCAATGCGAAGCAGGTCGAGGCCATTCAGCAGTTTATCAAGGACAAGATTAAAGTTACCTACATCAAGATCGATCCCATGTTCCAGGATTGCGAATTCGAGCTCGACGGATGGAAATCCAAATTCACAAAAGACTGACGCTGTTGCTTGCCCTGGCGGCCATCCTGGCCGTGCAGCCAGCCTCCGCCCGTCCTCCGAAGAAGGAAAAGGCGGACAGTCTCGTGCGCCTGATGAAGGCGGAGAGCATAGAGCAGCTGATGATTAACGGGCAGCAGTACCGTAAGGCGATTTCCTCCACTTTCCTGCATAACGGAACGTATCTGATAAGCGACACGGCCCTTTGGAACGTAGATACCAAGGTAATCAACGCCGTCGGCCACGTGAAGGTCATACAAGACGAGACTGTCCTGACCAGCGACAAGCTGGATTACCTGATAGACGATAACCTTGCCCAGTTCCGGGGTACCCTTGTCCAGCTCCAGAACAAGAAGCAGAACCTGCTGCGCACCCGCTACCTGGATTACAATACCAAGGACAGTACCGCAGTCTTTTCTGACGGTGCGTCCATGAGAGACGTCGACGGGCAGGTAATAGAAAGCATGTCCGGCACCTACAACTCCGCCTCCAAGAAGTTCGTCTTCGATAGCCGCGTGAATATGTTCTCCGACTCCTTATTCGTGAAAACGAACAAAATGTTGTACTATTCCGAACTGGACAAGGCGGAATTCCCCATGCACATAGACTTCTGGAAAGGCGGCAACATGTTGTCCGGAGAAACCGGCTGGTACGACAAGGGCAAGGAGACCTTCTTCCTGCACGACGGCGTACACGCTATGTCGGAGGACCAGGAGGCGTGGTCCGACTCTCTGTATTATTACAAGGGCACGGGAGAACTGCTGATGCTCGGACACGCCCAGATGCAGGATCCCGGCAGGGAGGTGACGGCAGTCGCAGAGCGGGTTCACTACATAGACTCGCTGTCTCAGGTAATGCTTATGCGCAATGCCGCCGTTGCCCTGGAGACCGGAAAAGCTGAGAGCCGCGACACCATATACATGGGAGCGGATACGCTGATATACAGGACTATACGTCGTTGTGACATATCCGACGGAACGGTTAAATCGTGCGAAGACAGGATGGCCGACATAATGACCGACCCTGTGAGCGAGTACCGGCGGAAGGCTGCCGAAGAAGCTGCCGCCGCCGCTGCGGAAGCCAATAAGCCCCAGGGCCCACCTCCCGGACAAAAGACCAAAGAGGCCCCGCCGCAGGATAAGGCAACACCTCCGGCCGAAATGCCGGCTCCTGCCGACAAAGCCGCTCCTGAAGAAGAGCCGCCGCAGATAGATTCCCTCGCCGAAGCCCAGGCCCGCAAAGACAGCCTGATAGCTCCGCTCAACAACGCCCTTGCCGCAATAGACAGCCTGGTTGCAACCGGTACGCAGGTAGACAGTCTTGCCGTAGCGGCGGTCGGGCCGGAGGTGCAGGAGATGACGGTTCCCGTAGTGACAGACTCTACGGTGATACCAGCCCTTGACTCTACGGCGCTTGACTCTACGGCCCTTGACTCTACGGCCCTTGACACTACGGCCCTCGACACAGCAGCCCTCGGCACTGCTGCGCCCGACACAACGGCGCTTGCCGCGCTCGCCGTGCAGGACACCATGCCTCCGCCTGACACCACCAAGGTCGGCTTCGTTTATGGCATACGCAACGTGCGTGTATTCAGGGAAGACATACAGCTGCGCTGTGACTCAATGTGTTACTGCGACCTTGACTCTATTGCCCGCTTCTATCAGGATCCGGTTGTCTGGAACGACGGCAGGCGTCAGTACACCGCAGACAGTTTGCTCATGCTTATCGGCGGAGGCGGACCGCGCAAGGCCAGCCTGCAGTCCAACGCCTTTGTTATCATCCAGGAAGACGAAGTCAGCTTCGACCAGATCAAGGGCACCGAGATTCTGGCGTACTTCGACAGCCTCGACAGTTCACTCAAGCGTTTCGACGCCCTTGGCGGTGCGTCAGCTATCTTCTACCTACGTGAGAATGAGGCTTTTGCAACCGTCAATAAAGTAGAGAGCAAGATGCTCTCCGGCTTGCTGAAGGATGGTGATATAGACCACGTTTACTATTTCGAGAACCCTAAGAACAATGCCTATCCCGTTGTTCAGTTTCCCGAATCGGAGAGGCAGATGAAGGGATTCAAATGGCGCCCGGACGAAAGGCCCACCTGCCCCGAAGATATTTCTGTCATTACCATTAAAGAGTCCGAACGGGATTATTACCAGTCCAGAAGAAACGCTCCGTTCAAGGAAACGGAAACCTATTTCCCCGGATACATCACAGGCATACTGAAGGAAATAGCTGCCCGCGACTCGCTGGCGAAGCTTCCCAAGCCGAAGCGTGACTCCGTGCAGGTCGCCGATACGCTCATGCCCGACAGCTTCGTACGGGATACTATCCAGGTGGACAGCCTTGTCGTGGCAAGCGATACTTTGGCTGTAAACGACACTCTGGCTGTACGGGATACCGTTGCGGCAGCCGACTCGGTGGCCGCTGTAATTCCGGCTCTCGCCGGCACAGTGGCGGCGCAGGAAGAGGTTGACCCCCTTTCGGTCCCCACTGTTGACCCCAAGCAGAAGCGCAAGGAAGAAAGAGAATTGCGGCGCAAGCTCCGCATTGCGGCAAGAGATGCCCGCATTGCAGCACGCGAGGCTCGCTGGGCGGAACTGGACCGTCAGGACTCCCTGAAGCTGGCTGCAAAGAAACAGAAGGAACTGGAGAAGCAGCGCGCCAAGACGCTCAAGGCCTTGCAGGCCATCCAGAAGCAGGAGGCTAAAGACGCTGCCAAGCTGAAGAAATACATAGAGATATACAGGAAACAGTATGAAAGAGAGCAAAAACGTAAAGCTGCCAGACAACGCTCACAGGCCGCTGGCGGCGGGGGAGAAATACCAGCCCCTTTTGAGTCCGGAAAGGAAGCCCCTGGAGGTGACGCCCTACTCCGTGACGATGGGCCTGTTGATGACGGTGCTGTTCTCGGCGGCAGCAGCCTACCTGGGACTTAAAGTCGGCCAGGTTTTCGAAGCTGCAATACCTATTGCCATCATAGCTGTCGGCGTTACGGGTATACTCGGCAAGAAGGACGGCCTGGCCCAGAACGTCATCATCCAGAGTATCGGAGCCTGTTCCGGAGTTGTGGTCGCAGGAGCTATTTTCACCCTTCCGGCCATATACATCCTGGGTTTGGACGTCAATTTCTGGCAGATGTTCCTAAGCTCCCTTCTGGGAGGCGCCCTCGGCATACTCTTCCTGATTCCGTTCCGCAAATACTTCGTGCAGGACATGCATGGCCAATATCCTTTCCCTGAGGCTACTGCGACCACGCAGGTGCTGGTAAGCAGCGAGAGCGGAGGCGGAAGCGCCAAGACGCTCGTGCTGGCCGGCCTCATCGGAGGTCTCTACGACTTCGTGGTGGCCACCTTCGGCACCTGGGCTGAGACGCTCAGCACAACCGTGATGCATTGGGGACAGGTGGTTGCCGACAAGGCGAAGGTGGTCCTCAAGCTCAACACGGGCGCTGCCGTGCTTGGCCTGGGTTACATCATCGGTCTCAAGTACGCTTTCATCATCTGCTGCGGCTCGTTCCTGGTATGGCTGCTCATCATTCCGCTCATCAACCTTATCTGGGGCGGCCAGGTGATTGACCTCATGGGCACCGGGATCGCCACGACCGTCGGCGACATGGCCCCCGAGCAGATTTTCAAGGAGTACGCACGCCATATAGGCATCGGTGGCATAGCGACCGCCGGCATCATCGGCATCATTAAGAGCGCAGGCGTGATCAAGAGCGCCGTGGGCCTTGCAGTCGGCGAGTTCAAGCGCAAACCGGGCGCCGGAGAAACTGAGGCTCCCCGTACGCAGCAGGATCTGTCCATGCGTACCGTCACCTTCGGCGTCATCATCGCCCTCCTGGCCATCTTCGCTTTCTTCGGCTTCGGAGGAGTGGTCACGAGCATCTGGCAGGCGGTCATCGCCCTGCTCATCGTGGCTCTGATTGCCTTCCTGTTCACGACAGTTGCGGCGAATGCCATCGCCATCGTGGGTACAAACCCGGTGAGCGGTATGACTATCATGACGCTGATTATCACCGCCCTGGTGCTGGTGGCCGTGGGCCTTAAGGGCAACGCCGGAATGGTTGCGGCCATGGTCATCGGCGGCGTGGTATGTACAGCCCTGAGTACGGCCGGCGGCCTCATTACCGACTTCAAGATAGGTTACTGGATAGGTACGACTCCCCGCAAGCAGGAGGCGTGGAAATTCGTGGGCGTGGCGGTTGCCGCGGCTACGGTAGGCGGCGTGATGCTGGTGCTCAACAAGACCTACGGCTTCACGGGCGAGGGCTCGCTCGTGGCCCCTCAGGCCAATGCCATGGCGGCTGTCATCCAGCCCATGATGAACGGCGGCAGCGCCCCCTGGCTGCTCTACGGCATAGGAGCGGTGATTGCCATTCTGCTTACAGTTTTCAAGGTGCCTGCCCTGGCGTTCTGCCTCGGTATGTTCATTCCTATCGACCTCAACCTGCCGCTTCTGGTGGGCGGCGCCGTATCGTGGTTCGTCAGCACCCGCAGCAAGGATGCGGCCGTCAACTCACGCCGTCAGGAGAAGGGTACGCTGATCGCCAGCGGCTTCATCGCCGGCGGTGCGCTGATGGGCGTTGTCTCGGCAATTCTCAAATTTGCCGGCGTTGATTGGTACCTCAAGGCATGGAATACCGCCGGCGTGTCCGGTGCCGCTCCCGCCGAGATGCTGGCCGTCGTGCCGTTCCTCTGCATCATAGGCTACATGATTTACGCTTCGATGAAACAAGATTCTTCGCTTCGCTCAGAATGACAGTTGTCATCCTGAGGAGGGCGAAGCCGACGAAGGATCTAAAAACATAAGAAACAATGGAGAAGATACTTGACCGATTTCTGAGATACGTTGCCGTAGATACCCAGAGCAACGAGGAGTCCGAGAGCCAGCCGTCGGAGGCTAAGGAGCTGGTGCTGCTGCAGATGCTGCGCGACGAGCTTCAGGCCATGGGCGTGCAGGCGGAGCTGGACGAATACGGCTACGTGATGGCGACCATTCCGTCGAACATAGATAAGAAGGTGCCGGCAGTGGGCTTCATCGCCCACGTGGACACGGCCCCCGATGCCAGCGGCAAGGACGTGAAGCCGCAGATAATTGCCGGTTACGACGGCTCGCCCATCGCCCTGAAGGGCGTCGAGGGGCTGTACCTCGATCCGGCGGCCTTCCCGGAGCTGCTCGCCCATAAGGGAGAGACTATCGTCACGACCGACGGCACCACGCTGCTCGGCGCGGACGACAAGGCCGGCGTGGCTGAAATCATGCATGCCGTCGAATATATCGTGTCGCACCCCGAATTCAAGCACGGAGAGCTGAAGATCGGCTTCACTCCCGACGAGGAGATAGGCCGCGGTGTGGTGAAGTTCGACGTCAAACGCTTCGGCGCCGATTATGCCTACACCATGGACGGCGGCGAGGTGGGCGAACTGGAGTTCGAAAACTTCAATGCCGCATCTGCCGTCGTACGTATCCAGGGGCGCAACGTCCATCCCGGTTACGCCAAGGGGAAGATGCTGAACGCCATACTGATTGGTCAGGAGCTCACTGCCCTGCTGCCGGTGGAGCAGCGGCCGGAGTTCACTCAGGACTACGAGGGTTTCTTCCACATCGTCAGCTTCAAAGGCACGGTAGAGGAGGCTACGCTCACCTGGATCATCCGCGACCACGACAGGGCCCGGTTCGAGAGCAAGAAGGCCGTGATGCAGGAATGCTGCGACTTCATCAACCGCAAGTACGGCGCCGGCACCGCTACGCCTGTGATCAAGGATCAGTATTACAACATGCGTGAGCAGGTGGAGCCGCACTACCATATCGTAGAAAAAGCCGTCAAGGCCATGGAGATGGCGGGCGTCAAGCCTCATATCCAGCCCATCCGCGGCGGTACCGACGGCGCCAACCTTTCGTTCAAAGGCCTGCCGTGCCCCAACATCTTCGCCGGCGGCCTCAACTTCCACGGCAAGCTCGAGTGGGTGCCCGTGGAATCCATGGAAAAGGCTTCCGCGGTTATACTCAACATAGTTAAGCTGTTTGCCGAATAGATATGAAACGTGCTGTTCTGGTGCTTGGCTTGTTGCTGGCTGGGTTTGTGGCGTCGGCCCAGCGTAACTATGTTGAGGAGATTTGGATAGACACGCGTGCTACATTCCATCAGCAGACCACTGCGGGTGTATATGATTCTCATTTCCAGGGAGATTACTTCAATTTTCACATGAGCGGCGAGCTGGCGGACGGACTTACCTACCGCATACGCCAGCGTCTTAACAAGAAGATAGAAGACAAGAACCCCTTTAACGCCACCGATTTCCTGTGGCTGAAGTGGCAGGTTTCGCCAAAATTCTCATTAACAGCCGGAAAGCATCCTATTATGGTGGGCGGCTACGAAATAGACTCTGCGCCTATCGACGTGTATTACTACGGCGCCTTCAGCCTCAACCTTTATCAGTATTATGCATTCGGAGTAAGTGCCACGTTTACTCCGGCGGAAGGCCAGGACATAAGCGTACAGTTCGCCCCTTCACCGATATCTCCGGTAACGCAGAACGCCTATTCCTACAATCTTTATTGGAACGGGCACATATTTCCCTGGTGGAATACCATATGGAGCTATAATCTTGTGGAAGATGAGCTGCATCGCAAGATGAACTGGTTTGTCCTTGGAAACAAGTTTTTCATGGGCCCTCTTGTCGTGGATGTAGATATGATAGACCGCTTTGCCTTCAAACAGAAGAACAAGTTTTCCGACTGGTCGTTCATCGTAAAGGCTATACTCTCTCTCGGACAGTGGAACATTTGCACCAAAGTAGGCTACGAGCGTAACGATGCGGCAAATCTGGATCCGAACTGGAATTCCGGGTGGGACTCTTTGGTGCCGGCTACTCACGTAGGGTCTTACGACCTCGTGCTGCCGGCCGGGAATGACTATCTGTATTATGGCGCCGGCTTCGAATTCTTCCCGCTGAAGCACGACCGTCTTCGCCTGCATGCAGCATATTTCCGCGACAATCACGACCGCGTGAATAATTTCGACGTGGGTATCACCTGGCGTTTCTCTGTGTATTCAAAAAAATAGTTATATTTGAAAATCAATAATCTATCCCATATGAAAAAGATTCTCATCCTTTCTGCCGCCATTTTTGCGCTCAGCGCTTGCGCCGGCAAACAAGTCGAATACAAAGTTTGCGTTACCGGTGCAGAGGACGGAACCCAGGTTTCCCTGGTAGACAAGCTCTCCGGTGAAGTGGTGAATTCCGGCGAGATTGCCGACGGCGAGCTGGTATTTACAGGTAAGGCGGACAAAAATGCCCTCATGTATGTCCATAAGGCCAATGCCGACTGGCAAACCATTTTCTTTGCCGACGGCGAGGATGTTGAGATCGATCTGGAAGACTACAGCCTGGAAGGCTCAGAGCTCAATGAAAAACTGACTGCATACGACAAGGCTGCCGGGGAAATGTACAATGATGCCCTCGGAGCCATCGCAGCATACGGTGAGGCCAGTGAAGCGGAGCAGCAGGCTCTCGTTCCGGTAATTAACGAAAAGATTGCCAACATTGGGGAATATTACAAGCAGATTCTTGAAGAGAACCGCAACAATATCATTCCCGCCGCTTTCATTTCCGAGCTTGCCCAGGGGGCGGAAAAAGAGGAACTGGCCGGGCTGTTCGACCCCAAGTATCCTTACGCCAGGCATCCCTATGCACTCAAGATCAAAGACCAGCTGGATGCTTACAATGCCCGTATGGAAGAGATGGATGCTATAAAGGAAGGCCTTATAGGGCAGAAGTTCCTCGATCTTGAGGAGCCTGACGTAGACGGCAAGCTTCACAAACTTAGCGAGTATGTCGGTCAGGGCCAGTGGGTGCTCATTGATTTCTGGGCTTCCTGGTGCGGTCCCTGCCGTCGTGAGATGCCCAACGTGGTAAAGGCTTACGGCAAGTATCACGAGAAGGGCCTGGAGATCGTCGGCCTGTCCTTCGACAGCGACAAGGACGCCTGGGTGAAGGCCATCTCCGAGTGGGAGATGCCGTGGAAGCACCTTTCTGACCTCCAGGGATGGGATACAATCGCATCCGATACCTACGGAGTCAAATCTATCCCCGCCAGCCTGCTGGTCGATCCTGAAGGAACCGTCGTTGCCCGCGACCTTCGCGGAGATGAGCTCGGTGCCAAGCTTGCAGAAATTTTCGGAGAATAGTACTCAGGTATGAATTTTAAACGTTTTGTGCTGACGGCGGTCCTGGCCGCCGTTTGCTCTTTCGTCGGTATTGCGCAGAATCAGGAGGGCCTTTGGATTTTTTCCAAGAACCATCCCTTCGTGCGCAACGGCATGGTAGAAGGTGACTCGATAGAATTGAGCCGTGCAGTATCTTACCTTCCTGCGCAGACCTATATTCAGTTCGACCTGACCATGGAGAATGCCGGGACCAAGGCCCCGCTGCAGTATGAGGTCGAGGTTCTGGACGGAGGAGAGTGGGTAGGCGGCCATTCTTTCCGTACCGTAAGCTCTACCGTCCGGCACCCGTCCACTTTTATGCTGGTATACCGTCTGGCCAATGAGGTAAAGGATTCGCTCAAGGTGCGTTGCCGCGTCAGCAGTCCCCTGGCTACAGACGGCAGCCGGCTCAGCGCTACGGAGCCGGAGAATTCCGTAACGCTCAAAAGCCGCGGCTATGTGGGCGCCAAACTTGCGCCGCTTGGCCCCGGAGACGGATTCCCGGAGAAACATATCCTGCTGGTTGGAAACTCTTTCACATATTATCACGGAGAGCCTTTCATGTTGCAGGAGCTTGCCTTCTCGCAGGGGTGGATTCTGCATGTAAACGCTTCTTTGAAGGGAGGAATGACGTTCCGCCAGCACTGCGGACTGGAAATGACGCAGATGCAGTGCGACATGCCCGTGGCGTATGATTTTGCCGTCATCCAGGGGCAGAGCCAGGAGCCCGGCCGGTTTGCCGCGGCCCCCGACAGTCTTGCCGATGTCCGCAAAGCCTTTTGCGAGCTGTGCGAGAGGATTCGCAAGAATCGGCCGGACTGCAAGGTATACGTCGAGAGCACCTGGGCCTATCCTGCTATAGACAACGGCGGCTTTGCTTCCCTGGATGAGTTCGACAGCCGGCTGGAAGAAGGGTCCGCGATGATTGCCAAGGCCGCTTCCTGCGACCGCACGCTGGTCGGAGCGGCTTTCCGCAGGTCCCGGGCCGAATACCCCTGGATCAATCTTCTGGATAAGGACGACAAGCATCAGAGTGCCGCCGGCTCCTACCTCAAGGCCTGCATCACCTGGCTCACCATCTCCGGCCGCACCCGCTTCGAGGGTTCCGTCCCCTCCTGCGGCCTGTCTCCCGAAGTCGCCGCCGCCCTCCTCCAGGTTGCGGAGGAGGTAGCCGCGGAGTTTTAGCGCCACCATCCCTGATACTGGTCACATATGCAAAACTGTCGTCGGTCATCCTTTAAGTGGGACGACCGACGTCATTTTTGGCCCTTTTTGCTGTCCGTCCGCCCATAAAAAAGCAGACGGACGACAGTACGGGTTACTTCTGCCTCACCTCAACTCCGTCAGGGCCGGCGTCGACCAGAATGGCGGAGTCTTTGTGGATGCGGCCTTCCAGAATCTCCTTAGCAAGGCGGTTGACCAGCTCACGCTGGATGAGCCGTTTGACGGGACGGGCTCCGAAGTCGGGGTCGTAGCCGTTCTCCACCACGTAGTCTTCATACGCAGGGGTGTACTCGAGCGCTACGTTGTCGTCTTCCAGTTTCTTCTGCAGCATCGACATCTGTATGCGCACGATTTGCCTTATATCCTCTTTGGTCAGCGAATCGAACTTCACTATCTCGTCGATACGGTTGATGAACTCCGGACGCATACGCAGGCGCAGCTCCTCCTCCTTGAGGTTGGAGGTCATGATGAGGATGGTGTTCTTGAAGTCCACCGTGCGCCCCTTGTTGTCCGTGAGCCGGCCGTCGTCCAGCACCTGCAGGAGGATGTTGAAGACGTCGGTGTGAGCCTTCTCGATCTCGTCCAGCAGCACCACGGAGTAGGGCTTGCGGCGTACGGCCTCGGTCAGCTGGCCGCCCTCGTCGTATCCGACGTATCCCGGAGGCGCGCCGACCAGACGACTCACGGTGTGCGCTTCCTGGTACTCGCTCATGTCGATACGGGTCATCATGCTCTCGTCGTTGAAGAGGAATTCCGCGAGCGCCTTGGCGAGCTCGGTCTTGCCCACGCCTGTGGTTCCCAGGAAGAGGAACGACCCGATGGGACGGTGCTCATTGCTAAGGCCTGCACGGCTGCGGCGGACGGCGTCGGAGACGGCCTCGATGGCCTTGTCCTGCCCCACGACGCGCTTGTGCAGCTGTTCCTCCATACGCAGTAGCTTCTCCTTCTCGCTCTCAAGCATACGGTTCACGGGGATGCCGGTCCAGCGGGCCACGACCTCCGCAATGTCCTCCGGCGTAACGGATTCCGTGATGATGGGGTCCTTGATGGCGGCCTGCTTCTCGCTGAGCTCCTGGAGGCGCTGCTGGGCGCCGGCGAGCTTGCCGTAGCGTATCTCCGCCACCTTGCCGTAGTCGCCGGAGCGCTCTGCAATGGATGCGTCACGCTTGTAGTCTTCTATCTGCGAACGGAGGTTGTTGAGCTCCGTCACGATGCCCTTTTCCTCGTTCCAACGTGCCTCGAGGGCCGCTTTCTGCACCTTCGCCTCCTTGAGCTCGGAGTCGATTTTCTCGCTTTTCAGCGACGTGCCCTCGCGTTTGATGGCCTCCTTCTCGATCTCCAGCTGACGGATTTTGGAATTGAGGTCGTCGATGGGCTCCGGCACCGAATTCATCTCCAGACGCAGCTTGCTGGCCGCCTCGTCCACCAGGTCGATGGCCTTGTCCGGCAGGAAACGGTTGTTGATGTAGCGGTGGCTGAGGTTAACGGCGGCGATGAGTGCGTCGTCCTCGATGCTCACGCGGTGGTGAGTTTCGTATTTCTCCTTGAGGCCACGCAGGATGGCGATGCTCTCGGCGGGGCTCGGCTCGTCCACCATCACCTTCTGGAAACGGCGCTCGAGGGCCTTGTCCTGCTCGAAGTACTTCTGGTATTCGTCCAGGGTGGTGCTGCCGATGGTACGCAGCTCGCCACGCGCAAGCGCCGGCTTGAGGATGTTGGACGCATCCATGGCGCCGCTGGTGCGGCCCGCGCCCACCAGGGTGTGGATTTCGTCGATGAAAAGGATGATTTCGCCGTCGGACTCGACGACCTCTTTCACTACTCCTTTGAGTCGCTCCTCGAACTCGCCCTGGTACTTGGCGCCGGCGATAAGGGCGCCCATGTCCAGCGAGAAGACCTTGCGGCTCTTCAGGTTCTCAGGTACCTCCCCGTTGACGATCTTGGTCGCAATCCCTTCAGAGATAGCGGTCTTGCCCACGCCGGGCTCGCCCACGAGGATAGGGTTGTTCTTAGTCCTGCGGCTCAGTATCTGCAGGACGCGTCGTATTTCGTCGTCGCGCCCGATCACCGGGTCCAGACGGCCTTTTGCGGCGGCCTCGTTGAGGTCGATCGCGTACTTGCTTAAGAATTCGTATTTGTTTTCCATAATTATATCCTCCAAGAACCCGGGGTTTCGATGGGTTCCGAATCAGTTTCGGTCAAGTTTCGTTCCAGTGACATTTTGTCACAGACGCGGAGCGCTAGGAGCGCCGGAAGAAGCGGTAGTATCGTATAACTGATAAAAATACTATATTTACGCTCACAATTAATGATCTGCCATTATGAGCTTATCTGGGAAGAAATATACACGGCCGGACGCCGAGCAGCTATATCAGGAGCAGGCGTACTTGATATGCAACTCCTTCGTGGGAGAAGATCCGGAAGATTTGGTTGACGGTGGAACCGAAGATTGGTAAAGGAGGATGAGAATATGAAGTCGTTATTAATCCGCATTTCCGTGGCCCTTGCCCTTGCCGCTTCAGCAATATCCTGCACCTTGGAGATTCAGGGTGACACTTCAGCTGCAAGCCTTAAAACCATATCCAGTTTTACCGCCTCCGTGGGAGATGAGGCCTGCACCAAACTTCGTTTAGACGACAGCGAGCACCTTTCCTGGTCCTTTTCCGAATCCATCGGCGTCTATTCCGACACTGATCCGGTACAGGTGTTCTACAAATACGGTGAAAACAATGTATTCGAGGGCTCCACACCCGTGAGCGGGAATGAATTCTTTGCCTTTTATCCTTATTCCGAAATAACGGTTGATCCCGAAAACACTAATCACCTTCAATATAGTAATTCCTACGCAAGGATAACAGACCTGGGCCAGGATTTCCAGCTGCCGTTGACAGCCAAGGCCACAAGCTCGACTCTTTCATTCAAACATGCCGCCGGAGTGCTGCACATCTCTTTTAAAGGAACAAAGGTTCTACAGCAAATCAGATTATTCGGCAACAACGACGAAATGATATGGGGCGATAAAGACAACTTGTTTATAGATATGGAGCAGGATCCTCCGGTGTTGAAATTCAAGGAGTATCAGGCTGGTCACAACAGCATTTTCGTCTGGATTGATAAACAACTGGAAAAAGACCAGCCATACGACCTGTATTTCGTTCTTCCCCCGATGACATTTGAGAGAGGTCTTTCGGTCTGGCTTTCTTATGATAATCAGTATAATACTAAGGCAACCACAAAAAAAATAGATATTCGGCGTGGAGAGGTTAAACATCTTAGCGTCGTGGATTTGGATGCCTTCATAGGTGGCATTGGAGATGAGAATACTCCAGAGGAGGAGCGAGAGGCGCTCATAGCCTTTTACAATGCTCTTGACGGACCCCACTGGAAGAACAACACCAACTGGTGCTCTGACCAACCTGTAGGCACCTGGTACGGAGTGCTCACCGACTGGCTCTCAGGACACGTTTCCATATTGAATTTTGAGCATAATGGGCTCAAGGGAGCGATTCCAAATGAGATTAGCAAGCTCTCAAATGTGAAAGATATTGCTATTTTGGAGGCAGAAGGCAAGATTACCAATTTTGAAGCGCTATATAACATCACCTCCCTGGAGAAATTGTATCTTGGCATAGGTGGCTATATGGCTGATTATGATGCCGTCAAGGATAATATGATCGCACTGCCGGCGGGCATCTCAAAGCTTGAGAACCTGCAGCGCCTACATTTATATGGAATCAACGCAGACTTGCCGGTAGACTTGTTCGATATGGAAAACTTGCAGTATCTGATCCTTCAGCATCTTGATACCGGACATCCGCTTCAGTCCGGGTTTGGTCGTCTGAAAAACCTTAAAGAATTGAGTATAAGTGGCGTACCGTGTCCAGGATCAAAGAACGTTTGCGGAGAATTGCCAGATGATATCTTCGATTTGCATAATCTTGAACAACTGGCAATCCAAAGTACTGAAATTGGCGGTGCCCTTTCACCAAGAATAGGCGAGCTGCAAAAACTAAGGTATCTTGATCTGACTGACAACAGATTATCCGGCCCCATACCTGCCGAGCTCTCCAAGCTCCATTTGATAGATAATGCCACTTCAAATAACGGAATGTATTATATGGAACTGGCCAAGAATGATTTCTCCGGTAAGATTCCGGAGGCTTTCCGCTACTGGCCGGAGTGGCAGAAAAGTTGGGGATATATTGTGAATGGCAACGATAAACTTGAGTACTCGGAACTTGCCCCTACAATTCCCGATTTCCAGGTTACTACCTTGGACGGAGGAATCTTCTCGTCCTCCTCTGTGAAAGATAACGAACTTACCGTTCTGGTACAATGGGAAAGCTGGTGCCCGTTCTCCTCTATGATGGTCCCGGAACTTAAGGAACTTTATGCTGCGTACAAAGACAAAGGTTTATCTCTGGTGAGTTATTCTCCCGAAGAAGAGTCTGTTGTGAGGGAACATGCTTCAAGTAATGCTTATCCCTGGCCGACATTCTGTAATGCAATTAAAGACGGGAACGCGCCAATGGGCATAGAGTATTACCCATATCGGTCATTGCCGGCCATTACCGTTTTCGACAACTCCGGACGTATGGTTTTTGTCCAATTCGGGCTTTCTGATGAATTGACATCCTTCATAGAGAGCCGATTGGGGTCCTCCGGCGCACCGTACGAGTCCACCGACTTCTCTGCAGACGGCACCGTTCACACACTGCAGACTGCTACCCGCGGTGCCGGCATCGACGTGGTTCTGATGGGCGACGCCTACTCCGACCGGCTGATTGCAGACGGCACCTATGGAAAGGTGATGCAGCGGGCTGCCGACGCCCTGTTCTCAGAGGAGCCGTACAAGTCGTACAAGGATTGCTTCAACGTTTACTATGTTGACGTTGTCTCAAAGAACGAAAAATACAGCGGGCAAACAGCTCTCGCGACATGGTTCGGTGAGGGTACTGCTGTCGGTGGCGACAATACCAAAGTGTTCGAGTATGTCCAGAAAGCAATCCCGGCCGACCGCATAGATGATGCCCTTGTCATCGTAGCAATCAATCGCGATTTCTATGCTGGTACGTGCTATTTGTACCCGGTGGCAGGAGACACTTGTGACTACGGCCGCGGAGCGTCCATATCATACTTCCCGGCCAGCAGTGTCGAGTCTACGTTTGTTGGTACTGTGAGTCACGAGGCGGGCGGGCATGGCTTCGCGAAGTTGGCGGACGAATACTACTATGCCTCCAATGGCACCATTTCTCAGGAGCTTGTTGAGAAGTACCGCACAGAAGCACAGTCAGGCTGGTGGCCTAATGCCGACTTCACGTCCGATCCATCTTCTGTAAAGTGGTCAAAGTTCATTTCCGACAGCCGCTTTGCCGGCGAAGGCCTTGGCGTCTATGAAGGCGCATGCACTTATTATTACGGCGCATACCGCCCGACACGCAACAGCATCATGAACAACAACACCGGAGGCTTCAACGCGCCTTCGCGCTACGCCATCTGGTATCGTATCAACAAGTTGGCTTTCGGGCCTGAGTGGAACGGAACGTACGAAGATTTCGTGGCCTACGATGCCGTGAACCGCACACCCGCCGCTGCTGCCGCCCGCCGTGCGGCCCGCCGCAACTCCGTAGAGAAGGACTTCGTGCCTCTCGCTCCGCCGGTGGTCATAGAAGGCGGCTGGAGGAATGCCAGATAGCTTATGCTGACAATAACAGGCGGGCAAGGTGCCGTTTTATGCGGCAGACCTTGCCCGCTAATCCTATCTGGAAGCCACTGAATGGCATATCAATGTGCAAGGTCCCTGACATAAAAAGGGACCTTGCACAAAATAAGACCGGCCACAGAGCGAATCTGCGGCCGGCTTAACCATAAATTCCGTGCATAAAACTTACTCGGCAGGAACTTCCGTGCTGGGTGCGGTCTGGTCTACGGGAGCGGGGAAGGCGGGAGCCTCGTCGTTGGTCACGTTCTCCAGGCGGTCGGTAACGTCGATGGCAGTACCGTTGGTTCCGGTGGTGAAAGAAGCCACGATGGAAACCACGATGATGAATGCCACAAGGCCCCAGGTGATCTTCTCGAGGATGTCTGCGGTCTGGCGGACACCGAAGGTCTGGTTACCTGCCACGAAGTTGCTGGCCATTCCCTGACCCTTTCCGTTCTGAAGCAGAACCACGATAATCAACAGGACTGCTGCAATAACGATAAACACGGTCAATGTTGTGAATAATGCGTTCATATTAATTTTTAGTCTAATTTTTCAATAAGGGATGCAAAGTAAACACTTTTTTCCGGATATCGCAAACTTAGTTTGGAATAAATTTGTTTTGCCTCCTCCGTATAACCCTGTTCTGCATATATTTGAGCCAGCGTTTCCGTGCAGAAATCGAAGCTCTCCTCAGGCAGCTCGCCGTTCAGGTCTTCGCGTTCAGAAGTGGCAAAACCGGAGAAAATGCTGTCGTCTGCATGCCGCACTTCCTTGTACTGGGAAGAGCTGAAATAATCCCCGCCCACTACAAAGATACGCCGGGCCTCGGCGTGTGCCGCATCCTTCGGAGCCTCTTCCGCAGGAGCGGCGGCAGGCTCTTCCTCCGTCATCACGCTCTTCAACATCGTGCTCACGGAGCTGTCCGAATAATCGGCCTTGTGCCTCACCATGTCGGACAGTATCCTTCGGGAACACAGATACACGGCCGCCTGCGACAGCTGCTGCTCGCTCAGAGTGCCCGCCTCGGCCATGCGGCGGCAAAGCTCGGACCGGGCGCCGGCGTACCAGGGGTAGATGCTCACCACCCCCAGCAGCTCGTCAAGATTCAGGCGTTTTATGTCTATGCTGCCTACCATTGTGCTACGGAAGCGTTGAAGATGTCTTCCACCAGTTTTTCTATGATTTCCGCGCAGAGCGAACTCTCCACGGCGTCAAGCGTATTGGTCGAATCGTATTCCGCATATGCGGAGAAGCTCTTGTCGAAGTCTTCTTCCGGGTGCTTCTTGTCCGAGAACGAAATCTTTACCGTAACCGTCAGTTTGTTGCGGGCGGCAACTTCGTCGGCCGTCACTGCAGCGGCGGAAATATCGTATCCCGTAACCTCGCCCGAGATCTCCATGTCGCCGTCGCGGTCAACCTGCTCAAGGCGCGTCATCCGGCGGAACTGGTTGCGGATGGCCTCCGTAAGGTCGTTGCTGAGCGAGGGGTTCACGCGCAGCGCACGATACTCAATATAGTTGATGGTGATGGTATTCACGTCCGGCTGGATGGAGGTGCCGGAGAATGAATAACTCACGCTGCAGGAACAAACCGCGATGGCCGCAGCAAGCAAAATAATCAGACGTCTCATTGCTTTTTCTTCTTTTCTGCGAGTTTGCGGTAGATGGTCCGTTCCGAGATGCCGAGCTCCTTGGCGGCCGGCTTGACCTTACCTCCGTGGCGTGCCAGGGCGCGTTCGATCAGGTCGTCGCCCATCTGGCGTATGCTGATTTCCTGAGGCTCCGGCTCTTCGAAGCTGGGAATCTGCTCCTCAGGCTCGTCGGCGGCGGGCGGCGGGGCGATGTATCCCTGGTGCTGCCCGGAAACGGCGGCGCCGTCCATTGAGCTGACGGTCCTCTTGAGGGCGTCCACCTCCTGCTTGAGGTCCAGAATCGCCTTGACTATCATCTGCTTGTCTGCATCCGCGAACGGGGCGGAAGTTCCGGCGGGCGCGGAGGGAGTGGCGGGAAGCAGGGAGTCCTGCTCGTCCGGCAGGTAGCGTGAGAGCACGGCGGCACCGAGCTCCACACGGTCGTCCGACCCGCGCGCCGGCTTGCTTTCGATGGCGGTAACCGTCTCCGCGACGTTCTTCAGTTGCCTGATGTTGCCCGGCCAGCGGTAGGCCGACAGCCTGGAGATGGCCTCCAGGTCCAGGGTAACGCGGCAGCAGCCGAACTTCTGGGCGAAGTCGGAGGAGAACTTGCGGAACAGCAGGTAGATGTCGCTCTTGCGTTCGCGCAGCGGCGGCATCTTTATCTCGATGGAGTTGATTCGATAGTAGAGGTCCTGGCGGAACTTGCCGGTGGCTACGGCGTACTGCAAGTTGACGTTGGTGGCGCAGATCACGCGGACGTCGGTCTTCTCGACCTTTGAGGAACCCACTTTCATGTATTCGCCGTTCTGCAGCACGCGGAGCAGCATGGCCTGAGTCTCCTTGGGCAGCTCGCCTATCTCGTCCAGGAACAGCGTGCCGCCGTTGGCCTCTTCGAAGTAGCCTTTGCGCTCGCCCACTGCGCCGGTGAAGGCACCCTTTTCGTGCCCGAACAGCTCGGCGTTTATGGTCCCTTCCGGGATGGCGCCGCAGTTGACGGCCAAATACTTACCCGTCTTGCGACGGCTGTGCTGATGTATGATCTGGGGGATGTTTTCCTTGCCTGTTCCGCTCTCGCCTTCAATCAGAACAGTGAGATCCGTAGGCGCTATGGCCACGGCGGTCTCCAGGGCCCTGTTGAGTGCAGGGTCGTTGCCGATTATATCATACCTGTTTTTCAGGATTTGAAGCTCTTGAGCGTCCATAACAGTGCAAAGTTAGGCAAAAAATCTTATCTTTGCATTTCTACGACGAAACAATTATAATTAAATATGAAACGAATTATCACTTTTGCAGCGCTCTCCGCGCTTGTGTTAATCTCAGCATCCTGCGCCAAGTCGAGGCTCGAGCAGATGCAGCTCGCCAAGGATGTGGTTATACAGTGTGATCCCCAGGTTCTCGAGATCAAGGGTGGACAGATTCCCGCCACCGTGACCGTCACCTGCCCCAAGGATTACTTCTATCCTAATGCCACCATGGACGTTACCCCCGTTCTGGTATATGATGGCGGCGAAATCGCGGCTCCCGTTCTCCAGTATCAGGGAGACAAGGTTAAAGATAACTTCAAGGTTATATCTTCTGCCGGCACCACGGTTGCCGAGAAGCTCAAGTTTGCATATGTCCCCGGTTGCGAGAAGGCACGCCTCGAGCTCCGCGGCGTAATTCATTACAAGGACAGGGATTATCCGGTTGACGCCATAAAAGTTGCCGACGGCTGCATCGCCACATACCAGCTGGCAGACCTCGGCGGCGTATATTCCCGCAAGCCTGACGGCTACAAGGCCGTCATCGAGCGCACTACCGAGGCCAGGATCCTCTATGATGTGAACTCGGACAAGGTGAAGAAGAGCGAGCTGGAGACTTATGCCATGGAGGGCTACCGTTACAGGCTCGGCAAGCTTCAGGAAGACGAGCGTTCCACCGTCAAGGGCACACAAATCGTGGCTTACGCTTCTCCGGAAGGCGGCAAGGACTACAACGCCAAACTCTCCGACAAACGTGCCGACTCCGCGCAGAAGGCTTGGGACGACATCGCCAAGGATGCCAAGGACATCGAGGTCACCGGTGTGGAGGTGAAGAGCATGGGCCAGGACTGGGAAGGCTTCCAGGAGGCCGTCGCCAAGTCCAACATCGAAGATAAGGACCTCATTCTCCGCGTCCTCTCCATGTACAGCGACCCGGCCGTCCGTGAAAGCGAGATCCGCAATATGGCTCAGATCTACTCGGAAATCAACAAAACTGTCTTCCCCGAACTCCGCCGCGCCCGCTTCGTCACCAGCTCCGAGTTCCGCAACTACGACAACGATGAGCTCCTGAAGATGGCCGAGAACGGAATCGACAACTTTGACGAGCCGTCCATCCTCCGTCTGGCGTCCATAAGCGAGAGCCGCGACAGCAAGGAGACCCTCTACAAGTACGCCATCAGCAAGTTCAACTCCGACGTGGCCCGCTACAACCTGGCGATGCTCTATCTGGACGAAGGAAAGACCTCCCTTGCCGGAGCCTACCTCGGCAAGATCAAGGAGCCCGATGCCGACGTGCTCAACGCCACCGGCGTGGTTGCAATGCGTAACGAAGATTACGCGCAGGCCGCCAAGTGCTTCGAGAAGTCCGGCAACGACAAGGCCAGGGAGAATACGGTCATCCTGAACATCCTTAAAGGCGATTACGCAGCCGCTGCCAAGGCCGCCAGAGGCCTCAAAGGTTGCAACGCCACCATTGCCAACCTGCTGAACGGAGACCCGGATGCCGCATCCAATACTCTTACCTGCAAATGCCCCGAGTCCAATTACATCCGTGCCATAATCGCCGCCCGCAAGGGCAAGACGGCAGAAGCCCGGAAGTATCTGGACGACGCCTGCGCCAAGAAACCGGCCCTGAAGGAGCGTGCAGAGCGTGATATTGAGTTTGCAGCGCTTGCGAAATAAATATTTTTTCGTATCTTTGCAGCCCCTTTTTTAATGGAGGGGCTGTTTATTTTATTTATTAACAAACACTTATGCCAACAATTCAACAATTGGTCCGCA
>CAMZEC010000030.1 GCA_947305645.1 uncultured Bacteroidales bacterium | reverse complement strand
TCTCCTGCTCGGTGCCGGGATTCCAGCCCAGCATGGCCAGCAGGTTCACGAAAGCGTCGGGGAAATAACCGTCCTCGCGATAGCCGCGGGATACCGCGCCGTCGGGGGCTGTCCACTGCAGAGGGAACACCGGGAAGCCCATTTTGTCGCCGTCGCGCTTGCTCAGCTTGCCGTTGCCCACGGGCTTCAGTAGCAAGGGCAGGTGGGCGAACTTGGGACGCTCCCAGCCGAATGCGCGATACAGCAGGTAATGCAGGGGGAGAGACGGCAGCCACTCCTCGCCGCGAATCACGTCGCTAACCTCCATCAGGTGGTCATCTACGATGTTCGCAAGGTGGTAGGTCGGCAACTCGTCGGCACGCTTCCACAGCACCTTGTCGTCCAGAGTGGAGGTGTTCACCTCTATGTGGCCGCGGATCTCGTCGTCCATCTCTACAACCTCGTCCAGGGGCATCTTGAAGCGGACGGTCCAGTCGGTGCGCTCCTCCAGCAGGCGAGCAACCTCATCGGCCGGCAGTGTCAGCGAGTTGCGAAGCCTCTCGCGCGTGGAAGCGTTGTAGATGAAGGTCTGGCCGGCACCCTCGGCGGCGGCACGCTCCTTCTCCAGCTCCTCTGCCGTGTCGAAGGCGTAGTATGCGAAACCTCCGGAAACCAGCTGCTCGGCATACTTGCGGTAGATGCCGCGCCTCTGCGACTGACGGTAGGGGGCGTGCGGGTTCTTCTCGTCCGCAACCTCGGCTACGTGTCCGGAAGCATCCAGTCCTTCGTCGGGCACTATGCCGCACCAGCGCAGGGAGTCGATTATGTACTCCTCTGCACCGGGAACGAATCGGTGCGAGTCGGTATCTTCTATGCGGAGTATGAAGTCTCCGCCGTTCTTCTTGGCAATCAGATAATTGTACAGTGCCGTACGGACCCCGCCCATATGCAGGGGGCCGGTCGGTGACGGTGCAAAACGTACTCTTGTCTTTCTCATGATCTTCTAAGTGCGGGAATGTTCTCAAGGTCGGAAAGGGGATCGCCGTCCGCTACAAGCAGAGCGGGGCGCTTTTCGGGGTCGAAGCGGAAGGCCCTCAGGTTCTCGCTGGAACTGTAGCCGATGCGGGAGCCTACGTTGTCCTCTATCAGGTTAATGCCCCTGGTGCTGGCCGCCTCGTTCTTGTCGTAAGTGAAGTTACGGGTAATCATGATGTAGTTGCCCATGTCTCTGCGGGAACCAACTATGTCGATGAATTTCAGGCCGGTAACTATGGACGTGATATGGATGTGGTCGCCCACCTCAGGACTCTCGTCCCAGATGAGGCCGCGCTTGAAATTGTTGGCGCCGCCCGTATATTCGTCTATGCGGCGGTTGATCTCGGACATGTCGTCCATGGTGAGACCCTGCTCGTTCTTGCCGCCGGTGATGTTCACCAGCACGTTCTTGGCTGTCTTGAGGTCGAAGTCGTTCAGCAGGGGAGACTCGAATGCCTGGCGCACGGCGTCTTCTATACGCTTGGGTCCGCTGCCCTCGCCGTAGCCCATAAGAGCCATGCCGCTGTCTTTCATCATGGTCTTCACGTCCTCGAAGTCCACGTTGATGTAGCCGGGTTTCTGTATAATCTCGATTATGCCCTTGACGGCGGTGGTAAGCACCTCATCGGCCTTGGGGAAGGCGTCGTGCGTAAGCTGGCCGCCGAAGTGGGCATAGAGCTTCTCGTTGTTTATGATGAGCAGGGAGTCGACGTTTTTCTCCAGCTCCTGTATGCCGTCGATGGCACGTGACATTGCCCTGTCGCCCTCGTTCTTGAAGGGGAGGGTAACCACGGCAACGGTAAGTATGCCCTTCTCTTTCGCCATCTTGGCAATGATAGGGGTAGCTCCGGTGCCGGTGCCGCCGCCCATACCTGCGGTGATGAACAGCATCTGGGTGCCGGTGTCGATAATCTTCTTCTCTATCTCGCTCTGGCTGTCTATCGCGGCGTTGCGTCCCTTGATGGGGTTGGTGCCCGCTCCGAGGCCTGCGCCCATCTGTATCTTTACGGGAACCGGACTGCACTCCAGGGCCTGGGAATCGGTGTTGCACACTACGAAGCTGCAACCCTCGATACCGGTGCGGTACATGTAGGAGACTGCGTTGCAGCCGCCTCCGCCGACGCCGATAACTTTTATTATCTGGTCGGAGCGGGTCCAGTCGGTAGGGACCGTTGCATTAAGGTCTATATCAAAATCATCGAACATAGCTTATTGTCCTCCTTCGTTATTGTTTCCCATATCGTCGTAAAGTTCACCGAGAGTATTCTCGAAGCTGTCTGAGAACAGGCCTGTGACCTTTTTCCAAATAATGTTCAGCTTGTCTTCCGACGGGTTCTTCGCCGGTTTTACTTTTGCCGGCTTGGGCTCGCGCTGCTTGCGGGGCGGAATCTTCTTGATCTTCTCTTCCACCTTGCCGAAGGCTTCCGGCTGGAACAGGTTGCCCTGTCCGTTGTCGTCCGGCGCAATTTCCACCGCCGGTGCCTCGGCTTCCTTGTTTTGTGCAGGCCTGGCTGCCTCCTCGATGCAATTCAGATAAGGATCGGTAGCTGCTTCGAGCGTTAGTCCTACAGAAGTTGCCGCTTCGGCCTCGCCTATGCCGGGGCAGCCGTCGGAGCTGAATTTGCTTGCCAGAGGGAAGCCGATGCGTACGTTGTAGCCCGACATCTCCTTTATCATGTTGCCAAGGTTGACCAGGTTGGCACCGCCGCCCGTGAGCACTATGCCGCAGCGTAGCCTGTCCGCGAAGCCGCTTTCCTGGATGAGGAAGAGCATGGCGGTAATGATTTCCTTGCAGCGGGCGGTAATGATCTCGGAGAGGTACTTGACCGGCAGGTTCTCGTAGGTGCCGTTCTCCTCGTCGTTTATCTGGAGTATCTTGTCTCCCATGGTCTGGAGCTTCTCCGGCATGCAGGCGCCGAAAGCCAGCTTGATATTCTCGGCCAGGGTGTCGTCGAACGCGCACTCCAGGCGTATGTCCGTGGTGATGCTCTTGCCTCCGAAGGGGATGTATGCGAAGTAGCGCATTATGCCTCCCTGATAGATGGAGATGGAGGTGACGCCTGCTCCCATTTCCAGCAGGGCCACGCCGTTGGACATTTCGTCGCTCTTCAGAACGGCCTCGCCTACGGCTGCCGGGGGAAAGATGGCCTGGGCGAGCGCCACGCCGGCATCGTTGAGCATAATGTCGATGTTGCTCACGGCCTTCTTCTTGCCCACGAAGATCTTGAAGTTGCCTGTAAGGGTGTCGCTGCTGGTGCCCACCACATCCTCTTCTGCACCTATCACGTCGTCGGTAGAGAAAGACTGGGGCACGGCTCCGTAGATGAGTTCCTTGCTCCCGTCTGTCAGGGGGTAGGAGTCGAGGGCCATGTTCTTGAGGTTGCTGATTTCCTCTTCCTCGATGAGCGCCGCCGCATCGCTGCGGTCTATCTTGGCGCTGGCGGTCTCCTGCCTTACGTTGTAGCGCGGCAGACCAACCACTACCTGCAGAATCTTTATCTGCAGTTCGTCTTCGGCCTCGGCAATGGCGGCACGAAGAGGACCTGCCGCTCTCTTGGGATTGTATACGCTGTTGTAGCGAATGCCCTCCGACGGCCTCTCTTTGTAGTAGATAATCTGGACGTTCTCGCCCACCACCTTAGCTACGCAGAGTGCGAGTTTCGATGTGCCCAGATCTACTGTCGCTATATATCTTTCCTGCATATTATTTGTTTGTTATATTTCAAATTCACGCTCTTATACCAGCCCTCTCCTTTCTGCTCGGTTATGTAGGGCAGTATATGAGAATAGTATTTGCCCATGCGGGCGAACTTGCTGTCCAGATTGTCCGGAAAGCCAATTATAAAGCGCTCCTTGCCGTCCGTTACCCTCAGTTCCAGGTCTCCGTCCTTGTTGACGCCTATGCCTGAAACGCGGTCTTTCCACATCTTTGAGCCCTGTACGTATTCCACCAGCTGCATCACTCCCTCGGCCCAGGCGGCTCCTTCCTTGCTCTCTACCGGAGGAATGGCCCCCTCTATCACGGGAACGTCTGCGGTGTAGCTCTTGTGTAGCGGGAACACATAGCCGCTGCGGTCCATGTAGAATCCCTGCTCGCCGCGCTGGAAACGCAGCACCGGCTTGCGCTGCAGTATGCTAACGTGCAGCATGCCGTCGCGTGTCACCCAAGCCTCGCTCTTCAGCACCACGCTCTTTTCTTCCAGCATTCTCTCCATCCGGTCCAGGTCCAGGCTGTCCAGGCGTACACCTATGTAGGTGCCGTATTTCCTGTCTATGAAGCCCTTCACGTCTTCCTGGGTTACGAATTCGTACTTGTCGATTATCTGCACGTCCAGTCCGTTGCACAGTACAACTGCGCGTTCGTTGCGTGCATGCCCGGCCAGCAGGGCCAGAGCTGCCAGCAGCAATGCCAGAACGACGCAGAATACTATTATGCGGAGCTGTTTTTTCATTTGCGTGTGTTCAACAGTTCGGTAATCGGTTCAATGAAGCGGTCTATGTTGCCGGCGCCGAAGGTGGCGAGTACGTCAAGCTCTTCCGCGGCCAGTACGTCCATGAGTTCTTCTTTGCGTATCAGCTTCTTGCTCGGAGCCGTGACGTCCTTGAAGATAATCTCCGAAGTTACGCCCGGTATAGGTTCTTCGCGTGCCGGGTAAATGTCCAGCAGGATGAGGCTGTCCAGGGCGCTGAGGGCCTCTGCGAACTCGTGCGCGAAGTCGCGCGTGCGGGTGTAGAGGTGCGGCTGGAACACGCCTGTTATCTTGCGTCCGGGGAAGATTCCGCGGAGCGACGATATGGCGCTTGCAAGCTCTGCCGGATGGTGGGCGTAATCGTCGATGTAGGTGAGGCCCGGCAGGTTCACATGCTCGTCGAGCCTGCGCTGCACGCCCCGGAAGCTGCCGATGGCCTTCCGTACTTTCTGGCCGTCGAGGCCGTAGCATAGGCATACGGCGGCCGCTGCGATGCTGTTCTCTACGTTGATCCATCCGAGCGCGCCCACGCGAATGTCGCTGAGGGTTCCGCCGGGATACACCAGGTCGAAGGTATAATGTCCGTCGCTCTCCAGGCGCAGGTTGCTGCCGTGGAAGTCGGCGTCGGGATTGTCGAAATGATAACTGAAGATGCGTGCGCCGACCTGCTCCTGCCTGATTGGGAGGCCGTACTTCAGGATGATGGTCTCCTTAACCTGGCCGGCGAACTCCAGGAAGGCCGCCTGCACGTGGGCGAGGTCGCCGTAGATGTCCAGGTGGTCGGCGTCCATCGCGGTGATAACCGCAATGTCTGGATGCAGCTGCAGGAAGGAACGGTCGAACTCGTCGGCCTCCGCCACCACCGTGGGCGTATCGCTCATCAGCAAATTCGTGCCGTAATTCTTGGAGATGCCGCCGAGGAAAGCGGAGCAGCCGTCTCCTCCCTCCGTGAGTATGTGTGCGACGAGGGTGGAGGTGGTAGTCTTCCCGTGGGTGCCGGAAACGGCGAGGCAGCTCTGGCCCTTGGTGATTTCGCCGAGGGCGAGGGAGCGCTTGACCAGCCTGTAGCCGTGCTCCTTTACGTAGCAGAGCTCTCCCAGGTCGGCGGGAATGGCGGGGGTGTAGATGACGAGGGTGGCCTCGACGTCCGCCGGTATGTGGGAGCTGTCATCCTCGTAATGGACGGAGATGCCTTCTTCTTCCAGTTTGGCCGTCAGGGCAGAGGGCGTACGGTCGTAGCCTGCGACTTCGAAGCCCCTGAACTTGTACCAGCGGGCTATCGCACTCATTCCTATGCCGCCTATTCCGATGAAATAGACATATTTCAGATTATTGTCCCTCATTCTCCAAGTATCTTGTATATTTCGTCAACTATTGTGTGTGCCGCATCGGGCAGGGCCATCGCTGCGGCGTTTCGTTCCAGTACCGCTATGCGCTCGGTGTCGAGCACCAGTCCCAGGGCCGTGGGCATCAGTTTTTCCGTTGCCTCGGCGTCGCGAACCAGCATGGCTGCATCCTTGCGCACCAGGGCCATGGCGTTGTGCGTCTGATGGTCTTCCGCCACGTTGGGGGAGGGTACGAATACCGCAGCCTTGGCCGTGGCGCATATTTCGGAGACCGAAGAGGCGCCGCTGCGGCTGATAATAACGTCGGCCATGGCGTATGCCAGGTCCATGCGGGAGATAAAGTCGCTGTAGCGTATCGCCGGCAGGTCGCGGCCTTCCATAAAGGCGTCTATGCCCTTCTTGTAGTATTTGCCGCACTGCCAGAGTATCTCCACACCCTCGCCTCCGGGGCATCCCGCCTCTATCCATGCCTTCATGGCCTTGTTCAGGGTGCCGCTGCCGAGGCTTCCGCCTATTATCAATATGTGCCGTTTTGCAGGGTCGAAGCCGTACATCTCCAGGCCTTCCAGGCGCTCCGTCGCGCTGTAGGGGTGCATGCTGGGGCGTATGGGGTTGCCGGTCATGACTATCTTGTCTGCCGGGAAGAACCGCTCCATGCCTTCGTATGCCACGCAAATCTTCTGCACGCGCGGGCCTAGCATCTTGTTGGTAAGCCCGGCGAAACCGTTCTGCTCCTGTATGAGGGCGGGAAGGCGCATGCCTGTGGCCGCCATGAGCAGGGGAGCGCTGGCGTATCCGCCCACACCCACCGCGATGTCCGGCTTGAACTTCCGTATGATTCTGCGGGCCTTGATAATGCTGCCGACGAATTTTACGGGAACGAGTATGTCGTTGGCTATGTTGCGCAGGGTAAGCTGACGCTGCAGGCCCGTTATGGGCAGGCCCACGATCTCGAATCCTTCGGCGGGGACCTTCTCCATCTCCATCTTGCCCTCGGCGCCCACGAAGAGTATCTCCGTATCCGGATTCACCCTCTTGAGCTCTTTGGCGATGGAAACCGCAGGGAAGATATGTCCCCCGGTACCGCCTCCGCTGATGATTACTCTAAGTTTCCTATAAGTCATACTCGCTCAGTTCTTCGTTAAGTGCTTCGTGCAAATCGTTTTCGGGCTCTTCGGCCTTGCCGCTCTCGAAGTCGTCAAGTTCGTCGAGACCTGCGTTCACATTCTCTTTCAGTTCCAGCAGAGGCTGGGCTTCGCGCTGCTCCTTCTCTATCCTGCGCTGTGCTATGCGGCTGAAAGACAGGATGATGCCGAAGGCCAGGCTGAAGCACAGGAAGGCGCTGTTGCCGTGGCTGATGAGAGGCAGTGTCTGTCCGGTCATAGGGCCTATGTCCGCATTCACGAACATGTGCAGGAACGCCTGTCCGGTAATCAGCAGGCACAGTCCTGCCACAGTTATCTTGGCGTAGAGGTCCTTGCCGCAGTTGCGCACTATTATGGAGCCCCTGGCCATCAGGGATACGTACAGGAAAATCACTATGAGGGCGCCCCAGAGGCCGTACTCCTCTATGATGAAGCTGTACATGTAGTCTTCCGATATATCCGGCACAACGTAGCGCTGGGTGCTCTGGCCGGGGCCCTTGCCCAGCACGCCGCCTTCCTTTATGGCTATCTTGGCGCTGTAGGGCTGGCGTATCTTGTCCAGGGCCTTGTAGTATTCGTCCGATCCCTCGCGCGCATCTATTACCTGCTTCTCCCAGTTGTCGTCTTCGCTGATACGGCTGATGGCGGTGCCTATACGGCCCATGAGCTTGTGGCCGCTTATCTGGTAGATTCCCCAGCATGCCGCGATTATGACTACCGCTGCGACTGCCAGTACGGCCATGTCGCGCAGGTTCCCTCCGCCCAGCAGTATCACCAGGAACATTATCCCGCCGATGAAGAGGGCGGCGGAGTTGGAGCCCGGTATAATCATTATGAGCGTAATCAGGAACGGGGCGTAAATGTATATTATCTTCTTCCAGATGTCCTTTGCAGGGCCTCTGAGCTCGCCTTTCTTGAGCGCGTCCATAGCCCAGGCAAGGTAAAGTACCATAGCCACTTTCACCACCTCGAACACATGCACCTGCACCCCGGCTATCTGTATGATACGGCGGGCGCCGTTCAGCTCTATGGAGCGCACTATGGGCGTGTTCACCTTGGACAGCAGCAGCACGAGGAGCACGAAGGAGATCAGGAAGCCCCACTGCGAGAACCAGCGGAATATCTTTATGTTCTTTATATTGTAGCAGACTATTATGAGCACAAGGCCTGCGGCCACAATGAATAGCTGGCTCTTCACTATGTCCAGGCGGGTCTGGCTGCCGACCAGCAAGCGGGAAGTGGAGGAGAAGATGCACACGATGGAGATGAGGATCAGCATAAGCACGATGATCCAGACCACCTTGTCCCCCTCGATGCGGTCGAAGAAATTCCAGACTGTGCGTTTCTTGGACGTCATACTACAGTTTTCTTACGGCATTCTTGAATTTGCGGCCTCTGTCTTCGTAATTCTCGAACAGGTCGAAGCTGGCGCAGCAGGGACTCAGGAGCACCACGTCTCCGGGGCTGGCGAGCCTGCTGGATACCTGCACGGCCTCTTCGGCGCTGAGCGTATCGGTTATGCGGTCTTCTCCGACTATGCCGGCGAAGGCTGCGTGAATCTTGCTGTTGTCGACTCCCAGGCACACAATGGCTTTGACCTTCTCGCGCACGAGATCGTTCAGTACGCTGTAGTCGTTGCCCTTGTCGGTGCCGCCGACTATCCAGATGACCGGCTTGGTCTGGCACTCCAGGGCGTACCAGGCAGAGTCTACGTTGGTGGCCTTGGAGTCGTTGATGTACATCACGTCACATACGCTCAGGACTGGCTCCAGGCGGTGCTCTATGGGCGAGAAGCTCTTCAGCGAGTTGCGTATCACCTCGTCGTCGATACCGGAGGCCTTGGCCGCCAGAGCCGCTGCCATGGAGTTGTAGACGTTGTGACGGCCGCCGAGCGCCAGTTCCTGCAGGTACAGCTCGCTCTCGCTCTTCTCGTAACGCACCACGATGCGGTTGCCGTCCAGCCACGCGCCCTGAGGCAGGTCCTTCTTCTCCTGGGAGAAGGGGAGCATCTTGGCCTTCAGCACTATCTGGCTCAGGTGCTCCACGGTGATGGCGTCGTCGGAGTCGAAGATGAAGCAGTCTTCCGGGCGGAGGTTGCGTACAATCTTGAACTTGGCGCGGACGTAATTCTCCATCTTGTGGTCGTAGCGGTCCAGATGGTCCGGGGTGATGTTGGTGATGACTGCGATGTCCGGGCGGAAGTCGTAGGTGTCGTCCAGCTGGAAGCTGCTGATCTCCAGCACGTAGTAGTCGTGCTTCTCGGTGGCCACCTGGAGGGCGTAGCTCTTGCCTATGTTGCCTCCCAGGCCCACGTTAAGTCCCGCTTCCTTGAGCAGGTAGTGTATGAGCGAGGTGGTCGTTGTCTTGCCGTTCGACCCGGTGATGCAGATCTTCTTGGCGTTGTCGTAACGGGCGGCGAACTCGATCTCGGACACGATGTGGGTGCCCTGCTGCGCGAGCGCGCGAACCATGGGGGCGGTCGAAGGTATGCCGGGGCTCTTCACAACCTCGTCGGCGTTCAGTATCTTCTCTGCGGTATGACCGCCCTGCTCGAAGGGGATGTCCCATTCGCGCAAGGTCCTGGCGTAATCTTCCTTTATTGTCCCGTTGTCGGACAGGAATACGTCGAATCCCTTTACTTTTGCGAGCACTGCGGCTCCGATGCCGCTTTCCGCTCCTCCCAAAACCACTAATCTTGACATAACTCTATCTTATCTTCAGTATGGCCAGCGTGGATACGGCCAGTATGATTCCTATTATCCAGAATCGCGTTACTATGCGCGGCTCAGGAACACCTTGTTTCTGATAATGATGATGGAGCGGGGCCATCAGGAAGACCCTGCGCCCTTCTCCGTATTTCTTTTTGGTGCGCTTGAAATGGGTGCGCTGAATAATTACCGACAGGCTCTCCATGACAAAGATCCCGCAGAGCAGGGGGAGGAGGAGCTCCTTCCGGATGAGTACTGCACTCACTCCGATTATGCCTCCGATGGTAAGGCTTCCGGAGTCGCCCATGAATACCTGTGCGGGGAAGGTGTTGTACCAGAGGAAGCCGATCAGCGCCCCGACGAATGCCGCCATGAAGATGGCCACCTCGCCGGAACCGGGGATGTGCATTATATTCAGGTACTGGGCATCCAGGACGTCGCCGCTGAGCCATGCCATTACGCCGATAACTACGCCCACCAGGGCGGAAGTGCCTGTTGCCAGGCCGTCCATGCCGTCGGTGAGGTTGGTGCCGTTGGAGCATGCCAGGGTGACGAGTATGATCATTATCATATAGATGCCCCACGAGCAGTAGACTCCGAGCTGTCCTTTGAAGGGGGAGAGCCAGGAATAGTCGAACTCATGTGCCTTCACGAAAGGAATAGTGGTCACAAGCTTGTCAGTGGGGATGTCCGGGCTGATGCAGACGGTCAGTGCCACTACGAGCCCGAGGCCGAACTGGAGAATCAGCTTGCCCCTCTCGCTCATGCCTTCCTTGTTGTGCTTGAACACCTTGATATAGTCGTCGGCGAAGCCTATCCCGCCGCACCAGAGGGTGGTGACCATGAGCAGGATGGTGTAGATGCTGTCCAGCCTGCAGACCAGCAGGGCGGAACCCATCAGGGCGATGATTATGATTATGCCGCCCATGGTGGGGGTGCCTTTCTTCTGCATCTGTCCTTCCAGGCCGAGGTCGCGAATGGTCTCTCCGATCTGGTGTTTCTGCAACCAGCGGATTATCTTTCCGCCCGCCAGGAATGCTATGAGCATACTTATGACGGCGGCCAGCATTGCCCTGAAGGAAAGGTAATGCATCAGGCCCATGCCGGGCGCGTCGATTCCGAGGCTTTTAAGCCATTCTGTCAGATGGTAGAGCATTGCTTGAAAATCTCCGTAACTATTTCTTTTTCGTCAAAGTGCCGTTTTTCAGTACCGATAATCTGGTAGGTCTCGTGCCCCTTGCCTGCCAGCAGTACTGTGCTGCCGTCGGGGGATAGCATGAGGGCGGTGCGTATGGCCTCCTTACGGTCGGCGATGAACACTGCCTTTGCCAGTCCGGCAGGGCTGAATCCCTTGCGTATGTCTTCCAGTATGTCTTCCGTCTTCTCCGTGCGGGAGTTGTCCGAGGTTACGAATATGCGGTCCGCCCATTTCTCCGCTACTGCCGCCATCTCCGGGCGCTTGGTCTTGTCGCGGTCGCCGCCGCAGCCGAAGAGGCATGCCAGATGCTTCTCGGGGGCCACTTCGCGCAAAGTTTTGAGCACGTTCTCCATGGCGTCGGGCGTGTGTGCGTAGTCGATTACGGCGCAGAGCCCTCTGGGACCGTGAATGGTCTCCAGACGACCGGGAGCGGACTCCAGTCTGGACAGCGCCACCAGCACTTCCTCCTTGTCGGCCCCCAGCTCTACGGCGGCGGAGTAGATGGCCAGCAGGTTGTAGGCGTTGTGGGCTCCGATCAGGCGGCTCCACACCTCGGCGCCGTCGATTCGCAGCAGCATGCCTTCGAAGCTCTGCTCCATCATTCGGCAGCTGTGGTCGGCTATGCTCCTGCAGGAGTAGCTTACCTTGCGCGCGCGGGTATTCTGGAGCATCACTTCTCCGTGCTTGTCGTCTATATTGGTGATTGCCACCGCCTTAGGGCTCAGCATGTCGAAGAAGAGCTTCTTGCAGCGGAGGTATTCGGCGAAGGTGCCGTGGTAGTCGAGGTGGTCGTGGGTGAGATTGGAGAAGATGCCTACGGCGAACTCGAGCCCGGTCACCCTGTCCTGCTCCACTCCGATCGAGCTGACCTCCATGAAGCAGTAGTCGCAGCCGGCGTCCACCATCTGCGCAAGCAGGGAGTTGATGGTCACGGGGTCGGAGGTCGTGTTGGCGGTCTCCATGCGCCTGGGACCGACGTAATTGGCTATGGTGGAGAGGAGGCCGCACTCGTAGCCGAGGCTACGGAAGAGCTTGTACAGCAGCGTGACGGTTGTGGTCTTGCCGTTGGTGCCGGTTATGCCCACCAGCTTCAGCTTTCCGCTGGGGTGCCCGTAGAAGGCGTCCGCGGCCATTGCCACGGCCCTGCGGGAGTTCTCTACTTTCACGATTGTCGGTTCAGGGATCTCAGATTCAGCACTGTCGGCACTAGAAATTGTGCGTGAGCGCCGGTCCGCGTCAGCGGACGTCCGGCCATCCCCCTTGAGGGGGTGCAGGGGGTGGGGACAGATGACATGCTCGGAGAGCGTGTCATCCTGAGCGGAGCGAAGGATCTCTTCGAACATAATGGCCGCAGCGCCCTGCTCGATGGCCTTTCCTATATACGCGCGACCGTCATTGCCGCAGCCGTTGACGGCAACGAACAGGCTGCCGGGACCGACCTTCCGGGAATCGTTGGTCACGGAAGTGATCTCAACGCCGCTGGGGCCTTGGATGGCGGTTACACCGCAATTCTTTATGATCTCTGACAGTTTCATTTGGCTGCGCTTAATGTAGGCCGGAATACCGGATCTATGCTGTAAATATTGTTGACAAGGCTCTTGACGGCCCTTGCGGGAATTCCGCCGCCTTGGAACGACCTTGATGTGGGTTTGCTGAACACGGTGCAGATGACGCTGTATCTGGGGTCGTCTGCTGGGAAGAATCCTACGAAGGTGCCCTGGTATTTGCGCCTGCCCAATTCGTCCTTGTACGCGCCTCCGGCATAGGTTCCGAAAGAGGTTCCGGTCTTGCCGGCCACCGCACACTTGGCATCCTTGAGCCTGCGGGCGGTTCCTTCTTCGGTAACTGCCTTGAGTGCACGGGTGATTGTATCTGCCACAGCCTTGCTGCAGATAGTGGACATGAGCGCGGGGCCGCGTTTGTTCTTCACGATGCCGTTCAGCTCTATGTCTTCTACCAGATAAGGCTTCATCATCTTGCCCTTGTTCGCTATTGCGTTGTAGAAGCAGAGGATGTGCATCGGAGTTTCGCGGGTGCCGTAGCCGTAACCCATTACGGCCAGGTCGGTAATGCTCCAGTAGCGGTTCTTGTCCTTCGGCGAAGGGATGGTTGGCGTCGCCAGACCCTCCAGGTCGAAGTCGAACGCTTCCCCGAGCTTGTAGCTGTGTATGTTCTCGATGAAGCGCATGGGCTTCTTGCCGTAGTTGGATACCGCCAGCGTGCCGAATACGTAGTTGGAGGAAATGCGGAATCCCTCTATTATGGAGATGCTGGTGGTGTGGTCGATGCGCTCGTGGTCGAGGATATGCACGTCCTGCGGCACTCCCTTGGCGTTCTTGATTATGCCGTGGTTGGTGGGAATGGTCTCGTCCAGACTCTTTATGTAGCCGTCGGAGAGTACCTGCATCAGGGTGACGGTCTTGAATACCGAGCCCGGTTCTATCGCACGGCCGATGGCAAGGTTGCTCACCTCCTCGAAGTCGGTGTTGTCACCGTCGCGGTAAAGGTTGACCATGGAACGGATGGCGCCGGTGGCGGTTTCCATCAGCACGAGGCATGCTCCTTCCAGGTCGGATTCCTCCTTGATTTCGTCGTACAGGGAGCGGTAGGCGATATCCTGGTAGTCGATGTTGAGGGTGGTGCGAATGTCGCGTCCGTCGACCGGAAGCATCTTGGTGCTGTCGCTGTCGAGCACGATTCCCACGTCGGTCTTGCGGGTGTATTCGACCCCCTCGCGCCCGTGGAGCACATAGTCGAACTTGCCCTCCAGGCCCACGTGCGTGTTGCCGACGTCGGAGCGGTTGTTGCGGACGAATCCTATGGTGCGGCGGGCCAGCTTGCCGTACGGGTAGATGCGAATGTTCTGCTGCTCGGCGATGAGGCCTCCCTTGTACTTGCCCTCGTTGAACAGGGGGAAGCCGCAGATGCGGTTGTACACGTTTCGGTCGACCGGCTTGCCGAACTTAAGGTACTTCTTGCCGTTGAGGCGGCCGGTGCGGATCTGGTTCCAGTACTCGTCGGCGCTCTTCTCGGGGAAGACCTTGGCCAGTTCGACGCTGAGGGCTTTCGCCTTCCTGAGCCACTCCTCTTCCTTCTGCGCGCCTTCCTTCTTGTCCTTGGCGAACTCTTCGCGGCGTACTGTGCAGTCCATGGCGATCTGGTAGGTGGGGCAGGACATGGCCAGCAGGCGTCCTTCGCAGTCGATAATGTTGCCTCGTACCGGCTCTATGGACCTTGCGCGGCTGCTGGGCGTGAGGGCTCCTTCGATCTTGGGGTTGGGGTTGAAGAAGACCTGGATGTAGACCAGTTTGACGAACAGCAGTACCGAAGCGAGCAGCAACAGCACGTAGAACACATAGAGCACTACCCCTATGCGGTCCCTGTTTTTCCTTATGTTGCCGTTCTCTTCCATTTCTATTTAGCCAATACTGTTGCCGGGTGCTGCGGTTCGGTCACCTTGGAACCCATTTGCTGGAGCATGTTGTTCACCGAGGCGCGCCGGCTGAGGCTCACGACTTCGAAAGTCTTCTGGGTGTGGACTATTTCCAACTCCCTGAGCACTGCCTTGTTGCGCTCCACCTTGTTCATGGTGCTCTCTATCATCAGCGAGATCCAGATAATCATGGCAAACAGGAAGAAGGTATAGACAATGTGGATGAAGTACCTGCCCACGTCCAGGCGAAGCAGGAACTCACCCTTTAGTATGGCCCTGAAACTGTTCTTGAGCCATGTGCCTATATCCTGTATTTTCCAGGTTTTGTCCATTATATCTTTTCCGCTATTCTCAGCTTTGCGCTGCGCGCGCGTGTGTTTCCTTCTATTTCTGTTTCTTCCGGCAGTATGGGTTTGCGGTTTACCGCTTTGAGGGGGGCGTTGCTGTTGCCGTATATGTCCTTGCTTTCGTTGCCCTCAGTATTCCCGCTGCGGATGAAGTTCTTGACCATGCGGTCTTCGAGTGAGTGATATGTTATGACAGACAGCCTGCCGCCCTTCTTCAGGGATTTCGCCGCGCCGGGGAGGAATTTCTCCAGGGAGCGCATCTCGTCGTTAACCTCTATTCTCAGGGCCTGGTAAACCTTGGCCAGGTATTTATGCTCCGCGAAAGAAGGCAGGGCTCCCGCTATGGCATTGCCGAGGTCGCCGGTGGAGAGGATCTGCGCCTGTGAGCGGGCCGCGACGATGAGAAGCGCCAGCTTACGGGCGTTGTCCACCTCACCGTAGATTTTGAAGATCCTTTCCAATTCTTCTTGCGTATAAGAATTGACAATGTCAGCAGCGGTTTTGGCGCCCTGCACATTCATTCGCATGTCGAGGGGTCCGTCGAAGCGGAAGGAGAAACCCCTTTCCGCCGTGTCGAACTGGTGGGAGCTTACGCCAAGGTCGGCGAGCACTCCGTCCAGGCCGTCGGGAGCCTCGATAAGAGCATAGTTATGTATGAATCTGAAATTGTTGTGAATCAGTTTGAAGCGGGGGTCTTCCGGGGCGTTTCCGGAGGCGTCCGCGTCGCGGTCGAATGCGATCAGGCGTCCTTTCGAGGAGAGCCTGCCGAGTATCTCGCGGGAGTGACCGCCGCCGCCGAAGGTGGCATCGGCATAGACGCCGTCCGGGTTCAGTACCAGGGCGACGACGCTTTCTTTAAGTAGAACGGGATTGTGGTATTCACTCATTGCCTGCTTCTCCTATTTACGGGAGAGGCTCTTGGCAATTGAGATGAAACTGTCGTTCGTGATGCGGGAGCTTTCGAATGCCTCCTTCGCCCAAACTTCCAATTTGAAACCAACGCCAAAGAATACCACTTCCTTAGTAATACCTATTGCGTCAAGAAGTTCACGCGAAATGGAGATACGTCCGAGTTTGGAGTCCGGCTCTACAATGTCCACGTCACGCATGTATTCTCTCCAGAACGTGACATGGTCGGGATTGAAGAAGTCGAGCTCTTCTTTGATCTTGTCCGCCTGCCGTGTCCACTCTTCAAACGTGTACATTTCCAGACAGGGGTCATAGATACTTTTTTTGATTACAAACCTCATATCGCCACCCGCCGGCATGTCGCGACGAATGGCGGCAGGGAAGACTATTCTTCCCTTGTCGTCGGTTTTCGCCGGATATTTACCGTAAAAAGTGACCATAATAATTCTTATACGCAGTTGCAAAGATAGCAAAAATTTTCCACTTTTTTACATTTATTTACAATTTTTTCCACAAAGTTATCAACAGGTGGCTATTGCGGTGCACGATTCGACCGGATACGCATGGCGGATGCTCGTTTTGACTCAAAACAGCGATATTTGCGTCAGTTTTGCCTCAAAACAGTACGTTTTGCCGCAAATTGCGACAATTTGCGGCAAAAACTATAGAACGTATGTGGGGGGCGGCCGGAGATGTGATTGCGGCTGCGTGTAGACTTAAAAGGCTAGAAAGAATTAGATTTCTTTGCGCCAGCGGGCAAGGGGAATTCCGAGCTGGCCGCGGTACTTGGCGATGGTACGGCGGGCGACGTTGTAGCCGCGCTTTGCCATTTCAACTACAAGCTGCTCATCTGTGAGCGGCTTTTTCTTGTCCTCGGAGTCCACGCACTCCTGGAGCACTTTCTTGAGCTCGCGGGTCGAGACCTCTTCGCCTTCCTTGTTCTCCATACCCTCCGAGAAGAAATACTTGAGAGGGAAAATGCCGAAATGGGTTTCAATGAATTTGCTGTTGACCACACGGCTTATGGTAGAGATATCGAAGCCGGTAATCTCTGCAATATCCTTGAGCACCATGGGCTTGAGGTTACTCTCGTCGCCGTCCAGGAAGTAATCGTGCTGGTAATCCAGAATGGCTCTCATGGTCTTGGAAAGCGTATTCTGACGCTGTTTGAGGGCCTCAACGAACCATTTGGCAGAATCCAGCTTCTGCTTCACGAACGCTGCCGCCTCCTTCTGGGCACGCTCGGAGGAGCCTTTGGCCTCCAGCAACAGGTCAGCGTACTTCTTGTTTACCCTGATTTCCGGCACGTTGAAGCGCGGCATGGTGAAATCCAGCACGCCGTCGTGCTCGTCCAGAATGAAATCGGGCACGATCTGCTGCGACTGGTCAACATAAGAATCGTCCACCTGTCCGCCGGGAGACGGATTCAGTTTGACTATTTTGCCGAAGGCGGCTTTCAGCTCATCCTCCGTTATGTTCAAGCGGGAGCAAATTTTCTGGAAATGCTTGTTGGAGAAATCCTGGAAGCACTCATCGACTATACGGATGGCCGTTTTGACCTCAGGGCTCTGCTTCATGTTGCGGAGCTGCAGCAGCAGGCACTCCTGCAGGTCGCGGGCGCCCACACCCACCGGCTCGAAGTCCTGGATTACCTTGAGCATCTCTTCCACCTCTTCCGGAGTGGTCTCGATATTGGCGCGGAAGGCCAGGTCGTCCACTATCGTATCTATGCTGCGGCGCAGGTAGCCGTCGTCGTCCAGGCTGCCGATCAGGAAAGAAGCGACATCGCGCTGGTGGGGAGTCAGGTCCCGGAAGCCAAGTTGCCTCTGGAGGCTCTGGGTAAAGCCCTCCTTAACGGAGAAGGTGTTGTACTCCGGCCTGGGATCTTTGCCCCAGTTGTTGACTTTCAAGCGGTATGCAGGGATGTCGCCGTCTTCCTTTATGGAGTCGATGGAAACGTCGCGGGCCTCGGTTTCGCTATTGGGGTCGGGCTCGTCGTCGAGTACAGGGTTGCTCTCGAGCTCCGCGCGCACCTTCTGCTCCAGCTCCTGAATAGGCATCTGAATCAGCTTGATGGTCTGAATCTGGAGCGGGGAGAGCTTTTGCTGCTGCTTGAGTTCGAGTCCTGTCTTGAGCATCAGTTCCTTACAATAAACGCAGCCGGGAATTCCAGCTGTATGGATTTCAGGGCGGCGGCAGCTTCAGCCTTGGAGGAATAGTTGCCTACCGTTACCTTGAAGAACGGATCGGTGAAAGTACGGGACACCGGGACACCGGGGTGCGAATTGCGGAAACGTGCGGCTGCCGCTTCGGATGCGCCGCGGGCGTCCTGTCCGCTATCGAAGAAAATCCTTATGCGATACGTCTGTCCCGCAAGGCCAGATGCGGTCCTGCGCTCGTTGCGTCCGATGTGCGCGTTCATGGCGTCATAAATCTCCCGGCTCTGGTTTACGGACAGGTTTACAGACAAGTTGGCGAATACGTCGTACACAGCGGTGCTGTCCTGCACTTCCTGTGCACGAAGCCCGCAGCACAGCAGTAATGCTGTAATAATCAGTCCGATACGTTTCATTTCTTTCCCAGTATGTCTTTTATCGGAATATCCGTGTATTCAAAATGCTTGCCGAGGCCGCTTTTCATCGTTCCGCGGAAGCTGATATCCATTGTAAGAGAATCCATATTCTCCTGCTTCATCAGCAGAAGGAGGGTAAAAGGATTGAAGCTTTCGTCCAGGTGGCCGTGAAAATAAACGGTATATGCCTTCTCGCTGCGGGGCTCTATGGTAACATTGTCGGCGGTAAGGTGGAGGCAGGGAGCCTGGCTCATCCTTATCAGGGCGTACATCTCGGACAGAGTCACCTGGGGAGCCGGGTTGTCAACCGTCAGATTCATTGTGGCGTCAAAGGCAGAAAGGCCCTGCGGGATGATTTCCACCAGCTGGCAGGACGTCACCTTGATGTCCTTGAACGACCCGGAGCACGATGCTGCAGACAGCGCCGCGACGGTGATGATAAGAAGTTCAACTACACGTTTCATCAGAATACAAAGATAGTGAAAAGTCTAATAACGGCAAGAATTGTTATATTTGTATTCAAAGAATCTATATGCTATGAAACGTTGTTTGCTTACCCTCGCTTTGGCCTTTACGATGTTTAGCCTGCCCGTTTCCGGACAGGAACCAAGACTTCCCGACTGGAGCAAAGCCGCCGGACTTGATTTGCCATACGACATGAGCCCGAAGCTCTTGTCCCCTGCACCGAGCGGATACAAGGCCGTGTACATTAGCCATTACGGCAGGCACGGTTCCCGCTATGCCTATACCTCCAAGGCATACAGGGTGCCGATGGAGATGCTGAAAGAGGCGCGCAAGCACGATAATCTCACAGAACGAGGATTCAAACTCCTGAACGACCTGGAACGTTTCTGGGAAACCGGAAAATATAAGGTTGGCGACCTTACGCCCCTCGGCTGGCAGCAGCACGAATGGATAGCAAAGACCATGGTTCAGTCGTTCCCCGATGCATTCAAGGACGGCAGCGTCATCGACGCCTGCTCATCCGGTTCCGTCCGCTCGATCCTGAGCATGGCCTCTGAATGCACCACCTTCGGCCGTGAGGCCCCGAAAGCCTCCGTATATGCCCACCAGGGAGTCCTCGACATCCAGGCAACCCGCCCCAACGAAGGCGAGAACCCCTTCCTGTACAAGGGGCCCGAGCTGAAGTTCCCGTACCCCGAGAGCTCCGAGGAATTCTTCTACCGCCGGTTCCCTCAGTATAAGGAGGTCCTGGGCCGCCTGTTCAAAGACCCCTCCGAATGCCTGAAGAAACGGGATGCCTATACGGTCTTCTTCTATTATTATATGCTGATCGCCGGTATGAACAGCCTGCCGGAGGAGGAGCGGCTGGACGTGAGCGGCCTCCTGACTCCGGCCGAATACGCAATTCTCTGGGAGACGGATAATTACGAGCGGTTCAGGGAGTACTACCCCTATCAGACGTCCTGCTCGTCCATAGTTGACGACATGATAGCCAAGGCCGACCGCCGCCTCTCTGCCGGCAGCACAGGAGCCGACCTTCGTTTCGGCCACGACCATGTGCTGATGACATTGCTGATGATTATGGACATAGACCACTTCGGCACCGTCCCTTCGAATCCCGACGAACTGGCGGACTACTTCCGCAGCTACAAATCTCCCATGGCCACCAACATCCAGCTGGTGTTCTATACCACCTCAGGCAAAAGCGCCGCCGGCCCCCTGGTCAAAGTTCTCCTGAACGGCGAAGAAACCCGCTTCGGCGACCTCCCCACTTTCGTGGGTCCGTATTACAAGTGGTCCAGGCTTAAAGACTACCTCAATTCACGCACGGCACTGTTCGTCACGGAACGGTAGTTAACTGACGCTACCGCTTCAGCGCCTCGTATTCAGCCTTGACTTCTTCAAGAAGTTTCTCGGCTTTTGCGTAGCCGTCGGCAGGCTTGTTCCAAAGCAACGCCAGTAGCACGGCGCCTACAACACCCATGGCAATGGCGGCAACGTATACGCCGTTCCAGCCCAGATCGGGATTGTCGGCAATGAGTCCGAACACGGCACCGGAAACTATAGGACTGAGATAGCATACTATGCCCACGATGCCGTTGGCGGTAGCAGCGGCACGCTTGGTGGCCTGGTTGGAGGAGGCGATACCCAGCAGAGCCTGAGGCCCGTAAATGAAGAAGGCAGACATCACCAGCATGGTGATGAACAGCCAGGGAATATCTTTAACCTGCCAGAACACGAACAGGCATACCACAGCCAGAATTGTGCAGATGGCGCTGGTGCACTGGGCCTTGCTCTTGAAGAACTTGTCCGTAGCCCAGCCGGCGAACAGCATACCCACAATTCCTCCCACAATTTCGCAGGCGCCTACTATCGATGCTGCAAGAGTGATATCCAGACCCTTGTCCTGTACCAGAATGGTGGATCCCCAGTCAAGAATTGTAAAGCGTATCACATACACGAAGAAATCCGCCACTGCGATAATCCAGATGATGGGGTTGCCGAAGGCCATCTTGCTCACGAACTTCTTGTAAGCAAGCTTTGTAAACTCCGGGTCCTCCACTTCCGCGGGCGCATTGCTCTCCTTGTGTGCATCCATGTCTTCGGGGTTGGGGAGGCCTACGGAAGCAGGCGTATCCTTAAGCCCGAAGAAGATAAGGGCGGCACCGAAAACTGCAAGGACCGCAGGCGCCCAGAAGCACCATTGCCATGCGGAATTGCCGAAGGCACCCAGGATACCTCCTATCATAAGGGCCAGCAGACCGGCGCCGATAGAGTGGGAGGCATTCCAGATGGACTGCTTGGTAGCAAGCTCGGACGGCTTGATCCAATGGGCCATGAGGGACGAGCAGGGGGGATACCCCATGCCCTGCAGATATCCGTTGATAAGCCAAAGCGAGCCGAGTATGTAAACGAAGCCTATGGTGGCCTTCCCGCCTGCATCCAGCACGTTGAAGAAGCTGTTGACGGCAGGAATGAAACCTATTGCAATGTTGACGATTGCAGAGAGCAGCAGGCCAAGGGCCATCATGCGTTTGCGGCTGTACCGGTCGGCCAGCATGCCGTTGATGAAGCGGGATACGCCGTAAATGACTCCGTTAAGGGTAAGGAAAATACCCAGCTGAGTCTTGCTGAGGCCGAGTTCCGCCTCGAGTGCCGGCATGGCAATGCTGAAGTTCTTGCGTACAAAATAGAAGAGGGCATAGCCTATCATGAGGATGATAAGCGTTCTCCATTGCCAGTAATTGTATTTCTTTACAATAGCCTTATCCATATTTTACTTCTTGAGTTCTATGTAAGAGCTGTACCATTCCTCTTGCCACAAATACTTGAGCTCGATAACCCTGGTCTTTTCTTCGTCCAAGTAGTCCTTCAACGGGAAACATGCGTAGAACTGATACCTGGCGTAAGTATCTTGCATGGATGATGCAAACTCATAGCCACCGTCATTGTGGCGAAGAACCGTGTGCAGGGTATCTGCGTTTTCCGTGGGTATTATCTGCAGATTAATGACATGGGTGGCAGAAGGATCGTCGGTAATCAGGGCGATGCCGGCCAGGTTCAGATGGCCGCCGCCGTAATAGTCGCTGATTACGCCCAGGGGAGCTTTTCCAAGTGCCTCGACCTCCTCCTCGGAGGTGCATACAACCGGATTCTTGGTCAAGGGAATAACATATTCGAGCACGTCCGCTTCGTAATCGCTCGTGGTTCCGTCTATGAGCTTGTAAACTTGGAAAGCGGCAAAAATGCGTCCGCTGACAGGCATGCTGGAGGTCATCTGGCTATTGCCGAAATGGTAATTGTTGCCGTCGTCTCCGAGCATAATCCCGGCTCCTTCCATGGTGCCGAACATATAGCCGCTGTACAATATGCTTGTGCCTTTAATGCAGGAAGTCAGGCATACGGCCACTGCCAGCACTGCAATCAGTAAACGTTTCATAGCTTTCTTTTTCTTGTTGGATGACAGAGTATCTGTATGTCTATGTCGTCGATTTTATAGCCGCGGAAGCGTCTGCGCTTGATGCCCTGAACGGCGGCGGCAAGCAGTTCGTCCGCTTCTATGTCCATCAGTTCGTGGTTTCTTGTGTCGTACAGGTGCACATGCCTGTAAGCATTTATGTCGAAGACCATCTTGCTGTTGGAACTCATGCGCCTGGAATAAATGCCCTCGTCGGCAAGCCCTGAGAGGATGTTGTATACCGAAGCCTGGGTAATCTTGCACTTTCCCTCCTTGACTATGGCTTCGTACACGCTGTCGGCGCTGGCGTGAACCAGTCCCATCATCACCTCATGGACGGCGATGCGTTGGGGCGTGGCTTTCAGGTCGTGCGATTTGAGCATGCGCCTGAAAGCGTCCATGTCGTTGGTCCTCTTTTTTATCCTGGCCATGGGCTAGCTCTCTTTAAGCAGGGCCCTGGCATTCGCTAGGGCTTCCGGAGTGATGCTGGCTCCGCTGAGCAACCGAGCGATTTCCTGCTCCCTCTCTTCTCCGCCCACCTGGCGTATGCTTGAAATGCTGCGGCCGCCGTCGAAGCGCTTGCTTACTACAAAGTGGGCGTCTCCCTTGGCCGCCACCTGCGGCAGATGGGTGATGGAAATAACCTGCATAGTCTCGCCCATGCGGCAAATCATGGAGCCCATCTTGTCTGCCACGCTGCCCGATACCCCGCTGTCGATTTCGTCGAAAATCAGGGTGGGCATGCCCTGGAAGCGTGCCATAACGGCCTTGAGGCTCAGCATGATGCGCGAAATCTCTCCGCCGGAGGCGCATTTTGCCACATCAACTCCGTTCCGGCCGTCGGCGGCAAACTTGAAACACACGCCGTCGGATCCCGAAGCGCCGGGCGATGCAGGCAGCAGCTCCACTTCGAAGCTGGCTCGCTCCATTTCCAGATACCGCAGGTTGCCCGCAACTTCCGATGCAAAACGGGGGGCGGCTTTGCTGCGTGCCTGCGAAAGCCTGCGGCAGCAATCGTCGAACCCGCCCTGAAGCTGCTTGAGCTTGCCCTCGAGTTCGCTGCAGAGTTCCGTAAGGTCCTCCGATCCGTTGACGGCGGCACCGAAGCGCTCCCGCACCTCGATAAGCTCTTCCACGCTCCGGCAGGAGTGTTTGCTCATGAGCCGGTACAGCAGCGACAGGCGCTGCTCCACCGCCTCCAGGCGCTCTCCGGACACATCTATGCGCTCGGCGGTATCCTCCGCTTCGGAGAAAATGTCTTCCAGCTCGATGCGTGCCGATTCGAGACGCTCTCCCAGGGGCAGAAGTTCCGGCAGGAAGCGGCCTGCCTGGTCAACAGACTTGCGTGCTTCCCGCAGCGACTCGCTTATGCCTTCCCGGCCTCTCGGCCGGAACAGCTCCAGGGCTGCTGCAAGGCGTTCCCGTATCTCTTCTGCGTTCGCGAGGGCCTTCTGTTCCTCTTCAAGCTCCGGCAGTTCGTCTGCCTTGAGGGAAGCGGCGCTGAGCTCCTGGAACTGTGCCTCGTTGTAGTCGTGCTCCGCAGAGTCTTTCCTGAGGCGTTCCCTGGCATCTTCCAGGGCCCGCCGGCATTCCCCGAGAGCCTTCCATGCACTGCGGCATTCATCCAGCAGCTCCCCGTCTCCGGCGAAGTGGTCCAGCAGCGAAAGCTGGAACTGCTTGTCTGTGAGAAGAAGGCTGTTGTGCTGGGAATGAATGTCTATCAGGTGCGAGCAGAGCTCGGTAAGTTCCTGAAGCTGAACGGGACAGTCGTCTATGAAACTGCGGAAACGGCCCGAGGAGTAGATTACGCGGCGTACTATGCGCAGGCCTTCCGGAGTGTCGAATTCGCCTTCCACTACGCAGGTCTCGGCACCCTCGCTTATCATTCCGGGGTCGGCTTTTTCGCCGGCCAGCAGGCCCAGGGCACCGAGCAAAATGGATTTACCGGCACCGGTCTGCCCCGTAATGATCACAAGACCCTCCGGGAACTTGATGTCCAGAGAGTCTATGAGGATGTAATTACGTATGTGGAGGCTGCGCAGCATGGCGGAACCTACTCGGTCTTGCCGTCTGCCTTTGCGAAGCGGAAGGACAGTTCCCCGTCCTCGAATTCAGAAATTGCTACCAGGCTGGGTTTGGGCTGGCGCTCGAAATACTTGGAGATATCGATCTGCTCCTTGTTTTCGAAGGTCTCTTCCATGGTGTCGCGCTCGTTGCGGAACTCCTCGAGACGCTTGTTCAGTTCTTTCTTTTCTGCGAGAGCTATCTGGTTGGCCCTCTGGGCCAGGATTACTGCGGTCTCGTAAATGTTGCCCGTAGGGGCGGCGAGGTCTTTGATGTCCCTCGTGATAGTGTTGTTAGGTATTTTCTTTTCCATATCCTTAATACGCAGCGAATGCAGCGTAAAGTTTCAATATTTTTCTTTTACTTTTTTGTACAGCCTGTCAAGCTCTGCACGGTGCGCGGACTCGGGGTACTCTCCTACGAAATTGAAATAGTCGTCGTAGAACACCAGGAAGCGTTCTTTCTGCTTGGACGGGGTGCTCAACTCTGCGTATTTGTAGGATGCCATGGCCGTATAGAAGAGTATTTCTTCGCGGTAGCGGTTCTCCGCATCGTCCTTCAGCACGTTGCGCAGGGCGACGCGGGCGGCCAGATAGTCCTCCATCTTATAATAAAGGTATGCGGAGTCGAATGCCTTGTGGTCCAGGCGGTCGGAGAGGTCGTCCAGCATGTGGTAGCACACCTGGCGGTATTCGCTGTCCGGATGGTTGGTCAGGTACTCGTTAATGGCAGTTATACATTTGTAAGTAGGTGTCTGGTCCAGTTCGTAGCGCAGAGTGCTGCGATACAGGCAGTCCAGGCGCAGGAAAGATGCTGACTCTGCGAACGGGCTCCTGGGATAGTTCTCCAGGAAGCGCTCGAAGTTGGTCTCGGCGGTGTAGTAATCCTTAGCGCGATAATTGCTCAGGCCCCAGTAATACTGTACGGTATCGTCCCTTTCCGTACCGTTCGTGAGCACTGAAAGGGATTCGAAAAGCTGGCTTGCCTTGGTGTATTTGCCTTCGTTGAAATAGTCGAATGCGGCGGTGTATTTGGCTTCTGCGTCGTTGCCCTCGAGCAGGAGTTCGTAGGTACTCTTGCAGGAGCAGATAACGGCCAGCAGTACAACTGCGGCAGCGAAAATGCTCTTTTTCATCGTTTCAAGAATTTTTCTGCATCCAGGGCGGCGCGGCAGCCGGAAGCGGCGGCGTTGATAGCCTGGCGGTATGTTGGATCCTGTACGTCTCCGGCGGCGAAAACGCCCTCAACGTTGGTGGCGGAACTGCGTCCGTCGGTAACGATGTAGCCGTTGGCGTCGGTGTTGACCCAGGGGGCGAAGAGCGCCGACTGGGGGTTATGCCCGATGGCCAGGAAGAAGCCGTCCACGGCAATGTCGAAGACTTCTCCGTCCTTTCGCAGCAGGCGTGCGCCCGTTACTCCGGACGAGTCGCCCAGAACCTCCTGGGTGTTGCAGTTCCAGAGGATTTCGATATTGGGGGTATTCTTTACGCGCTCCTGCATGGCAACCGAGGCCCTCAGGACATCGCGGCGTACAATCATGTAGACTTTGCGGCACAGGCCGGCAAGATAGGTGGCCTCTTCGCATGCCGTATCGCCTCCGCCTACTACGGCTACGTCTTTCTTGCGATAGAAAAAGCCGTCGCAGGTGGCGCAGGCGGATACTCCGAGCCCGCGGAATTTCTGCTCGGACGGCAGGCCGAGGTAGCGGGCGGTGGCGCCGGTGGCTATTATCAGGCTGTCTGCCTCCAGCTCCGTGCTGCCGTCAACCGTAAGCTTGAACGGACGGCAGGAGAGATCCACGGCGCTCACGGTGCCGCGCCGGACGTCCGCCCCAAGGCGTACGGCCTGCTCCCTCATGTCTGCCATAAGCGCGTTGGCGTCCACTCCGCCGGGGAAGCCGGGGTAATTCTCCACCACGGTCGTTGTTGTTAGCTGTCCGCCGGGTTCCATACCCTCGTAGAGCACTGGGGAGAGCGCGGCGCGGGATGCATAAATGGCCGCTGTATATCCGGCAGGACCTCCGCCGATTATGAGGCATCTGACTTTTTCCATCTATTTGATAACTGTAATTGTATTGTTGGCGTTGTATTTCAGCCTGCGCACCGCGGTGTTGTTCTTGCCGCTTGCGTCAAAGCTGAAGTCTGTCTGCAGTCCCTGGCCGGGAGTGGCTGCCAGCTCTTCCTGCCACAGCCCCGGGTTCCTGGCGGCCAGGTTCCCGAAATAATTCATGAGGTCGTAGCCCTGGAAGGCCCACTGGCCGGGCTCCGCCTTGAAGAGTTCGCGGTAGTTCTCTGCAAAGAGGCGTACTGCAATATTCATAGGGTCTGCATAATAGCTGGCGGTGATACGGGCTGCGGCGGCGTGGAGGCTCTCTACCTCCAGGTCCCCGGCTCCGCGAAGCCTGGACGTGCTGTAAACGATGTTGTGCCCTCCGCGGAGGTTCATGAGAGCTATCTCACGTACTGCGGCACCGCAGAATTCGTCGTTCTCAGAGGCAATCACGAAGCGGCAGCTGCCCTGTACGCCCTCTTCCCACGCCGACGGTGTGGAGCCGATGCTGTAGGAGATTTCCTTCTCTCCGAGCTTGGCGGCAATGCGGTTTGTCAGCTCGCCGGCGGCTTCGTCTGCGTTCTGCAGGAGCACCACGACGTCTCCGCCATGCAGATCCTCTTCCAGCCAGCGCACCAGCTCATCGGCCTGTGCCTCCCAGCCGGCGGGCGCTTGAATGATGTTATAGCTCTCGGTAAGGGGGGCCACCTTGGGGTCGAGCGGCGAAATGAGGTACTTGCCCCGCATGCGGGGTAGCAGGATTTCCACGTCATCCAGCCCGACGGGCCCTATAATGATTTCACTGCTGTCCAGCTTTTCCGCGGAAGGCAGGCCTGCGGTGGAGTCATAAACGTCCAGACGGAACTTGTGCTCGTTCGAGCACAGGGCGTCGGCCGCCATGAGCACGCCGCAGTAGAAATCCAGGAAATTGCTGTTGGGCGTACTGTTGCTCTTGAGCGGAAGAATCAGCGACACCCGGGTAACGGGAGTCGTGTCCGGCTCCTCATGGAAGAAACCGAAGTGACTGACGCTGTCCTGAACCTGCACCACCGTACCGGCAATGCTGTCCTGCCTGACGGCTACGGCCGTGCTGTCGGGCTTAGGGGCCACGGCGACGCTGTCCGATGCGGGACGTCCGCCGGGGAAAAGATACCATTGGGCGGAGGCGCCGAAGGGTAACGCCAGCGCCAGAATCAGCACAGCAATCAGATATCGTTTCATAGAGTCTGGTAAAAACTTATTAAACCCTTGCAGAATTCGGACCACGAAAGGCGGCGCTTCTCTTCGAGTATGTGCGACAGGCATCCGGACCTCATGCCGGGAGTGCCGAAGAAACGTTCGATACCCTCCCGGACGCACCCCGGTTCGGCTTTATCTACTACCATTCCGGTCCCGCGGCCTTCTACGCTGCGGCGCAGCGAACCGGTGTCGGTAACTATCATGGGCACTTCGAAATGGGTGGCGAGCGCTCCGACGCCGCTCTGGGTGGCGCTGCGGTAAGGCAGGACCACGGCGTCTGCGGCGGAGAAATAAAGCTTGACGTCCGAATCCGGGATATACTTCCCGAAGAGCTTGATTCTTTCCTTGTTGGGATTGGTCTCAATGGCCCTGGCGTATTCCGAGAAATCTCCGTACGCCTCTCCTGCTATAAGCAGCTGGTAATCGTCCGAAAGGCCTCCGAAAGCGTCGAGGAGTATGTCCAGGCCCTTGTATTTGCGTATCAGGCCAAAGAACAGCAGGGTCTTCCGCTTGCTGTCCAGTCCGAGGGCGCGTTCTGCCTCCGCCCTGTCAATCTTATCCCCGAAGTGGGTGTACAGAGGGTGGGGGAGTACCGTGTAACGGGCGTCGGGCTTCCAGCGGAGCAGGTCCTGCGCCACTTCTTCGCTCAATGTTACACATCCGTCTGCCGCCTTGAGGAACCAGCGGGTAAGGGGCTTGTCGAAGAAATGCTTTTCGTGTGGGATGATATTGTCCGTTATGGCAATGACCTTGCAGCTTTTGCCTACATGACGTGCCACGCTGCCCAGCGAAGGGGCGAACCACGACATCCAGTAGCGTACGATCAGAAGGTCGGCGCCCCACTCGCGTATGGCCCTGGCGGTCTTGCGCCAGGAAAAAGGATTGACCGTGCTCAGCAGAGCCTCAGACTCTACGGGCACGGCCGTATCTCCGTCCGCCACATACTGTGTCTTGCCTGGAAAGAGAAGGTCGGGATACTGTACGGTGAAATTAAAAGCTTTGACCGTGTGCTCCTTTCCCAGTTCTCCAAGCAGGCTTGCGTTGAACTGGGCAACCCCTCCTCTGAAAGGATAAAAGCAGGACAGTATGGCGATTTTCAAGAGACCTTAGTCTTTCTTCTCGGACTTGCTCTTGACGTATGCTGCGTTCAGGCCTTCGAGAAGGTCGTCGGTAATGTCGAGAGAGGGGTCTGCGGTGACCACGGGAGCGGGGAGGATGTCACCCTGGGTGGTGAGAATCATGGCGTAGCCCTTTTCTGCGTTATATTCATCGATGAAGGTCTTGATGGCGTCGGCAATCTGGTTCATCATTACCTGCTGCTCCTCGGCAATCTCCTGCTGCTTCTGGGCTGCATACTGGTTGAAGCTGTTCTGCTGCTCCTGGAGCTTCCTGTACTGGATCTCGGCGACGGACTGTGTCATGAGGCCCTTGTTGACCTTATCCTGGAATGCCTTGGAATCCTTCTCCAGCTTGTTGCCGCGGCGGGTGACCTCCTGGTTGATGCTGTTGAACTTGGTCTCGGCGACGCTGCGGAGATCGTTGGCCATGTCGTATTCGTTGAGGACCCTGTCGAGGTCGAAATAAACGATTGAGCCTGCTACAGCAGTGGCTTCGCCTTCTGTCTTGGCGGCGGGAGCGCTGTTGTTATTGCAGCTTGTGAGAGCGGTAAGGATGACGGTGGCGATAACGCCTGCGATAATCTTTTTCATTTTTTATATGTTTGTTTTCTTTAATTGCAGTCTGCAAATGTAACTATTTTTTCCGAATCTCTTCCAGGTATGCGCCGATTGTGCGCTCCAGCCCCATGTAGAGGGCGTCGCAGATAATTGCGTGGCCTATGGAAACTTCGTCGGTCCAGGGAATGGTGTGAACGAACCAGGCCAAGTTGTCCAGGTTGAGGTCGTGCCCGGCGTTCAGCCCCAGTCCGCATTCCAGTGCAGCTTCGGCCGCTCTCAGATAGGGGGCTATGGCTTTTTCCGGATTCAGGGGGAACTGTTCGGCATAACCGGCTGTATAAAGCTCCACGCGGTCCGCACCGCAGGCGGCGGCACCTCTTACCATGTCCGGGTCCGGATCCACGAAAACCGAAACCCGTATGCCCAGCTCCTTGAAAGACGCGCAGGTGCGGGTCAGGAATTCCCGGTTCCGTATGGTATCCCATCCGGCGTTGGATGTGATGGCGTCTTCCGCATCCGGCACCAGGGTCACCTGGTCCGGCCGCACCTGCTTCACAAGCTCGCAGAAGCGGGGGATAGGGTTGCCTTCTATGTTGAATTCGGTGGTGATGACGGGGCGAATGGCGGTGACGTCCGAATAGCGTATGTGACGCTCGTCCGGACGGGGATGGACCGTGATGCCCTGGGCGCCGAAGCGCTCGCAGTCGCGCGCTGCCTTGAGCACGTCGGGCATGTTGCCTCCACGCGCATTGCGCAGGGTTGCAACTTTGTTGATATTGACGCTTAGTCTGGTCATGACTGCGCAAATATATCAAAAAATGTGCTAAATTTGAAGCCTGATATGAAACTATCATATTATATTAAGGACAGCCGCCTGGAACTCGATCCCAAGGTGCTCGGACTGCTTGCCGAACTGGGCGCCGCCGGCTTCGACGTAAGTCCGGTCCGTTCCGCCGGCGACATACCGGCAGAAGCGGAAATGCTGCTGAGCTTCGGAGGAGACGGCACCTATCTTTCCGCCGCCGCTCTCGCCACAAGTGTGGACATCCCTGTGCTGGGCGTGAATTTCGGCCGCCTGGGCTTTCTCTCCGAGAACAAGCCGGAAGACGTTACTCCCGCCCTGCAGAACAAAGATTATTACATAGAGAAGCGCGGCATGCTGAGCGCCGGTGGCTGGTGCGAGGCTGACGGCCCGCAGCTGGCCCTGAACGAGATTTGCGTGCTCCGGCAGGGTGCCGCCATGCTCGGAATAGACGTGACCATAGACTCCAGGCCTCTGCCTACTTATTGGGCTGACGGCCTGCTGGTGGCTACCAGCTCCGGATCTACGGCATATTCCCTCAGCGCCGGCGGACCTATATGCATGCCGGACGCCCGTGTGCTCATAGTCGCCCCTGTGGCTCCGCACAACCTTAACGTGCGGCCGCTGGTGGTGCCCGACACCTCCGACATACGCATTTCCTTCCGTTCCCGCGACGGCCAGATTAATCTGAACGTAGATAACAGGGCATACAGCATCACGGCCGATTCCGTAATCGGCGTGCATGCCGTTCCGGAGGCGCTCAAGCGCGTCGTGCTGGGCGGATCCAATTTCATAGAGGCTCTCCGCGCCCGCCTGCTCTGGGGCGGAGACGTCCGAAACTTGAACCAATAACATTCAACCACATGATTAATCCCGAAGGCTTACCGCAGCACGTTACATTTATAATGGACGGCAACGGCCGTTGGGCAAAACAGAGAGGCCTCGAGCGTCTGCAGGGACATCTCGAAGGGGTGGAGAGCGTACGCTCCGTAATGGAAACCAGCGTGAATCTGGGCATAAAGTACGTATCCTTCTATGCTTTTTCAGAAGAGAACTGGAACCGTTCCGCTGCTGAGGTGGAGGGGCTTATGTCCCTTATGCTGAAGGCCATGAAGAATGAGCTTAACACCTTCCTGGACAACGGAGTCAGACTGCGTATCATAGGCAACAAGCAACGTCTTTCAAAAGAACTCCAGGACGCAATAGAAGAAATCGAAGGCCTTACTGCCGCCGGCTCCGGCATGACGATGATACTGTTTATCAGCTACAGCGGCAAATGGGACATACAGCAGGCGGCAAAGCGTATGGCGGAGGCCGGGGCCGGCGATATTGAGCCTTTCCTGGCTACGGCAGGCGTTCCCGACCCGGACCTGATGATAAGGACTTCCGGGGAACAAAGAATCAGCAATTACATGCTTTGGCAGCTCGCTTATACGGAATTTGTATTTACCGACACACTTTGGCCTGATTTTAGAAAGCAGGAGTACCTGGCCGCTCTGGAAGAATACGCTTCCCGGGACAGACGTTTCGGAAAAGTCAAATAATTCCGTATATTTG
>CAMZEC010000029.1 GCA_947305645.1 uncultured Bacteroidales bacterium | reverse complement strand
GCCCGGAGGAAAATGTCCTCCGGGGAGCTTTCCGAGAAAGTGGGCATCTCGCCGGCCAATATCTCAATACTTAAAACCGGCAAGGCAAAGGCCATACGTTTCTCGACGCTGGACGCCCTCTGCTCCGTCCTTGAATGTTCTCCCGGCGATATCCTGGAATTCCGCCCCGACTAGTCTGCATTTGGCGTCCCGCGAAGCGCGACTGCGGCTTTGCAGCGACTACCCGTAGCCGCCCGTGGCTACGTGAACGTGAGGGGCCCATAAGCGTAGCGCAGTGGGAGGGATGAGCGAAGCGAAGGTATGTCGTGCAAAGCCGCAGCAAGCGGAGCGGGAGCCGGCTTACGGCACCGGGTCGTAGCCGCTACCGCCGAAGGGGTGGCAGCGAAGGATTCGCTTGAGCGAAAGCCAGAAGCCCTTGAGGGGTCCGTACTTGCGGAACGCCTCGAGGGCGTACTGTGAACAAGTGGGGGTGAAGCGGCAGCTGTTGGGCAGATAGGGGGAAATACAGTGCCTGTAGAACTGTATCAGCAAGATGAAAGGTGCGTTGAGCACCTTTTTTATTATCTCCCCGGCTGTCATTTGCCAATCTTCTGCAAAAGCTCCGCGACTTCTTCGAAGATTACGGAGAAGTCAACAATGCCTGATGAATTATAGACAAACAGAATGTCGTGTCCGGGGGTCGGCAGCAAGCCTTTCTGCAGGCGGTAGGCCTCGCGGAGGCGCCGCTTGAGCAGGTTGCGCTTTACAGCACGCTTGAAGAGCCTCTTGGGCACGGAAACCATTATCCGGTTAAGCCCGGAACCGGTCTCGCTCAGGCAGCAGCAACGGAGATGGGACGTATGGTCCCACCTGCCCTTGCCCGTAAGTACGGCTATGGCCGTCTTTCCGGACAGTCTTTCTTCCTTTGGAAGAGTTGCCTGCAATTTATTTAGAACTTAAAAAAACGTCAACGGCTTTGGCGGCCGACTGAATCTCGGGGGTCGGACCTTCCACTACTGGCGTAAGGCCTTCTTTCTTCAGTGCGGCAGCCGTGCTGCGGCCGTACGATACCAGAGCCAGCTTGCTCAGGTCGTAGTCGGGAAATGCCGAATGAAGGGACTTGAGATCAAAGGCGTTGTACAGGACCAGGGCGCCATAATCGTCAAGCTTGATACCGGAAAGATCCTGGGTTACAGACTTGACCATCACGGAAACGGTGAAATCCAGGCCGGCTTTCTCGAACAGGGCCGCTACCGGCGGCATGCCGGATTCGGCAGAAGTGGTGATGAGGAACTTCTCCCCCTTATGCTTGGGGCCTATCAGGGCCACCACGGACTGGGGCGTGCCGTCCCCGAAGAAAATCTTGCGCTTGCGGTACACCACGTGCTTCTGGAGGTAAAGGGCCACCAGCTCGGTGGTGCAGAAATACTTCATTGTTTCCGGCACCTTGAAACGCATCTCCTCGCAAAGCTTGAAGTATGCGTCTATGGCATGGCGGGAAGAGAATACGATGGCCGTGTAGTCCGGAAGATTTATCCTCTGGCTACGGAACTCCCTTGCAGAAAGCGGTTCGATCAAAAAGAAGGGGTGGAATTCCACCGTTGCGCCGTATTTTTCCTCTAAAGACTTGAAAGCGTTCAAGTTAGACGGGGCTGTTTGCGATATCAGTATCCTCATAATGTGCTCACGAAAACCAAAATACCTAGCGGCAGGATTTCGAGGGCGCAAAGATACAAAATAGTTGCAATAATAGAGCAACGGGAGGCCAAAATTTGAGCGGAACGCAACAGATGCAGCAAAGCAAAGAAGCCAAATTCTACCAGCAGAATTATGCGGCCCGCCTCATACGGCGCCCGGAGGGCAACAAGCAGGAGGTGGGTAAGGATCATAAGAACACTGAGCAGAATCTGATAATTATAGAGACTGTGCCTCAGGCATGAGTTGAATTCATTGTAGAAGCCCCGGAAGGGCGAAGCCAGATTTATCAGACGCCGCAGGATGACATATCCGGAAACAATCCCGATTGTGACGGCGAGCTGGAATTCTGCCGGCAGATCTGTCTTGAACGACGGAGCAACGAGCCCCCAGTGGTCGGCTGCGATACAAAAAGCCAGAGCCGTAACGAGCGAAACCGTATTGCGGGTTCGTGCAAGGTTTACGCTGTGTTCCAGCTCCAGATTACCCTTCCAGCGGGTTAAGCATCGAAGCAAAGAGGGCATAAGCCGCAGCAGATCTGTAAGCTCTACGAGGAACAGGACAAGAGTGATTAGAACCGCGATACGATTTACCAGGCAGTCGCCCCACACAAGGCTGGCGGCCTCGTGCGGAACCGGCGACATAGACATGTCCAGGCTTCCCCCTTTGAACAGATCCGGCATCAATTACCCCTTTTTGCGTTGTATCCCATCGACTGAAGCAAAGCGGTAACCTTTTCCCTGAGGTCTCCCTGGATGGTGATTTCTCCGTCTTTTGCCGTTCCTCCTACTCCGCATTTTGTCTTAAGGGTCTTGGCCAGGGCGGCGAGATCCTCCGATTTGCCCACGAAGCCTTCGACCAGCGTAACCTGCTTGCCGGCGCGCTGGCGGCGGTCTATGCGGACTATGAGGCGCTGCTTGCCGGGAGCAAGCGTTTCCGCTTCTTCCTCTGCGGCTTGCTCGTATTTAAAATCCGGATTTGTGGAATAGACCACCCCGAGGCGGGACTTCCAATCGTTGTCGGCCATAGCTCAGTCTTTTTTGCAAAGATATTGTTATATTTGCAAAATTGAAACTGAAAACATGAAGAAAATAGTACTCGCCGCCGCCGCGGCTCTCGTTCTGGCCTCTTGCGGCCCCAAGAGTTTTACTTTTGTCCAGCTCTCCGATCCCCAGGTGGGATTTATGGACAAAACTGATGATTATTCTTACTCCGATTCACTCATGAAGCAGGCCGTCAAGGTAGTCAACCGTGTAAGGCCGGAAGCCGTGATAATTACCGGTGACCTTGTAAACGATGCCCAGGACCTGCGCCAGAAGTACGTTTATACAAACAACATAGAGTCTATCAACCGCAACATCCCCGTGTACGCCCTTCCCGGCAATCACGACATGCGCCCCTGGACCAGGTCAAACCACGAAATGTTCGTGGAATTCAACGGTTACGACCGCTTCTCGTTCAAACTGAACGACTGCGCCTTCATCGGCTTCGACAGCTGCTGCATCAAGGACGGAATCGAAGACCAGGAAGCAGACCAGCTTATCTGGCTGGTTGATGAGCTCAAAGCGGCACAGGGCTCGAGGTATATTTTCCTCTTCACCCACTGCCCTATCTTCCGCGAGAGCATAGACGAAAACGAAGATTACTTCAACTTCTCCAAGCCCAAGAGGACGGAATATCTCGAGCTGTTCCAGAAGTTCGGCGTGAGCGCAGTGTTTGCAGGCCACACCCACAAGGCCTACAATTCCAGCTGGGGAGACATCAAGCTCATCACCGCCGGCCCTGTGGGCACGCCACTCGACGGTGGCGTATCCGGCCTCAACATCGTTCGCGTTGGCCGCAGGAGTTTCACCAGCACCTACAGCGCTTTCGGGGCAAAATAGCTTACGGCAGCGCCGAGCACCAGCAGAATCAATAATATGGAACAGGCGCGGGAGATGGCCTCTCCGCGTGAGTAAGACGTGGGCTCGAAGCTCATGGTAAGCTGATGCTCGCCGGCGGGAAGGTCGATGCAGCGGAGCACGCCTGCCGCAACGGCGCCAAGCTCATCCGATCCGCCGCCATACAGTTCTACCGGCAGCTGGGTGCCGTCTTCCAGGCGGGCTACCCACCCGGCAGGATAGTAAACCTCACTGAACACCGCCAGCCCGCCAGTCGCGCTCGAGTAGTTGTACTCCAGCTTGTCGGGGGTATACGATGTCAATTGTACAGGTGAGCCGTCTTCGAACCAGGCGTTACCGCGGGCATATTTATATTCCAGCGGCGGATTGTTCTCACCCACAATGATATACCGGCAGTTGAGCGACGCCAGGCTCTCCAGGTACGGCAACCTCTCTTCGGCCTCCTCTACGGTGGCAGCACCGGAAATCGCTTTGGACAAGCGGGAGATATCCGGAGCGATTCGGGCATCTATGTACTCCTGATACCGCTGGAGCTTGGCAGGAGAGTATCCGCCTATGTTTTTGTGCCAGTAGGACGGATGCGAGTCGTTGAAAACGTTTACTGTGAGGTCGAGCACTCGGTACGAAGGGTCAGTGTCGGCCAGGATCATTTCATCCACCGGCCGCTTGCTGAACTGGCTCTGGAAGGACTTGGGGCTCACGAAATCGTCAGGCCCCAGGTAGCGCTTGCCCACCATGAAGAGGTCGGCCAGCACCAGCACCCCCACCAGCGCCGCTCCGGCCATCCGACGGCCTCCAACCATTTGACCGCTGGAGCGTAAGTTGCTACCAGTTATCGACTTACCGTTTTTGCCTGCATCATTTTTCGTGCAGGCAGAATCATCAACCAGCTGAGCTTCAGCGGATTGCGCTCCAGCCCCCCAAACCAGCAACAGTACGGCGGCGACCACCAGCAGCAGCGAGCGGAAAGTGTCGGCCCAGAGGAGGTGGTATCGGTCGGCGGCAAGGGCGTTCGTGAGAATCTCCGGCTGGCCGGCGTCGGCAGCTCCGGAGAACGTGCCGAACATGCTCTGCAGGAGGGCCAACAGGAGCAGCAGGCCGGCAGATATTCCACCGGAAATCAGCACCTTACACCTGAGCGGCTTGGCACCGGAGGCATCCTTTACGATGCCGTCGAGCATCAGGAAGCCCAGCACGGGCAGGGTGAACTGAAGCACCACGAGAGCCATTGAGACCGTGCGGAATTTATTGTACAGCGGCACCCAGTCGTAGAACAGCCTGGTGAACCACAGGAAGTGACTGCCAAGGGCGAGCAGCACCGCCAGCAGGGACGCAATTACCGCCCACCAGCGCTCTTTCCCCTTGTACCAGCAGAGGCCGAGGATGAAAAGGAACACGGTCACGGCACCCATGTACATAGGTCCGGCGGTGAAGGGCTGGGGGCCCCAGTATGTAGGCAGATGCTTGCTGACCTGCTTGAGGTTTGTCTGGCCTGCCCGCTTGAGGAGTTGGACGGTTTCCGAATCCATACCGAGGGGGCCGGAAGAGGCTCCGCCGTTGTAGTTGGGAATGGCGATGTTGGGCAGTTCTTCCCAGCCGTAAGACCATGCGGTGGCATAATCGATGTCGAGGCCCTTGCGGGAGGCGCCGTCGTCGGCCGCCTTGACGGTGGTGCCGCCGCGCATGGAGTGCGGGGTGTATTCCCATGTAGGCAAGAGCTTGATGGCGTTTGTGCCTATGCCCGCGACACCCATCACCAGCAGCAGCGCCGATGCAATCCAGAAGCCCTTGAGCGAAGCCTTCTGCCTAAGAAGCGATACCAGCAGCACCGCCACATAAATAATGATCATTATCGCCAGGTAGTACGATATCTGCGGGTGATTGGCCTTGATCTGCATGCTCAGCGCCAGTCCGAATAGCGACGAACCAAAAATGGTTCGCGCAGCTACAGTAGCGGCAGACGGGTGCCGGGGGCTGGCGTTACTCAGCCGCAGCGAAGCGAGGATTGGACGTAGCCAGCTCCCGGCACCCGCAGACGCCGTTGCTGCGCGGTACGTATAAACTACGGCGGCCAATACCCACGGGGCGAAAGCCAGGGCCTGCATCTTGGTATTGTGGCCCACCTGGATAATCTGGATGTTGTACGAGCAGAAGGTAACGGCAATGGCGCCGAAGGCGGCAATAACAGGATTAACTCCGAAAGCCAGGAACAACAGGAAGGCGCCAAGAAGAGATATAAACAAATAAGTCGCCGGCCGCTTACCCGTAAGCAACACGTCATAAATCTTCTGAGTCCAGTCTCCCTTAGTTGACGCCTGGATAGTCGTCGTAGGCATTCCGCTGAACATAGCACCCGTCCACGCCGCCGGCTCTCCCGGATGCGCCCTGTCCCACTCCAGCTTCTCATGCGACATCCCCTGCCAGCCGGAAATATCGCTCTGGTTCACAATCTTACCCTCCAGCAACTGAGGCACAAAAGCATAAGACAGCACCAGGAAGCCCAGCACTATCCCCAGACATATCAAAAGATTCTTCTTCATCAGCGTAAAAATTGTTCCGCCCACTCCCGGTCGACGCATACCAGACCGCTCATGCCCCCGGTAAAGGCAGGGTTGCGGCCGACGATGGCGCAGCAGTCTTCGTAAACATTGAAGCCCACGGCCAGCATCTGCATCTGACCGTTCTCGGGATAGGTAAAAATAATATCGTTGTCGGCTCCGTCCACACGCAAGAACTTCAGATCCACATCCTTCCCCAGTTCCTGACGGGTTACGAACTTGCAGAATTCCATGGGCACATCATCCAGCCCGGCGTCGAAAATCTTAACCTTCTCTATCAGCGAGCCCACATCGGAAACCCTGCGGCCCGCAACGCCCTCGAGGCCCTCTACGGAAAGATTCCGGTCTGAAAGGCACGCCAGAAGATGCTCGTCACGGTAGATTACCGGGAAAGTAATGAGACTCTTGTGGCCGCAAGCCGGGCAGGTAAACACAAACAGTTCTCCGCTCAGAACCTTAGCCTTCAGCTCAGGCTCGGAGACGGCGTCAATGTGCCTGTACACAAGCTGCTCGGCTTCTTTGCCGCAGCGGGCGCACGACATTGGAACAGAAACAGAAACTGAACTCATAATATTCCGGTGAGTTTTTCAGTCAACGCAAGCCTTGAATACCCGGCAATATCTCCGGCGGGAGCCGAATCGGCGCCCTGAAGATGCCTCTCCCATGCGCTGTCAATAAAGTTGCGCACAGGCTCCACACGGTCCCAGTCGTACATGACCCCGGCTCCGGAGTCTTTGAGTACGGCCGCAGCGGCACCACCTTCCTGGCCTATTCCCAGCACAGGCCGGCGGGCGGCAAGATACTCGAAGATCTTGCCCGGCAGCGCCTTGGCGTACTCCGGTTCCTGCCGCAACGGCAGCAGCAGCACGTTGGCACTTCGCTGCAGGGCAACCGTCTCCTGATGAGGCAGATAGCCCAGATTCTCGACGTTGGCGGTAAGCCCGCGGTTTGCAAGCGCCTCCAGAATCTCCGGGTCGGTCTTGCCGGCCAGGCGGATTCGCAACTGGGCACGGAAACTGGCGTCCGAGCTGCACTTTCGCGCAAGCACATCCCAAAGAGCCAGCGGGTTGCCGTCGGAGGCAAAGAGGCCGGTATGCGCCAGAACGAAGGTGTCGGCGGGCAGCACAGGAGGCACGGCGGCAAAATCGTCCTCATCGAAGCCGTTGGTAATCAGCACCACGGGCGTGGTGGTGCGCGCCTGGAAGTCGTCGCGGACAGGAGCGGAAACGGCGATTACGGTATCCGCCTCATCCAGCACCCTCTGCTCCACGCGGCGGTGCCGGGCGGCGGTCCAGGGCAGCAGGCCCATATGCTTGAAATAATGCATCTCCGTCCACGGGTCACGGAAATCCGCTATCCAGCGAATGCCGGTACGGCGGCGGAGTTTCATTCCGATAAGGTGCATGGAGTGCGGCGGGCCGGTGGTGACGATGGCGTCGACGGGATGCTCCTTCAAGTACCTGGAAAGGAAGGCCACGGAAGGGCACACCCAGCCAGCACGGGGGTCAGGGAAGAAAAGGTTGCCCCTGAGGAACACCGCCAGCTTCTGCTTGAAGCTCTTTTTCTGCTGGTTCAGCGGATTCACGCCCTCTCCCTTCGAAGCGGCACCGCCCCCGAAGAGCTTGCGGTACAAAGCGTACGGTTCCAAAATGCGACGCTTCAGCACAGTCAAATCCTCCGGCAGCTCTTTAAGCAGACTCTCATCTGTGGCCAGCTGCTCCGGATTCTCCGGGGTGTAGATCACAGGCTCCCAGCCGAAGCGGCGCAAGTACTTGCTGAACTTGACCCAGCGCTGCACCCCGCTGCCACCGGTCGGCGGCCAGTAATATGTGATAATCAAAACCTTCTTCATCGCCTGAATCCGTCCAAGTTGGCGCGTACCACATCCCATTCGTAATAAGGACCGCTGAAGCTATCCAGCTTGCGCAGGCGGCGCTCCTGCTCCTGGTAAAGGAACTTGACCAGAACATGCCCGGCCTTGTTGCGGTAGAAAACCATCTGCAGGTTGGATGCCATGCAGAGCTCGCGCCACTGCCACCAGTACTTGTCAACCTCGTCGAAGTTAAGCTTGCTGCCCGGGCCCTCGATGCCCAGGTACGCCACCAGCACATGCAGAGGGTAGTCGTGGCCGAAACGCAGGTCCGCCGCCGGCCCGCCGCCCGCAACGGCCTCGTCGGCCTTGGCCACGAAGTCATCCACAAGCAGGTGGGCCGAAGCCAGGCGCTCGCGGCTGATTTCGGCGGCGTCGCCGTATTTGGCGAAGGTGCGGTGGGCATCGTATGAATAATACTGGTACAGCAGATTGAAGTCCATTTCCGGAAGGATATAGTCTTCAACGTCCCAGCAGCGGCTGATGGTGGCCACGTGCAGCAGCGCCTGGTTGAATTTGTTCACGCTCGGAACCAGCCGGGCGGCGGCAAGGGAATCCGTAAAGAAACGACCCAGCACGGTGCAGCTGTCCGCCTGGAAATCCCAGTTCCGGTGCCTGAGGGTGGCACGCAGGTCGTTCACGTCGGGCGTGGCGGTACCGGTATCGCCAATATACTCCATAATCTTTTCCCCGGTGTCGAAGCTCCATTGAGCCCTGGGGACATCGGACGCCATGGCGGAAGTGAAAGCGGACATGCTTACCAGGCAGCGCTGCACGGTGCTGGAATTGGCGCGGATCTTCGGCGTCCCCTTGAACACTTGCGGATAGCGTTTCACCATCCTGTGCGCTATGCCCTTATGCTCCTCCACTCCGCGCGGCGAAAGGCGTCCGTCCATGCCGTTCCAGGCCTCGTAGACGAGTTCGGACTCTCGCCAGGCGGCACGGCCCTTGTCGCTGAGTATGCCGAGGCTGTCGGCCTTGCCGAAGATGCCGAACAGCAGTTCATAGCGGTCGCCGGCCCACGTGTGGCGGCTTCCGTGACGGCCGTAATGGCTGATATAGAACGGCTTGTAGCCCTTTGGCGCAGGCGTCTCGGAAAGGTCGCCGTGGCTGTAGGGGATAAGGTTTCCGCCAACCCTCATACGGTCTGCCATCAGGGCGTCGGCGAGCTCAGGAACCATGTAATCCTGGCCCTGCAGGCCCAGGCAGAGCGCAAGTGCTCCAAGTATAGTTATCAATCGTTTCATCATCGGAATCATTTGTCGGCTCCAACCTCTTCGCGCAGCTTGCGCAGCAGGTCGAAGGCCTTAAGGGGGGTCATGTTGTCCAGGTCGGCGGCCAGCAGCTGCTCGCGCAGGGAACTCAGCACCGGGTCGTCCAGCTGGAAGAAGGAAAGCTGCACGCTGCCGTCTTCCGCTGTGTCTTTGGAGAGCGCGTCGGCATTCTTCTCACGCCTCTCGAGCTCCCGCAGGGTGCGCTCCGCCGAGCGTATAACCTCCTGCGGCATGCCGGCCATGCGGGCCACGTGGATGCCGAAGCTGTGGGCCACTCCACCCCGCTCCAGCTTGCGCAGGAAGATGACGTCGTGCCCCTCCTCCTTCACGGCGATATGCCAGTTGTGCACACGCGGGAAGTGGTTCTCCATGTCGTTCAACTCGTGGTAGTGCGTGGCGAAGAGGGTCTTGGCGCCGTGCCCGTGGTCGTGGGTATATTCTATGAGCGCACGTGCGATGGACATGCCGTCGTAGGTCGACGTACCGCGGCCGATTTCGTCCATAAGCACCAGCGAGCGCTCGGAGAGGTTGTGCATGATCATGGACGTCTCCAGCATCTCCACCATGAAGGTGGATTCGCCCCGTGAGATGTTGTCGGTGGCGCCCACGCGGGTGAAGATTTTGTCGAACAGGCCTATCCGGGCTTCGCGCGCCGGCACGAAGGAGCCCGCCTGCGCCATCAGCACTATGAGGGCCGTCTGGCGCAGCAGGGCCGACTTACCTGCCATATTGGGGCCGGTCAGTACCATAATCTGCTCGCGCTTGCTGTCCATGGAGATGTCGTTGGGCACGTATTCCTCGCCCGGGCCCATCATGGTCTCGATCACCGGATGCCGGCCCGCCTTGATGTCGAAAGACAGCGACTTGTCCATCACCGGGCGGCAGTACCCGCGGTCCAGAGCCTGCCGGGCGAAGCTCTGCAGCACGTCCAGCGTGGCCACTACCAGGCAATTGGCCTGAATGTCCTTGATGCGTTTCTGCACATCGGCTACCAGGGCGCCGTAAAGGCCCGACTCCAGCTCGTAGATGGAGCCCTCGGCCGACAGTATCTTGCTTTCGTAATCCTTCAGCTCCTCGGTGATATAGCGTTCGCAGCCCACCAGGGTCTGCTTGCGTATCCACTCCGGCGGCACCTGGTCGCGGTAGGTGTTGCGGACCTCGATGTAATAGCCGAAAACGTTGTTGTAGCCTATCTTGAGGGAGCTTATGCCGGTGCGTTCGACCTCGCGGTTCTGCATCTGCTGCAGGTAGTCCTTGCCTCCGCGGGAAATGCTGCGGAGTTCGTCCAGCCGGGCCGACACCCCGGGGGCGATGATGTCTCCCTTGCCGAGCTGCGCAGCGGGATTCTCCGCCATCGTTTCGCGTATGCGCTTCAGCAGCGGGTCGGTGTCCTTGATGCCCTTGGCCAGCTTGTCCAGGGCGGCAATGCCCGTGTCGCTGCACATGCCCCGCAGCGGCGTCATCTGGTCCAGGGAGCGGGCCAGCTGCATCATCTCGCGGGGGTTGATCTTGCCGGTGGCGGCGCGCGCCGTGATGCGGTCGAGGTCGCCTATGTCGGAGATGCGCGCGCGGGCGTCGTCCAGCGCCTCCTCGTTGTCGCAGAAGAACTGCACCACGTCGTAGCGGCCGTTCAGGGTGGGAATGTCCAGCACAGGCAGGGAGAGCCACTCGCGCAGCAGGCGGGAGCCCATGGGCGAGCTGCAGCGGTCGAGCACGTCCACCAGCGACACGCCTTCGCGTCCGGCGTTGCTCTGGAAGATTTCCAGGTTGCGTATGGTGAAGCGGTCCATCCAGACGAAGCTCCCCTCGTCAATGCGGCTGATGCTGCAGATGTTCCCCAGGCCCACGTGGTGCGTCTGCTCGAGGTAGAACACCAGGGCGCCGGCGCTGCAGAGGGCCAGCGGATAGCGGTCTACCGCAAATCCCTTCAGCGAGCTTACGTTCAGCTGGCTGCAGAGCTTCTCGGTTGCAGCCTCCTGCACGAAGGCCCACTCGTCTATTGCGGAAACGAAGAAATCGGGGTACTTCTCCTTGACAGCACGGAACACGTCCCGCTGCACCACCAGCTCCTTGGGGCGGAAGCTGTAGAGCAGGGTGGCGATGTAGTCCGTGCTGCCCTGGGCCACCTTGAAGGTGCCGGTAGAGACGTCCAGGAAGGCCGCTCCGCACTCGGGGCCGTCGAAGTCGAGTCCGGCCAGCCAGTTGTGCTCCCGGCTCTCCAGCATGGTCTCGCCGAAAGCGACGCCGGGGGTGAGAATTTCCGTCACGCCTCGCTTGACCAGCTTGGTCTTCACCAGCTTGGGGTCTTCCAGCTGATCGCAGATGGCCACCTTGAAGCCGGCGCGTACCAGCTTGGGAAGGTAGGTATCCATGGCGTGATGCGGGAAGCCGGCCATCTCGGTATCTCCCTTTTCGCCGTTGGAGCGGCGGGTGAGTACCATGCCGAGCACCTTGCTCAGGGTCACGGCATCGTCGGAATAACACTCATAAAAATCGCCAACCCGGTACAGCAGAAGGGCTTCCGGGTTCTGTGCCTTTATGGAAAAGTACTGCTTCAGCAGCGGAGTATCTTCCGATGATTTCGCCATTTGGAATTGATTTCTTTCAGAAATCCAAAGATAACGTTTTTTTTCATAACTTTGGTGGTTGAATAATTCGCCTAAAACTTTATAACTATTCAATCTTAACCATCATTCATGAAAACCAAAATCTTTGTTTTGATGCTGGTGCTTCTGTCGATGGCCCTTCCCGCGTTCGCGCAGGGAGGAGGACAGGGTGCCGGTAAGATTACCGTATCCGGACGTGTCCTGGACGACCAGGGCGTCCCGGTCATCGGAGCTGGTGTAATGATTGAGGGAACGTCTACCGGCGTGGCCACCGACATAAACGGCGACTACACCATCTCCGTTCCCGCAAACGCTACTTTGTCTATCCAGAGTATCGGCTACCAGACGGTTTCGGTTCCCGTACGCGGCCGCACCAGGATCGACGTCTCCCTGGCCCCTGACCAGGAGCTCCTGGGAGAAGTCGTGGTCGTTGGCTACGGCACGCAGAAGAAGGCCAACCTCACCGGTGCGGTGGCACAGGTGGGAGAAGACACCTTCGAGGGCCGCCCCAACGCCAACCTGGCGCAGATGCTCCAGGGCCGAGTGGCCAACCTCAACCTCAAGTTCACCGACGGACGTCCGAACTCCTCGCCTTCATTCAACATCCGAGGCACCACCTCCATCGGCCAGGGCGGCAGCGCGCTGGTTCTCATCGACGGCGTAGAGGGCAACGCCTCCCTGCTTAACCCGAACGACATCGAGAGCGTGTCCGTGCTGAAGGATGCGGCATCATCGGCAATCTACGGCTCCAGGGCCCCTTACGGCGTGGTTCTCATCACCACCAAGAACGCCAAGAAGGGAACCGCTACCGTGACTTACCAGACCAACCTCTCCTTCGAGACCCCTACGGCCATGCCAGACGTGGTTTCCGACGGTTACACCTGGGCAGAGCACTTCTACATGTCCTGGTACAACTATAAGGGCAGCAACCCCACAGCCATCAACAAGACCATGGAATTCTCCATGGCATGGCTGGAGGAATACCGCCAGAGGGCCGAGAGCGGAAACTACGAGACCCTGGTCTCCGACGGATCCATCGGCACCAAGGGCCGCTGGCTCTACTATCACACCGGTACCGACTACTACGACGCCCTGTACAAGGATTTCACCTTCACCCAGACGCACAACCTTTCGGTTTCGGGTGCCGACGACAGGTTCGATTACTACGTATCGGCCCGTCTGTACGACAACAACGGCCTGTTCGACAGCCAGGTCAACCCCGACTCCTACAAGCTCTACAACGGGCGCGTGAAGGTTGGCTTCCAGGTGACCCCCTGGCTCAAGATTACGTCCAACACAGATATCGCCTACAGTAAATACGTGATGCCTGAGACCCAGAGCGAGGGCGGCGGCAACATCTGGCGTAACATAGCCGATGAAGGCCACCCCTGCTCCCCCATCCTCAACCCGGACGGCAGCCTTACATACAGCGGCGTGTATTCGGTCGGCGACATACTCTACGGAGGCAGCAACCGCACCTACGTCAACCGCCAGGCCCAGAACACCGTGGGCGCCAAGGCGACGTTCTTCGACAAGCGCCTGAGGCTCAACGCCGACTTCACCTACCGGGCCCGTGCCTACGATACCCACGTACACCGTCTCCCTTCTCCTTTCTCGAGGTATGAGGGCGTGACCGAATCGCTCGCGGAGATCAAGGGTCTGGCTGACTACATCAGCGAAACACTCCGCTCATACGACTACCTCGCCACCAACGAATACGTGGAGTACGAAGACAGCTGGGGCAAGCACAACGTGAAAGCCCTGGTGGGTTACAACTACGAGCAGCAGACCTTCAAGAGCACCTACGCTTATAACGACGGCCTCCTTTCGCCCAATGTGGACAACATCATGCTGGCTCTGGGCGTTGACAACAAGGCCATCGAGGGCGACTACTCCAAGTGGCGCACCGTCGGCGCGTTCTTCCGCCTGAACTACAACTTCGACGAGCGATACCTGCTCGAAATCAACGGCCGCTACGACGGATCATCCAAGTTCCCCGCCCGTCAGCGCTGGGCGTTCTTCCCTTCAGTCTCCGCCGGCTGGCGCATCAGCCAGGAGCCATGGTTCAACGTGGACAAGAGCATCGTCTCCAACATCAAGCTCCGCGCCTCTTACGGCTCGCTCGGTAACAGTAACGTCGGAGTCTACGCCTACGACGAGACCTTCAACTTCGACAACACCACCATCATCAACGGCCAGAAAGTAAGCTACACCTCCGCTCCTTCGCCTATTCCCGAATCCCTTACCTGGGAGACGGCCCGGACCCTGGACGGCGGCATAGACCTGAGCTTCCTTTCCGGCAGGCTCAACTTCAGCGGCGACTTGTATTCACGCAAGACCCTGAACATGTACACTGTAGGCCCAACCCTGCCGGACGTCTTCGGAGCCTCTTCGCCTAAGGGCAACTACGCCGAGATGACCACCCGCGGCTTCGAACTCGAGCTCGGATGGGACGACTCGGGCACCCTGGCCGGCAAGCCGTTCAAGTATGGCATCCACGCCACCCTGGCCGACTACGTATCCATCATCGACAAGTACAACAACGACACCAAGTCGCTGAGCAACAACGCCTACAACACCTCCTACTACGAGGGCATGAGAATAGGCGACATCTGGGGCTTCGTCTGCAACGGACTCTATCAGACTCAGGATCAGATCGACGCCGACGAGGCGATGGCCGTGGCCGCAGGAAAGACTCACTACAACGACCTGATGCAGCAGACCGAGAACTATGTACCGCTCCCCGGACACATGCGCTTCGAGGACCTTAACGGCAACGGCTACATAGACCGCGGCAAAAACACCGCCGACGATCCGGGCGACCGCAGGATCATCGGTAACAGTTCGCCCCGCTTCATCTACTCTTTCGGCTTCGACTTCGAGTGGGCCGGCATATTCGCCAACGCCTTCTTCCAGGGCGTGGGCAAGCAGGACTGGTATCCGGACAACGAGTCCTCCGCATTCTGGGGCATGTACAACAGGCCTTACAACCAGATGCCTTCCTGGCACCTCGGTAACTACTGGACGGAAGAAAACCCCGACGCCTATCTGCCCCGCTACACCGGCTACTTCGCACCTTTCTACAAGGGTAGGGTGAACGCGAATACGAGGTACCTGCAGGATGCGTCCTACATCCGCCTCAAGAGCGTACAGCTCGGTTACAACCTTCCCGAGAAGATTACCCGCAAGATCGGACTCCAGAAGGTTTCCGTCTTCGTTGCGGGAGAGAACCTCTGGACCTGGTCGCCCATGTACAAGTGGACACGCGACATAGACGTAACCGCCAACATCTACGGTAACGACAGCGTTCTCTCCACTACCGGCGACGGTTACAACTTCCCCACCATGAAGAGCGTCAGCCTCGGCGTCAAAATCACCTTCGGCCAGATTGCATCTGCGGCAGCTCCAGCAAAGGCTGCAGTTGATGCCGCCGCCACGCTTGCAGCGCTGAAGGCCGAGAGCGCCCGCGCAGCAGAAGATGCAAGGATAGCACAGGAGCAACTCCGGAAGGCCCTTGCAGAGAAAGAAGCCGCACAGAATGAGGCGGCAGACGCCAGGGCAGAACTCAAGAAGCTCCAGAGCAAGCCGGCCGTACAGGAGCGCATAGTTGAGAAAGAATCTCTTATGCCGGTCTCCATTTTCTTCGATATCAACAGCAGCACCCTTACCAACCTTGAAAAGGTACACCTGAGAGATGCCGTACGCAGGCTCAACGCCAAGGGAGAAGGCGTCAAGCTTACCCTCTGCGGTAAGGCAGATGCAGGCACCGGCACGGAAGAAGGCAACAAGACTCTCGCCGAGGCGCGTGCCAACGCCGTCATCGAGTACCTCAAGGAGCTGGGCGTCAGCAGTGACCGCTTCGTGGTTCGCACCAACGTTGGCCATGACGATGATGCTGAACTTGACAGGTGCGTAATCATTGAAAAGCAGTAAGGAGGAACAGCAATGAAAAAATTAGTATACATCCTTTCTTCATTCGTCGTCCTGGGCCTTGCGGCCGTTTCCTGCGACCTCACCGAAGATCCGCAGGCCGAAGCCGGCCGCGCCATCGTATTCGGCGACGAATCCGGACTCCGCAGCTACACCTACGGCTTCTACACATATCTGCCGGACTACTCAAACGCGCACAAGATCAATGTGATGCATGACCATTCGGCAAAGATGAACATAGGCACGTACGAGCAAGGCGCATATACCGTCAACACCTCCACCTCGTGGAGCTGGGGCAGCATACGCAACGTCAACTACTTCATCAAGTACAACGTAGACCCCGACGTGCCCGAGGAGGTGCGCAACAACTACACCGGCATCGCCCGCCTGTTCCGCGCTTTGCTCTATTACGACAAGCTGGTCACCTACGGCAACGTCCCCTGGATAGACAAGCCCCTCGACCCCACGGACGAGGAACTCTACAAGACCCAGGACAACCGCGACGTCATAATCACCCACATCATGGAGGATCTTGACTTCGCCGCCGATAACATCCTGGCTACCGGCCTGACTCCTTCCGCCAACACCGTGAACAAATGGACGGCGCTGGCCCTGAAGAGCCGTATCTGCCTGTTCGAAGGCACCTTCCGCAAGTATCACGCAAAGGGCAGCACATATGGCGCCCAGTATCTCGAGGGCTGCACCATCTCTGCCGACGAACTGCTGCAGGCAGCCGCTGACGCCGCACTTGAAGTGATGTCCTACGGCCCCTACAAGCTGCACACCGGCACCGTATATGAGTCCGGCGGCCGCGGCGCCTACCGCGACCTGTTCATCAGCGACGCCCCCGTAGCCGAAGAGGTGATGCTTGCCTACATGCAGAGCAAGGACCTCTCCCGCCTGGGCGAAGCCAACTGGTACTACAACTCCACCTCTTACGGTCCCCACCTCTCGATGACCCGCGCCTTCGCGAAGACCTACCTCAACGCCGACGGTACCATCTACAACGAGAAGACCTCCACCGGTGCATACAAGACCTTCGCGCAGGAGACTGCAGGACGTGACGCACGCCTGTGCCAGACCATACGCGGCGCCGACTACACCCGCAAGAACAACACCGGCTCCTACGAGAAGACCGCTCCCGACATGAGCCTCTCGCTCACCGGCTACCAGTACACCAAGTACGTCATGGACGACGTCGGCTACGACAACGCCCGTTCCAACGACAATGACGTACCACTGATGCGTTATGCCGAGGTTCTCCTGAACTACGCCGAGGCGAAGGCCGAGCTCGGCACCATCACCGCCGACGACTGGAGCAAGACCATCGGTGCCCTGCGCCGCCGCGCCGGCATCACCGGAGGCGACCTCGACAAGCTGCCGACCGTCGTGGATACATATCTGCAGAAAACCTTCTATCCCAACGTTACCAGCCCCGTTATACTTGAGATTCGCCGCGAAAGGGCCATCGAGCTCATCCTCGAGGGCTTCCGCCTCACCGACCTCAAGCGCTGGTCATGCGGAAGCAACTGGCAGAACGCACCCTGGGACGGCGTGTACATTCCGGCCCTCGACACCCCCGTCGATATCAACGGCGACGGCGTGAACGACGTGTACGTGACCGAGGATGCCGACTACCAGAAGAGCGGCACCTACAAGTCCATCGCCATGACTCTCAATGCCAACCAGAAGGCCGTCAAGATTGCCGACGACCCTGCCGGCGGCTACCTGCTCGGTTACGAGATGCCCCGCAAATGGAATGACAACATGTACATTTATCCCGTGCCCGAGATTGTGATTCAGAAGAATGAAGCACTGAAGCAGAATCCCGGTTGGTAATGAATAATACTTTTGATTATGAAAAGATTTAGCATAGCATTCCTCAGTTCTCTTGCCTTGCTGGCCATGGCTGCCTGCCAGAAGCCCGTGGTAACGGTCTATGCCGACTTCACCACGGACAAGGACGTGTACGAGATCTACGAGGACATCACTATCACCAACATTTCCACGTGCGCCAACGACGTGATTACTGCGTGCAAGTGGGAATGGGGTTCCGAGCATGTCTGGGGCAAGCAGCTGGAGAAACCGCTCTCCTTCGACACCCCCGGCGACAAGGAAATCACCCTTACGGCTGTAGCCGACTGCGGCGTCGCCGGCACCTGCACCAAGATAATCAAGGTCCAGGATACCAACGTGCGTCCTACTGCGGACTTCAGCTATTCTCCTGCCAGCGGCATCACGGCCGGCGACGAGGTGCAGTTTACCGACAAGTCCTCCGACCCCGACGGCAAGATTGTCGCTTGGGAATGGAAGATTGGCGCAAACGTGCTTACCGAGCAGAACCCCAAGTTCCAGTTCAACGAGTCCGGCGACATAGAGGTCACCCTCACCGTCACCGACAACCAGAGGGGTAAAGGCACCGTCTCCAAGATCGTACACGTAGAACGGAACAGCGACTCCATCGAGGTCCTCTGGTCCACCTCGTACGACACCGACGGAGACGTCATCTTCACATCTCCTGCCGTCAGCCCTGACGGAAAGACCGTATACGCCTTCTCCAGCGGCCTGCATCTGGTTGCAATAGGCAACGACGGCAAGCAGAAATGGAGCTTCGACGCCGGAGCCCACCACCCTGCCACCACGAAGAACTTCAGCAGCTGCACTCCTTCCGTGGATGCAGACGGCAACGTTTACCTGGCAGTCGGCAACAAGGACGCCCAGGACAAGACCGGAGCAACCGAAGCCGGTATCTACTCCGTCAAACCCGACGGTAGCCAAAAGTGGTACTATCCTTATGCTTACGGATGGTTCATCAACGTCATTCCGGTGGTGTTCAAGGATCAGATTTTCGTTGCCACCAAGAGGAATCCTTCTGCCGCCGACGCCCCTTCGCTGTGGCCCGGCAGCGGCCCTAATGGTTCCGGAGCCGACAACGGTCTCATTATCAACAAGGGTGACGGTTCCTACTACGATTACCTGAAGGTCAAGCGCGGCTCCCACGGAGGCTTCGCTGCAACCAAGGATGAGGACCTCATCGTCCACACCGACACCAAGTACGGCACGCGTGTCTACTGGAAGAACGGCGGTCAATGGAAGCACTCCGGACCCGACGCCGGTCAGGACGCCTACATGCTCGGATACATAGGAACCAAGAACACGGAAATCGGATTCACCAGCTACATGGCCGTAGACGGCAACAAGGTCTACATCCTCTTCGGCAAGGCCGAAGGCGCTGGCTCCGCTGCCGCGAATGCGGTACTGCACTGCTACGACCTGAGCAAGTACGACAAGAGCGCCGGTACGTCTCCCGAGTGGACTCTCGACCTCGAAGGTGAAAACAGGATGTATTACAGCTACGGCGCCGTACTCGGTCCCAACGGAACCATCTATGTGACGACAAGCGCCGGCGTTACCGCCGTAACTCCGAACGGAGCAAAGAAATGGTTCGCTCCTTGCGAGGGCAACGAGGTGGTTGGTTGCGCAGCCGTGGACAACAGCGGTGCTGTATATTACAACGAGACCGCTCCTGACAAGACTGCCGCCAAGCTGGTGAAACTAAGTCCGGAAGGCAAGAAGGTCGCAGAAGCGACCCTGGGCCAGAGCCTCTGCTCTTCCCCTGCCATCGGTCCTGACGGAACCATCTACTGCACCGGTATCAAGGAAGACAAGCCCACGCTCTCCGCAATCAAGGGATCCGCAACCGGTCCTGCTGCCGGATGGTCACAGCTCGGCGGAAACTTCCGTAAGACTTGTAAAGCTGAAAAATAATGTCTGTCAAGAATTTACTTCTTCTCGTCCTTCTGCCTGCAGCTCTGGTGTTTCAGGGCTGCAAGCCGAAAGACGTAATCACGCCGGTGACGCCGCCCACACCAGAGACGCCCGAACCGGAGGTTCCGGGACCGTCAACCCCGTCCGACCCGTCGGCCCTGACGGTTTGTACGTTCAACATACGCTACGCCAATACTTCCGACAAGTATCCCGATGGCAGCAGCGCAGCCTGGGTAGACCGTTGCGCATCGGTGAAGAAATTCATCGACGCCACCAAGCCGGACCTCATCGGCCTTCAGGAAATCCGCAAGGAGCAGTCACAGTGGTTCGCTTCTACGCTGAAGGACTATTATGGCTATTATGATGTGTCCAGGGACAGCGCCAGCGGCTCTGCGGTATCTTCCGCCGGTGGCGAGGGCGTGGGACTTCTGTACCGCAAAGACCGCTTCGAAGTACTCATCAAGGATTTCTTCTGGCTGGACCCGAACACCCGCGAGCGTCCCGCACAGAACTCGGACGGCACTTACGGGGCGTGGAACGGGGCGTGCCGCAGAATTACCGTTTACGTCAAGCTTAAGGACAAGCTGCACGGCGATTCCATAGTTTACTTCTTCCCGACCCATTACGACCATAAGAGTTCTGTTGCGAGGAAGAATTCCGCCGAGCTGATGGTTACGCAGATGCAGACCCTCTGCAAGGCCGATAACCTCAAAGAGGCCGATTGCCTGATCGTGCACTTGGGAGACCTCAACACCACCTATGATTCGGCGGAACTTGCTGCGCTCAACTCAAGCATGAACTACGCCCGCCTATCCGTGGACGGTCCCGACAAGTACGCCAGCACCTTCAACGGTTTCGGCAACAGCAGCAGCCTGATAGACCACATCTATTTTGGCGGCAAGTCCGTCAAGCCCGTGAAATACTGGGTAGACCGGTCCGACTACGGAGTTCCTTTCCTCTCGGACCACAACCCGGTGCTGTGTCAGTTCGAATATAATTAGTCCCGGAACTTGCTCAACGGTGCATACCGATACACCGTTGAGCATGATATCGGCCTTTTTCTCGCGCAACGGTGTTCTTAAAAGCACCGTTGCGCGAATTGCTTTACATAAATGTGTGTCCTGAGAAATATATGGGGATAAAGGCTTGGGGATAGTACTCTATTCTGGGTGAGGGTTCTTCAAAAACTACTGTCAGGACATCGAAATAGATTTCCAGATCAGGTGGAAGCTGACTTCGGCAGTCACTGCTTAAAAACGAGTGCGCTGCGGCTGTCATACGCCTGCGCTTGTCGTATCCCACATTAACTTCCGGGGGCACAGGTGCATCTGCACTGCGGGTTTTCACCTCAATAATGTGGAGGACCCTGTCTTTCAGAGTGATTACGTCCAGCTCCAGATGTCCCGCCCGCCAGTTCCTCTTCAGTATCCTGTGCCCTTCCCCCGTGAGCCACGAACACGCCTCCTCCTCACCCCTCTGGCCGATAATCTGTTTTTGAGTTTTCATAGCAGTCGCAAGTTGGAAATAGTTTGCCAGACCTCAAAGGAATCAAAAAAATCAGCAATGAGATTTTGCTGATTTTTTCATAAAAGATTTATTTTTCTATCCGTTTCCAAAGGCGCCACATCAGGAAGCCCCAGGCGAAGAACAGCAACAGGTAGACCCAGAACGGCAGTTGCGCCGCATAGACGTCCCAGTTGAGCGTTTTCTGGTAGTCCGGTATATCGGCGTAGTAGTACGCGCCAGCGCCGAAATCCAGGTCTGGATTCAGGCCAATGCCGTTCACCATGATATAAACGGCAGCCACAACGACCACAACACTGACAACCACGGCTGCGGCCCCGCCCGCCCGAGAAGTCGGTGACGTTTTGACCACTGTTTTGTCGCCAGCTGCTTGTTTTTTCATATGTCGGCTACGTTTTACATATCATTTCGTCGCCAGCTGCCTGATTTTTTATCCGCCGTCGACGTTTTCCTCCCTGAAACGTCGCCAGCCCAGGACTGAACGGGATTTAATCGAGCGTCGGGATAGGGAACACTGCGCCGGAGAGCAGGAACCAAACCATCGCGAAAGTGAGCACGATATTGAAAGTCTGCCCCACGATGTAGAGCCACAACGGCTTGCCGCCCTTCATCTGGCGTGCGATATCGCGGAAGTTGGTATCCAGGCCGATGCTCACGAACGCCAGCACGAAGCACCAGTTCTTATACTGGTCCAGCACGCCGTTCACCGCCTTCACCTGGTCTGCACCTGCAAGCGGCAGAACAATGAAGGAAGCCACCAGCGAAGCCACGAAGAAACCTATGATGAACTTGGGGAAGCGGTTCCAGATCTCACCCGGACCAACCTTCTGGCCCTCCTTTCGGTTGACGCTCGTAGCGAAGAACAGAGCCACAAAGAAAGCGATGAAGCCGATAAGGATATTCTGGATCATCTTCACCAGCACAGCGGCCTTCTCGGCCTCGCCGCCCAGCACGGAACCCGCAACCGCAACGGCGCCGGTGCTGTCCACCGTACTGCCGATAAGCGCTCCGCCCATGATAGGAGTCATGGCGCAAGCCTTGATGATAACCGGCTCAAGCACCATCATCAGCACGGTGAAGATAATGGAGATGGAGATGGTCATAGTAAGGTCGTCTTTCTTGCAACCGGATGCTGCGCCGGAAGCGATGGCCGCCGACGTGCCGCAGACGCTGGTCGCAGACGCCATGGTTATGATAAGCGGCTTGTTGTCAATCTTCAGCACCCTGGTGCCGAACCACCACATGAACAATATCACGATAGGTGTTACCACCCAGGCGATGCCGAGGCCGTAAAGACCGAACTTGGCGATATTTGAGAACAACACCGAGAAGCCCATAATCACAAGTCCCGTCTTGATATAGAACTCCGTGCGCACGGCAGGCCTCATCCATTTAGGAGTGCCAATAGTATTGGAAATAACCATGCCCACAATCAAGGCCCAGAAAGCCCACTCCAGATAGCGGTTAAGAGTGAATTCGGCACTGATGAGGCGAACCACGACCGACAGCACAAAAACGCCGATAAAGGCCGGAATGAACTTGGAGAACTTCTCTCCCGTAAGCTTTGCGCCGACGGCAAACAGCACGCCGAGGACGCAAACGGTAAGCAGCATCTTGAGCCAGAATGCACCGCTCGCAAGCTGCTGCCCTAAAGAGACAATCTTGGCCGCAGCGGCCCCGGTAACGCTTTCGCCCCAGGTCCAGGTCTTGAACTTAAGGGCGGAGAAGTCAAAGGCGCCGGTAAGCACAGCCACCAGGCCGACCGCAATAATAATGAAACCAATCCAGACTGCCAGCCAGTCTTCTGTTCTCAAAAGCTTTGAACTCTTATCAGACATTGTTACAACGAATTAACGAAAATAAAAATGATTACCAGCGGGATAATCCAGCGAATCAAGAAATACAAGACGCCAAACAATTTCCCGCTTATTCTCAAAGTTCCGCCGTTTGTGATCTCATCCCTTACCTCCGGCTTTTTCATCTTCCAGCCCACAAACAGCGTAAACGCCAGGGCACCAACCATCATAAAGATGTTCGAACAGGTGTAGTCGCAAAGGTCAAATACGGTCTTGCCAAAAATCTTGAACGACTCAAGGCTGCCGAAAGAAAGGGCGCAAGGCACACCGAGGGCGGCCGCGAGCAGGAAGAATATCAGCACCGAATAACGGCGCCGTATGTGATACTGCTCGCACAAGTGCTCGACGCAAACGTCCAGTATGGAAATGGAGGATGACAACGCCGCCATAAGGATGGCGAGGAAAAAGATTGCCGTAACAATATAGCCCAGAAGAGGAGCCTCAACCCCCATCTTTGCAAAAATGTACGGCAGTGTCTCGTAAACCAGTGATGGGCCGGCTCCAGGTTCTATCCCGGCGGCAAAAACAGCCGGCATAATGGCGAAACCCGCAATCAACGCAAAGGCAGTATCAGATAAAGCCGTCCATAAACCGGAACTCAGGATGCTGTCTTTTTTCTTCATGAACGAAGAGTAAATCAGCACGGTTCCCACACCCAGCGACATTGAGAAGAATGCCTGGCCGAGGGCGCATGCCCATCCACTACCACCCAGCTTGCTGAAATCGGGCTTTACCAGGTATCTGACTCCATCGCCGGATCCGGGTAGGGACACGGAGAAAATCACCATCGCCACCATCAGGAAGAACAGCATGGGCGTGGTAATCTTGGAGAACAGCTCGATACCTCTCTTGATTCCAAAGGAAACAATGACGCAAGTAGCCCCGAGGAAGCACAGATGCATGGCTATAGACTCAACAGGAGACGAAACCATGTTTCCGAAGATTGTAAGCGCTTCGTCAGGCCGCCCCTGAGCCAACTTTCCCATAAGTGCACGCACAAGGAAATCGATAGACCAGCCGCCTACAACACAATAGTACGACACCAGGACGAAACAAGTAAGCACCGACAGCAGGCCCATATACTTCCACCCTGTACCGGGAGCCAGCTTCTGAAAAGCCCCGTACACTCCGCTACGCGCCCTGCGGCCGATAATTGATTCGCATACAAAACAAGGAACGGCGATGCACAGTCCGCAAACGATATATGCCACGATGAATGCTCCGCCTCCATGCTCCCCCACCATGTATGGGAAACGCCATATGTTACCGAGTCCGATTGCGGACCCGGCCATGGCCATTATAAACGTGAAGGAACTGCCGAAATTTTCTCTTTTGGCGACGGACATCTACTACTATACTAACTATTTAACCGCCCAAATATCGGAATAATCCCTAAAAAACAAAAGCTATTTCTCGTAAACCACGAATTCAAACTCGTATCCGGTCTCAGGATCGGTATGGGTTTCGGAGGTGCTTATGCGGTGCCAGACGGCCGGATCTATCTCCGGGAAGAAGGCATCGGCCCCCTCTACCTTGGTATGGACGTGAGTGATATAAAGGCGGTCCATCATAGGCAGCGCGGCACGGTACACGGAGGCTCCGCCCATGATGAAGCACTTGTCCTTGCCCGTCTCTTCAGCCTCACGGAACGCTTCGTCGAAGGAGTACACGCAAGTAACCTCGGGAATTGGCTCGCCGCCGAGGTTGAGCACAATGTTCTTACGTCCTTTCAAAGGCCTGAAAGGCAAGGAGAAGTATGTAGTGCGGCCCATAATCACCGGATATCCGGCTGTAACGGCCTTGAAGTATTTGAGGTCTTCCGAGATGTGCCAGGGAAGGTCTCCCTTGACACCTATTCCATTGTTGTCTGCAATGGCTACAATAAGGCACTTAAGCATATTTGATGGATGTTTGATTCTGTACGTCATACTGCAACGGGGGCCTTGATGGCGGGCCAGGGGTCGTAGCCCTCAAGGGTGAAGTCTTCGTAGCGGAAGTCCCAGAGCTCCTTGACGTCGGGGTTGAGTTTCATCGTCGGCAGGGGCCGCGGCTCGCGGGAGAGCTGCTCGGCCACCTGGTCGAAGTGGTTCAGGTAGATGTGGGTGTCGCCGGTGGTGTGGATGAACTCGCCGGGCTCCAGGCCGCACACCTGCGCCAGCATCATGGTCAAAAGGGCGTAGGAGGCGATGTTGAACGGCACGCCGAGGAAGGTATCCGCGCTGCGCTGGTAGAGCTGGCAGCTGAGCTTGCCGTCGGCCACGTAGAACTGGAAGAGGCAGTGGCAGGGCGGCAGGGCCATCTTGTCGATGTCTCCGGGATTCCATGCGCACACGAGCATGCGGCGCGAATCGGGGTTGTGCTTTATCAAATCGACCACCTGCGCCAGCTGGTCTATACTTCGGCCGTCAGCCGCCTCCCAGCTGCGCCACTGGTGGCCGTACACGGGCCCGAGGTCGCCGTTCTCGTCGGCCCACTCGTCCCAGATGCTCACCTTGTTGTCGTGCAGGTACTTTATATTCGTATCGCCGGCGATGAACCAAAGGAGCTCGTGGATGATGGAACGGAGGTGCACCTTCTTGGTGGTCAGCAGGGGGAAGCCGTCCGCCAGGTCGAAGCGCATCTGATAGCCGAAGACGCTCTGCGTGCCGACTCCCGTGCGGTCTTGCTTTATTACGCCGTGCTCGCGGATATGCCGCAGCAAATCGAGATATTGTTTCATTGGTTGTAGATGTTTTGCAGGTAAGCGAGGACGTTGCCGGTAGGGGCGTCCTTCATGAGTACTCGTTTCTTGGCGTCCAGTAGATACAGGGACGGTATGGCCCTGATGTCGTAGGTTCCGCTGTCCCGCAGGCTGAAGGTGTAGTCGTAGCCGTTTATCCACTCCTTGGGGTAATTCGGCAGGTATTCGCGCCACTTCTGCACCTCCTCGTCAATGTAGATGTTTATGATGGCGAGGCGCTTGCTGAATATCATAGGGTCTATGATGTCGCAGGCCTTGATTTCATCTATTATTTCCTTGCAGGAGTTGCAGCCGGGGTTGCTGAAGAACAGCATGGTGTACTCGGCGTTAATGGCATTCAGCGAGCCTCGGTTGCCCCTGGCGTCTTTGTAGTTGAAGTTGGGGACCGTCTGCCCGAAGCCGTTCTTGCTGCACTGCGACACCTCGAACCTGTATGCGTTGCGCATGTCGTCACGGGTGCAGGAGCTGGCAACCATACCCTGAACGAAGGGCAGGTAGAAATCCTCGTCGCGCATTGGGGAATTGGGGTCGTAAAGGTACTTGGCCACCATCTCGGTAAAGCGAAGGTAGGTCTTTGCGGTGGTATCCGCCAGCTGCCTGGCCTCCAGTTGGGAGAACAGGCGCTTTACCCCGCTGCGGGCCATCTTAAACTGTTCGGGATCATCGGGGGTGGAGTTATTCTTCATTATCTGAAGAATCTGTATGAAGTTGGCCAGTGCCTGCTCCACGTCCGCATCGGCCACGCCGAGGATGGCTTCCGGGGTGGTTTCCCCCTCGCCTTTGAAAAAGCCGTCCCAGTAATGATGCAGCACATATTCGCGCGCTTCCGGGGTATTCTCGCCATATACGCTGGGGATGACCGGCTCCGGGAAGCGGTGCGTCTTTGTCGCTTCCACCGCAGGGGCGTCCGCCTCTTTGCCGCCGGACACGGTTTTCCCGCCGGACGCCGCCCCGCCCTGCGGAGCACCTCCGCCGCAGGCACACACGGCAAGCACAGCCGAAAGAAAGATTGCTATCTTTGTCTTCATATCATCACAAAGTTAGCAATCTTTTATAAATCCACGCTGAAAACCATGTCAAATTGATGGGGGTTCAGCGAGCCGGGAATACCCATGTTGTAATAGTACTTGACGCCTATTCTGGTGTCGAACGGTATCCACAGGAAGTTGCCGAAAACGACACACAATTCTGCCCCGGCGCCACCCAGGTGCATGGCATCCTTCCTGGAAGATCCGCCGAAGAAAGAGTAGTCCTCGTGCAGGGTGCATTCCAGATTGCGCACATAAGCTATATTGCCCATTCCGGACCAGTCAAGTGGGGCGAAGGGGAAGGTGTAGTCTGCCGTAAGCCTGGTCTGGACTGGATAGGAGGCCACCTGATAGGACAGGTTGGAATAGGCTCCCATGCCTCGGGGCAACACGGAGGCATAGCGCTCGGAGAAAAAGGCTTTTCCGTGAGGAAGCTGAACTATGCCGGAAAGTCTTATGCCGTGAGTATCCATGAATCCGGGCAGGTAGCCGTATGTATAGAAATACGCATTGGGCTCGAAGATCCCCGTTGCTCCGGGGCGGCCGCTCCAGCCAAGCTCGGCACCGACGCCGAGTTTTGGATAAACGCAGGAAGACGGAGTAGATTTGACAATATAACCCCTGACGGTTGCCGTAAGCCTGTTCATCAGCGCCGTTTCGCCCTTAGTAATGATGCTGTTGGACACACCCCAGCGCAGCTTTGGGATTATACCTTTGGTCCATCCGCCGGAAGACTTGGTCATGGGCAGATACATCGTTATTGATGCATTTAACGATGGAATCCCCTTATATTCCTTATGGTCCAGGCTCCACCCGGGCGATGTTGAATGATCCCCGAAAGAACGCTTCAGGAAATACCATTCGGGCGCATCGCTGCTTATGGAGGCCCCCAGCTCAATAACGGGATAGAGTCCCCTGTAGGTGATTTTTGCCTCTCCTTTGTGTATCCAGCGGTCGGAATAACCGGCATTGTAGGCAACGCTACCCTGCAGGGTGTTCAGCTCATTTTGGAAAAACGCTATGGCGCCAAGTCCTGCGGAACTGGCAAGAGAACTGAAGCTAAGCTCCTCGATGGCATCATAGTTAACATATATCGGAGCCCATGAATGGACTCGAAAAGCATTGGCCAGCTTGTTGTATGGCTGCGGGTCCCCTATTTCTACCCCCTTGATGTCCCCCTGTTTGTCCACCCGTCCGGGTCCTCCGTCCGCAAGCTCTTCCGCGAAACTATAGCGGTGACGCTTGCCGAAGTCTGCAGGCTGAGGTGCCGGGAGAGAATCCGACGGCGTGGTGTATATGAAGCGGCCGTCCCGCGTCTGCATGGAATAAAACAGTGAGCCGTCGTCTGCAAAACAGAACGACGAAGCGCCAACTGCCGTGTTGGTGATGCGGTGTGCATGCTCCTTTCCGGGCACGAAAGAATAGAGTTCGTCCACACCTTCCAGGTCTGATGTGAAGTATAACGCCCCGTCGCGGGAGAACAACTGCTTTACCACGCTGTAGCCGCAAGCCAACAGCAGGCGGTAGCCGTCGCGCACGTCGTAGATTCCCTGTCCGTCCTCCGTTATGGCACAGGCGTACAAGTTGCCGCGCAGCCATACGGGCTCAACCGGCTGGATGCCGTCGGGCGCCCGGAATCGTTCCAGCTCCTTGCCGCTTCCGGCCTCCAGCACCAGCACGAAGGCCTCCCCTCCCGTAGCATATTCGGTAACCGCCAGACGCTTTCCGTCGGCAGAAACAGACGGGTTGTACCAGCGGGTGCGGGGCTTGAGGCAGTGCCGCTTGCCCAAAGAGTCGAGGTACCAGACCTCCGAATAGGAAACCATCTCCCACCGGCTGTCGTTAACTATTTCGCTCCACCATATACGGCCGTTGGCTGCATCTCCTTTCAGGGGTGAGCTGCTGCGGGCAAAAGGACGTACGGTCTTCACGCCCTCTTTGCTTACGCGCACCAGCTCCGTCGCGACGGTTGTCCCCCCGCGTATGCTGTAGATGCTGCCGTTGAGCTCGCAGGTGCCGGAGAAGTCGGTGTAGTGCCGCTGTGGGGCCGTAATGCGCTCCGACGGCTGAAAGGGAGCCCTGGCATCCTCGTCCCTGAGCCAGCGCAGACGCAGGGTGTCGCTTATTTCGGTAAAGGCCGTACGGAGGGTCTTCCCGGCCACTTCTTTGACAGTTTTGTTATAGTTGAAGAAAGGGAACGGCCAGCATTTTTTCGCCGTCAGCCGCTTGTAGAAGCGGGCGGTGAAATCAGGCGTGTCGTACAGGCTGCGCATGCCCGCCGCAGTAATATAACCTATGGTATAGTAATTGGGCGTAAAATACTTCAGCGAGCCGTATCGCCATTTCCACCAGTCGCGGGTATCACCTTCCCGGAAGGCCGCCCGGTAGTATTCCAGGAATTCGGCGTTCCTGCCCCGGCCGGATGCGGTTAGTTCCGTCTCCGCTGCAACCGCATCGCCCTCGAAGAAGGCCAGGCCGCCATACATTATGTCCATCGCCCCCGGGAAGAGCTGTCCGAAAACAATATTCCAGCCCTTGTACGGCTTTTCATAACCGGCTTGCATCTGGCTCACATGCCTCGACTCGTGGATCACAAGATGCTCTGGCCATGGCGACGGCAGGGGCGCAGAATACTGCGGGGTGGTACGCAACTCCATACGGCTGGGGGTCCAGGCTACCATACCGTTGGCGTTGGCGGTATAGGGGTGCATTATAACGGGCAAGCGCTTGCGGTACAACTGGTTGGGGGTATAGCCAGCCGTTGCCCCGACGGGCTCTTTTACCGCCTCCAGGTAAGCCGCATACACCCTGGCCAGGGAGTCCAGGCCATCGGGGAAAATAAGCTTGTAGTCCTGTGTATTTATCTGGCGCCAGCGCACCCCGGCCGGCTCGTTGCCGTCATTATAAAACTGGGCAGCGGCCGGTACGACCGACAGCAGCGCTGTCAGCATCAATACGGAAATGCGCCGGAACATAGTTGTTTAGAGCTTGCGGGCTCCGTCGGAAATCACAACGTCGTACACCTTCAGGTCGTGGCCGAACTGGGCGCGGAAACGATCCCTGGCCGTGGCTATGAAGGCGTCGTAGTATTCGTTCTTCACCAGGTTGATGGTGCAGCCGCCGAAGCCTCCGCCCATGACGCGGGAGCCGGTGACGTCCATCTTGCGGGCCAGGCGGGCCAGGAAGTCAAGTTCCGGGCAGCTTACCTCGTAGAGGCGGCTCAGGCCGAAGTGGGTCTGGTACATCATCTCGCCGACGGTCTCGTAGTCGCCGCGCTCGAGGGCGTCGCACACGTCAAGCACGCGCTGCACCTCGCCGATCACGTACTCCGCGCGGATGAAGTCCTCCTCGCTGATCTCGCTGCGCACCTCATCCAGCCATACGCGCTTGCAGTCGGAGAGGAAGTCCACCTCCGGGTGGTTCTTCTTGATGGCGGCGGCGGCACGCTCACAGGACTGGCGGCGGAAGTTATATGCCGAACTTGCGAGTTCATGCTTCACGCAGGTGTCCAGCAACACGAGCTTGTATCCCTCCGGCTTGAAGGGGAAGTACTGGTACTCCAAGGTCTTGCAGTTCAGGCGGATGAGCTGTCCTTCCTTGCCGAAGCAGGAGGCGAACTGGTCCATGATGCCGCACATCACGCCGCAGTAGTTGTGCTCGGTGCTCTGGCCTATGCGTGCCAGGTCGAAGCGGCTGAGGCCGTTGCCGTTTATGTCGTTCAACGCAAAGGCGAAGCAGCTTTCGAGGGCTGCGGACGAGCTGAGGCCTGCGCCCAGGGGCACGTCGCCTGCGAACACGGCGTCGAAGCCCTTAACCTTGCCGCCACGCTTGATGGTTTCGCGGCACACGCCGAAGATATAGCGGGCCCATTGCTCCTCGGGCTTGTCGGCTTCTTCCAGGCCGAATTCGGCAGAGGCGTTGTAATCGAGGGAGCAGAGGCGTACGCGGTCGGTGCCGTTGGGCTTGATTTCCGCCAGGATGCCCTTGTCGATGGCTCCGGGGAATACGTACCCGCCGTTATAGTCGGTATGCTCTCCGATGAGGTTGATGCGTCCCGCGGCCGCGTAGAACACGCCGCCTTCTCCGTAGAGCTCAAGGAACTTGCTATGGATTCTTTCTTTCATTGGTTATCAGTGTTATACGTTAAACAGGAAATGCATGATATCTCCGTCCTGGACCACATAGTCCTTGCCCTCTATGCCCATCTTGCCGGCAGCGCGGACGGCGGATTCGGTTTTGTACTGCACGAAGTCTTCGTACTTTATTACTTCTGCGCGTATGAACCCCTTCTCGAAGTCGGTATGAATGACGCCGGCGGCCTTGGGGGCCTTGTCGCCGGCATGGATGGTCCAGGCGCGGCATTCGTCGGCACCGGCGGTGAAGAACGTCCTCAGGCCCAGCAGCTTGTAGGCACCCTGGACCAGACGCACGACGCCGGATTCCTCCAGGCCCATCTCTTCCAGGAACATCCTGCGGTCTTCGTAGTCCTCCATTTCGGCGATGTCGGCCTCCGTGCGGGCGGAGATGATAAGTATGCCGGCATTCTCGTCCTTTACGGCTTCGCGAACCGCATCAACATAGGCGTTTCCGGTGGCAGCGGAGGCATCGTCCACGTTGCAGACGTACAGCACCGGCTTGTTGGTCAGCAGGAAGAGGTCGTGGGCCAGCTGGGCTTCCTCGTCGTTCACCAAGGCAACGCTGCGGCAAGACTTGCCCTGCTCCAGGGCCGCCTTGTAGCGGGTCAGCAGGTCCGCCAGCTTACGGGACTCCTTGTCACCGGCCTGGGCGGCCTTGACGCACTTCGCCAGGCGGGCCTCAACGGTCTCCAGGTCCTTTATCTGGAGCTCCGTATCTACGACTTCCTTGTCGCGTACCGGGTCCACGCTGCCGTCCACGTGCACCACGTTACCGTCGTCGAAGCAGCGCAGCACGTGCAGGATGGCGTCGCACTCGCGGATGTTCGC
>CAMZEC010000028.1 GCA_947305645.1 uncultured Bacteroidales bacterium | reverse complement strand
GCTTCCCTGTTCATCTACAAGAACGACGTGGAGCAGCACCTCGGAGAGGTTTCCTACTTCAAGGTGATGAGCGGCACCCTTACCACCGGCATGGATCTCGAGGATCCCGTGAGCGGCAACAAGGACCGTTTCTCCGCCATCTACGCAGTTGCCGGTTCCAAGAAGGAGCCCGTCACCAACCTGCACGCAGGCGACTTCGGCTGCGCTGTCAAACTCAAGAACAGCAAGTCCAGCACCACCCTGTCCGTTCCAGGTTCAGGCATCAGCTACGACAAGATCCAGTATCCCGCTCCCAAGTACCGCTGCGCCATCAAGGCAAAGGTCCAGCAGGACGACCAGAAGCTGGGCGACGCCCTCAAGAAGATCTCTTCTCAGGATCCTACCGTCATCGTAGAGTATTCCAAGGAACTACGCCAGACCATCCTTTCCGGTAACGGCGAGCAGCACATCAATATCGTCAAGTGGCGTATCAACAACGAGTTCGGTCTCGAGGTCGAACTCTTCGCACCTAAGGTGCCTTACCGTGAGACCATTACCAAGGTGGCTTGCGCGCAGTACCGTCACAAGAAGCAGTCCGGCGGCGCCGGCCAGTTCGGTGAGGTGCACCTCCTCGTCTGCCCTGCAGAGGGTGAGCTCAACACCAAGTTCATGATCAACGGCAAGGACACCCAGCTGAACATCAAGACCCAGGATATCACCGAGCTCGAATGGGGCGGCAAACTGGAGTTCTACAACTGCGTGGTTGGTGGTTCCATCGACCTTGGCTTTATGCCCGCCATCCTTAAGGGTATCAAGGAGCGTATGGTAGAAGGCCCTCTGACCGGCTCCTACGCCCGCGACATCCGCGTGTTCGTATACGATGGTAAGATGCACCCGGTTGACTCCAAGGAAATCGCCTTCATCATCGCTGGCCGCAACGCCTTCCGTGAGGCTTTCCGCAACGCCGGTCCCAAGATTCTCGAGCCTATCTACAACGTCGAGGTTATGACCCCGAGCGAGTATCAGGGCGCCGTTATGTCTGACCTCCAGAACCGCCGCGGCATGCTCGGCGACATGGGCGCAGACAAGGGCTTCGCCATCCTCAAGGCCCGCGTGCCTCTGGCAGAGCTTTACCGCTACTCCACCACTCTGAGCTCCCTCACCGCCGGTTCCGCAACCTTCACCATGGAGTTTGCTGACTACCAGCCGGTTCCCGGTGATGTTCAGACCAAGCTTCTCGCCGACTACGCTGCACAGGAGCAGGAGGAAGACTAATTCTAACCTCTATCATAAAGAAACGGCCGTCCAGATGGACGGCCGTTTCTTTTATATTCACAGAGGCGCTTACGCTTTCTCGCAGACGAAATCAAAATACGGCTGAATCTCCTTTCGGGAGTTGAAGCGGGCTACGTAAACCTGGTTGCCGAGGGCGTCTGAAAGGGCATCCGGCATCCTCTGGCACATGCAGATGGAGGCACCGTAGCGGGCAAAAATCTCCTCATGCGAACGCTTGTAGCTGTAGCAGTCGCGGCGGCTGGCATAAGCACAGAAATACTGCTCGCCGGCTGGTTTGCGGCGCTCGTCGAAGGCAACCATATCGGCCCAGATCTGGAAGACGTCTGTGCTATGGGCAAAGTTCATCAAATCGGGCGTGTAACCACCTGCAGGGCGCATATTCACCTCAAGCCCGACGAAGTCGCCCTTCTTTCCCAAGCCCTCCCGGTCGCGGTCGAGCTTGAAGAACTCCAGGTGCACAAAGCGGCTCTTGATGCCGAAAGCCTTGACAGTGCGGCGGCCGAGCTTCGCAAGTGCGGCGGGCACTTCCTTCTCTACCCAGTAGCAGGAATCCAGGTTGTCGTGGACAATGTCCATGATGGGCGTGGGATATACACCCATGGATTCGAACAGAGGCTCGCCGTGGGAGTCGTAAACCGCGTCGTAGGATGTCAGCAGGCCGGTGATGAATTCCTCCACCACGAAGGCGCCGTAGTTGGCGGCGTGAGAGTCGAACCATGCCTTCAGCTCTTCTTCCGAATTCATTTTGAAGGTGCCGCTGGCGCCGACGCCGTTGTCCGGCTTGGCGATGATAGGGAAACCGGTCTTGCAGGCGAAGGCGCGAACGGCCTCCAGTCCCTCTGCAGCCTTGATCTGGCGGGCGGTAGGGACCTTGCCGATGGCGTAGTATTTCTTCATCTCCGACTTCTCCTTGATGGCGTCGATGTGGTCGGTGTGAATGCCGGTGGTGACGTTGAAGTCGGTGCGCAGGCGGGCATCCTGCTCGAGCCAGTATTCGTTGTTGGATTCTATCCAGTCTATGTGTCCGTAGCGGTGGGCGAACCAAGCGACCGCACGGTAAACCTCATCGTAATCCTCCAGGTTGCGTACCTGATAATAGTCGGAAAGCGCCCAGCGGAGCTCGTCGTTAAGGTTGCCGAAGGGAGTATCGGCAATGCCCAGGACGTTAACGCCATTGCGTTTGAGGGCGGCGCAGAAATGGCTGTAGGTTTGCGGGAAGTGAGGGGAAATAAAAACTACGTTCATAAAGGTATACACTTGATTTTCACTACAAATCTGACGCATACGGCCGTTGGATATCCCCCAGGCTGTGCCGTAGAGAGTCTCGCGTCCGTTCTTGCAGAGGATGTACCCTCCGTCCGGGAAGGTATAGAAGGAGTGCCTCCAGCTGTCGGGGAAAATGACGTCCTCGAAAAGCCGCCGGCCGTCTATCATATAATTGCGCACCTGATAGTAATGGGGCACAATCTGAAGTTTCGTAAGACCCAGGCCACGTAGCCAGCGGGAATAGTTTCGGTCTGAGGCCTCGCCAGTCATCTCCGGGTGGGAGTAAACGAAGTCGGCGCAATTCATACTGCCGGCGCTGCATCCCATGACAAGGCCGTCGAAGCCCTTCAGAAGCTCTTTCAGGCCTATTTCATGAAGGAACTTATTCTGCGTGGGAACATGTCCTCCGCAAAGGACTACCCAATCCGCCTTGCGCACCAGTTCTGTCGCCTTTTTGCAATTCCTGCGGTCAAGCATGGTAATCTTCGATGGGGTGATGCCGGAGTTTGTAACGCAGAGTGTCATGCCTTCCAGAACGCTGTCGGTGAAAGCCCTGTCATCAGGAGCGGCGCTTATCATAAGGATTACGGGAGCCGACTCCCTGTGCTTACGGCGCCTGACCGCATCCGCCAGTTCCGCCTTGACGGTGGCCAGAAAGCCATTGTCTTCCGTAAACCGGTCTTCCCCGTACCGAGTCGGGCTACCTGTCAGTATCAGCGTCATACAGAATGCAAAGGTAATCAAAAAACTCGGCTCCCCCTAGAAAGAAACAGACCCATGCAAACATTTCGCAGCACAATATACTTTTCATTATATTTGCGTTATGAAACATCATTATTGCTCACCACTCACTGAAGAGATTCGGTATGATTGTCTTTTCAGGCTTTTGGATAGTTCAGATTTTACCGGCGATGATCCGGAGGATTTCACAATTGTCGATGGTAATTGGAGTTAGTATGAGGAATAGATTTCTATTATTAGCGTTGATAGCGCTTTGTGGGTGCAATAATTACGATATGCCGGACACCCACATCAAATCTTACGGAGAATTTTTTGCTGGAATCAATACTTCACCGGATTCAAAAGTCAATGTTAATCCTGAGGGCAAAGTCAAGTGGGATGACAAAGATACCATTTCTGTGTTTAGTGACGTTTCAACCCCCATGGCATTCGTACGTAACAACGAGACGGAACTGTTTAAAGGTAATGCTATCAGCGGCAGCAAGTTCTTTGGTTACTTCCCGTATTCTGCTGATGCGTATGACAAAACCAATCCCATGGTGCTTAGGCTAAGCAGTCCCGAAGTGGCTTTTGACGGCAAGCAGATAAAGGCCCCCATGATAGCTAAGAGCGAAGATAACCACCTGCAATTCAGGCAGACCTGCGGAGCCATCTACTTCAACATAACATCTAGTGTCCGCTACGACGCTCTCGCTTTCTTTGGGAATGATGGTGAATTTATTTGTGGAAAGGGGCACATCGACCTCAATTCAGATTCTCCTGTTTTTGAGCTCGATGATGAGGGTAAAGAGAAGGAGATTTGGTCTATTTTTCCCGAAGATGTTTCGTTCACTGATGGTGTTGGAGTCTATATTTTCCTGCCCGAACTTGAATTTAAGAAGGGTTTCACCCTTGTCCTATACAGATTCAACGGGGATGAGCTAGCAGCTATAGAGACCAAGGCGTGTACGGTGCCATGCAAGATTGATAGAGGCAAGAGTGCACGTTATGAGGTGAATATGGACTCGACCATTGTACCCCCGGCGTCAATCATCATCAATAAGCCAGAAGGGGATTACAGATGCAGCGCGCAATGTAGTGCCTTTTGCCTTGACGATTTGGGAGCGTCCGGCTACATAAACGGACGCCCACTTAATATCCGTTTCTCTACGATAAATTCTTCGTGGATAACTCTTTATGAAGATAATTCCGGAAGGCTTATGGCGGGAATTCAGGGAAATACAATGCTGGCGCCGCGCGTGGGCTCTATTTATATCGACTACTGCAACGGTAGCATCCCTATTCACAGAGAGTACTACAAAGTGATTCAGTCTTCATTTATGATGAGACTGGACTTTCAGTCCAATAAAGGCGACTTTCCGTACTGGAAAAATTACGATACTAATGGTTCTAATGTAGTATTCTTCTCTCCATATCCGAGCTCTCAGTACGGGGGTGTGCTCAGAAGCAACGATCTCAATATCGGTCATGTAACTACTCGTCTGTATGATCAAGATACTGTAACTTCTTACCGTCAATATGCCGACAGCGACGTTCCCTCAGACTGGGTTATTGAGCCAACCGACAACGCTGGTACCGGTTACGATTATAATTTCAAGCTATTATTTACTTACACCGCCAACAGGAATTTTGACCAGGACCTGGTAGAATATGATATGGATGATGTTTGCAACAGAGGCTTATACCGACTTACGCGGCATACTTTCTTCCCAATGATTTATTTATGCTTTGACTGGCCGTCCTTCAATCCTAAGCTAGAGCCATCCAAGCAGTCGGAATCTATCTGTCAGTGGACATATTTGTACAAGGATTATGAAAAAACAACTCCAGTCTCCGAGTCGGTCTATACGCTTCAAACATTTATAGTTATGTACAATATTACCGACTGGTGGCACCTGGCAAGCCCTATAGGTAAATTCACTAATGATATTGATAATTACGAGCAGACCTTTGTGCTGGACGAAAATGAGAAGTGCCAGTTCGGCGACTACTTTGTTTCCAATATGGAGTGGGACCTGAACGATTTGGAGTTCAGTAATCCAGGCTGGCCTTTCCTTACATATTTGGGCGAAACCACCGGCACACCCACTGGCGGAAACGTGACAGGCGCAGAGCTGTTTTTCTTTGCCAACACCTATGTGACGGAGACTCATGGACAAGAGTTCCGCAACGCGAAGCACTATCCGTCAAGATCCAGCGACATTGCTGTCCTGATTGACATGAAGGACGGCAAGGCGCCCATAAGATGGCCTGTAGCAAATATGTGGCAACCGGGAATACCCGTAATAGAATACACAAAGTTTACATGGAACGGAACATGGGTCGATACGTACGAAGTAAGCGGAAACTCAATCTACACCAAAAAGACCAGAGGATACTGGTACTTGTCTGTAAGCAATACAGATGTAAGTGGTTATCAGGCAACTGGGACAGATAAGTACAACGGACAATACATTCCAAAAGGCTGGGAAGATTCCCACTATGATGGTAGGGGGTACAGTAGAGTTCTGCTTACAGATGGTTCTACTTCGTTCGATGGCTACCAGGATTATCGGGTAGTATATCCCAATGGAACTATGGTTTACGCCATGAACGGGCCATATTTTTTCAGTACTGTCGGCGCTCCGGTAGAGCCTGATCCTATTCCAGCTGCAATGAGGAAAAGCTCCCGCAGGCATGCCACCTCGGCAAAGCACCACTCCGCAGACCGGCACGATATTATGGAATGTGAACCTTGCAGACTTTTGGAAGGAGAGCCTTTTCAGGGCGCAGGTGAAGGCCAAGAGATTAAGCCGCTGTCTTATTCACGGTGAATAATTAGAAAGAACTGTCGATAGAACCCGCCTTCCTGCTCTCTGCGGTCCATCGGATGGACCGCAATACGCAAAAATAGGCTAAAAATGACGGCTGCGGTCCCTGAATTGGACCGCAGCCGTCACTCCGTTTCAAAAGCGTTCTAACAACCGGGAAATCTCCTCGGGCTTCAATCCTGTTGTCCGGCCGAGTTGGTTAATGTCTGCGCAGAAGCGGCGCTTTAGTTGCAGTAAGACTTCTTTCTTTTCTTCTTTCTCCAACGGCATGATGGAATCACTTCCGAACATGGTTCTGCACAAGTCAATACATGCGTCCTGAACAATCTGATCGCGAAATGAAGGGGTGTTTCTGTCAGTAGCCAATCTTGCTTTTGTTGAGTTATTCAAAAAGTAGTTCATCCTCGCAGGAGTTTTGAATATTTTCTCCACCTTATTTACTGAGACATAGGACGAGGGAAGAACGTAACCATCCTTCCCAACGGTCCACTCCTGAGGCAGCACGGCTCCACTTTTCAAAAGACGCTGTTGCGCTCTTCGGGAAAAGCTGGAAATAGGAACTCCCTTCTCATTGTTCGTATTAAAAAAAACATTTCCTGTACCCCATCTATATCCAGTAGAATGTAAGCAGATTCGTGCTGCTACAGGGTTCATGTGTACATAGGCAATTGCCTTCTCAAGACCCTCATATATGGTCGAAATCTCTTGAATATCGACGCTGTTTCTTCTCAATATCTCTCCCGTTCCGTATCTTGTCCGAAAGTATCTTCCATATATAGTCTTGAATCTGACAGTAAAATCAATCGCTTGCTCGTGCTTACACCACAAAACAAGATGAATATGGTTAGACATTAGAATAAAAGCGAAAACATTGACTCCTGTTGCGGCAGTAGCAACCGCGATGTAATTCATCGCGACTTTGAAATCTTCATCATCTTTAAACAGGATCCTGGTTTCCAGGTGATTTGTAGAAACTAAAAAGTATTTCATATTTTTTTAAGTTTAGGCCGAAAGCATCGGGCTTACGGCAGATGCAAACATAATCTTTTTTTGCTAAATTTGCAATCTTGAACATCACACACATAGTTATATGTACAGAAGCCACACTTGCGGAGAACTCCGCATAGCCGACAAAGGCAAGAAAGTAACCCTCGCGGGATGGGTGCAGAAATCCCGTAAACTCGGAGGTATGACCTTCATCGACCTGCGCGACCGCTACGGCATCACGCAGCTTGTCGTAGAGGCCGACGCTGCCCCCGAGCTGGTGGAGAAGGCCGCCTCTCTGGGCCGTGAATTCGTAATCCAGGTGGAGGGCGAGGTGCTCGAACGCGAGAGCAAGAACCCCAAGATGCCCACCGGCGACATAGAGATAAAAGTTCTGAACATCAACATATTGAACGTTTCCACCGTACCTCCGTTCACCATCGAGGAGGTAAGCGACGGCGGTGAGGACCTGCGTGCAAAGTACCGCTATCTCGACCTGCGTCGTCCGCCCCTGCAGCGCGCCCTCGCCCTCAGGCACAGGCTTGCCCAGGAGATCCGCACCTATCTAGACGGAGAGGGATTCATGGAGATTGAGACCCCGTACCTCATCAAGTCCACTCCTGAGGGAGCCCGCGACTTCGTGGTGCCGTCCCGCATGAACCCCGGAACGTTCTACGCCCTCCCGCAGAGCCCCCAGACCTTCAAGCAGCTGCTGATGGTGGCCGGCTACGACCGCTACTTCCAGATCGTACGCTGCTTCCGCGACGAGGACCTGCGCGCCGACCGTCAGCCCGAGTTCACCCAGATCGACTGCGAAATGAGTTTCGTGGAGCAGGACGACGTGCTGAATACCTTCGAAGGCATGATGCGGCAGATGTTCAAGAATGCCCTCGGCGTGGATATCCCCAACCCGCTCCCCCGCATGAGCTGGTACGATGCCATGGACAAGTACGGCTCCGACAAGCCCGACGTGCGCTTCGGCATGGAAATCCATGAAGTTACGCCGCTCGTCCAGGGATGCGGCTTCAGCGTGTTCGACGACTCCCGGTACGTCGGCGCAATAGCCGTTCCCGGATGCGCCGAGTACACCCGCAAGCATCTGGACGAGCTGACCGAATGGGTCAAGCGTCCGCAGGTGGGCGCCAAGGGCCTCGTGTACGTGAAGCTTAACGCCGACGGCAGCATCAAGTCTTCCGTCGACAAGTTCTATTCTCCCGAGCAGCTGAAAGCTGTAGCTGATGCATGCGGCGCAGCTACCGGAGACCTCCTGCTCGTTCTCTGCGGCGAGAAGAGGAAGACCCAGACCCGCCTGGGCGTGCTGCGTATCGAGATGGGCAACCGCCTCGGCCTGCGGGACCCCAAGGTGTTCGCCCCCCTGTGGATTGTGGACTTCCCCCTGCTCGAGTGGAGCGATGAGGACGGCCGCTTCTACGCCATGCACCACCCCTTCACAGCTCCAAAGCCGGAGCACGAAAAGTGGTTCTATTCCGATAAGAAAGAGGATCTGGAGCGCGTGTGCGCCAACGCCTACGACTTCGTGCTCAACGGCACCGAGCTGGGCGGCGGCTCCATCCGTATCCATAATGCCGACATGCAGAAGCGTATGTTCGAGGTGCTGGGCATAGGTCCCGAGGAGGCCGAGTACAAGTTCGGCTTCATAATCAACGCCTTCAAGTTCGGTGCACCTCCTCACGGAGGTCTTGCATTCGGATTCGACCGTGTATGCGCCCTCTTCGGCGGCCAGGAGACAATACGCGACTACATCGCCTTCCCGAAGAACAACCAGGGACGCGACGTCATGATTGATTCCCCGTCCAAGATAGACCAGGTGCAGATGGACGAACTGTTCCTTGCTTCAACCGTAAAAGAATAGTGTATGCTGCCAGGAGATGATTATCAGATAGTGGCCGATACCGTAGACAACGGCGTTCGACACATTACTGCAATTCCCAGCAAGCTGGTTTGTTCCAAGCTCATAGACTTTGACCTTGTGGAAGGAAAGATTCACAACCTCAAGTATCTGGGCGGCTGCAACGGCAACCTCAAGGCCATTGGCGCCCTTCTCGAAGGGGCAACTACGGAGTTTGCCCTCGAGCGTCTGCTGGGCATAAACTGCAACGGCCGCGGCACCTCTTGCACAGACCAGTTCGCGCGGGTGCTGAGGGATGTTCTGGCGAAGCACCCTGTTACACCGGCGGAATAATTTACATCGAAAGCTTACGGTATAAAAGTGACGGCTGCGGTCCCCTAATTGGACCGCAGCCGTCATTTTTGGCCGATTTTGCGCGTTGCGGTCCTTCCAATGGACCGCAGACAGCAGTTTCATTGGTGAAATCGCAAATATTTGTTATTTTTACGGAGATATGAGCTCATTCATCGTAGAAGGAGGCCACCGCTTGAGTGGCAGCATAGCACCGCAGGGCGCAAAGAACGAAGCGCTCGAGGTAATCAGCGCCGTTTTGCTGACCCCCGAGACGGTCACCATAGACAATATTCCCGATATCCTGGACATCCGGAACCTCATTTCCCTGCTGGAAGGCATGGGCGTTAAGGTGGAGCGGCACAGCAAGGGCAAGTATTCCTTCACGGCCGCACACATCAACGAATTCTATATCTCCAGCGCGGAATTCGTGGAGAAGTGCGCCCGCCTGAGGGGGTCGGTGATGGTCGTGGGACCGCTGCTCGCCCGCTTCGGGCAGGCGTGGTTCCCCAAGCCCGGCGGCGACAAGATAGGCCGGCGGAGGGTGGACACCCACATCGACGGCTTCATCAAACTGGGGGCCGACTGCTCCTACGACTCCTCACGTCGTGCGTACAAGCTCAGCACGCCCGAGCGCCTGCAGGGCAGCTACATGCTGCTGGACGAGGCGTCCGTCACCGGTACGGCCAACATTGTGATGGCGGCCACGCTCGCCAAAGGCACGACCACCATATACAACGCGGCCTGTGAGCCATACGTCCAGCAACTCTGCAAGCAACTGGTGGCCATGGGCGCAAAGATCGAAGGCATAGGTTCCAACCTGCTGACAATCACCGGGGTAGATGAGCTCCACGGTGCCAGCCACAAGGTGCTGCCGGACATGATCGAAGTGGGCTCCTTCATCGGCATGGCCGCCATCAACCAGAGCGAGCTCACCATCACCGACGTGCATTACAACGAGCTCGGCATAATTCCGGAGTGCTTCCGGAGGCTCGGAATCCGCCTGGAGCAGAGGGGCGACGACATTTTCATCCCCGCCCAGGACAGTTACGTCATAGAATCCTTTATCGACGGCTCCATAATGACCATCGCGGATGCGCCCTGGCCGGGACTTACGCCTGACCTGCTGTCGGTCATGCTGGTGACGGCGGTGCAATGCCGCGGCAGCGTGCTCATACATCAGAAGATGTTCGAGAGCCGCCTGTTCTTTGTGGACAAACTGATAGACATGGGCGCCCAGATTATCCTGTGCGATCCGCACCGCGCCGTGGTAATCGGCCACGACCACCGTATGCAGCTTCGCGCCGGCCGCATGACTTCGCCGGACATCCGTGCCGGTATCGCACTGCTGCTTGCCGCCATGTCTGCCAAAGGCACCTCGGTCATAGAAAACATCGACCAGATAGACCGCGGCTACGAGGATATCGACATTCGCCTGAATGCCCTCGGGGCCAAGATCGAACGTAAATAGTATGAAATACGGCAACAAAATCATCTGCACCATTCTGGGCGCCTGTTTTGTAGTTATCTGTGCGGCTCAGACGGACTCGTTGAGCCGTAAGAGCCACTTCTCCGGCAGCGCCGTAAGCTGGGCGCGCGGGGAAATCAGGGACGGCGCCCTTCCGGCCGAAAACGGCGAAGATTTTGCCGCGTTCCTGATGGGCAAAACATCCCTCAAGCTGGAATATACCAATCCATGGCTGGATGTACGTTTCTCTCCCAAGTTTTTCGGGGTTTGGGGCTCGAGCAGCAGCGGAAAGATGGGGGTGGAAGAGGCCTGGTTCGGCCTGAAAAGCCCGGCAGGTCTGTTTGTGAGAGTTGGCCGGCAGGCTCTCTCCTATGACGACCAGCGCATCATAGGTGATGACGATTGGGCCATGGCACCCATTACGCACGACGTTGTAAAGGCAGGATTCGAGGGCAAGAAGCACAAGGTGCACCTGTTGCTGGCATTCAACCAGAACGATGAGAATCTGAACGGAGGTACGGTTTATCTGAACGGAGGGCAGGATTACAAGTCCATGCAAACCCTTTGGTATCATTACGATCCGCTACCTTGGCTGGGTGGCTCCGTGATAGCCATGAACATGGGAATGCAAAGCCGCCGTAAGGGAGAGAATAAATCCTATTTTCAACAGCTTTTCGGAGCTTATCTGGATTTTCACCCCAAGAATTTCGGTTTCCAGGCTTCCTATTATCTGCAAACCGGCAAGAATGAATACGCGCTTCCCATCCATGCATGGATGGCCAGTGCCGAATCTAACTGGCAGATTAACCGTCAGATAGGGATTAATGCCGGGTATTTCCACATGAGCGGCGATCCTTTATTCTTTGTACCACCCGAGCATGCTTTCGGTTTGGCACAGAAGACGGAGGTCCGCGGTTTTAATCCCATGTTCGGCTCGCACCATAAGTTCTACGGAGCTATGGACTTTTTCTATGTTACCACTTATTACGGCGGCAATACTCCAGGCTTGCAGGACCTGCACATAAGCGCAACGTGGAGCCCTATGAAGTCTCTTGACGTTAAGGGTGCCTGCCACTATCTCGCAACCAGCGTATCCGTAGATGACAAAGGAAGGAGCCTGGGGCACGAATGGGAACTGTCCGTCAACTGGAAACTTGCCTCCAACGTCAGTCTTCAGGCCGGATACTCCTTCATGCACGGCACTGAGATTATGACTCTGCTCAAACGCTCCGACGAGCACAACCGCCTTCGTTGGGGCTGGATTATGCTTGTCGTTACGCCGGAGCTGTTTAAACTGTAGTTTACAGTCCCAATACGCTCTTCATAAGCTCGCGGGTAGCGGCGGAGGCGGGAACGAGTGGCAAGCGCATCATGTCGCCGCAGAAGCCCATCAAAGACAACGCGGCCTTGGCCGGGATGGGGTTAGATTCAACAAAACAGGCTTTGTACAAAGGCTTTAAAGAATCATTCAACGCCTCAGCCTCAGACAAGCGGCCCTCCAATACGGCGCGGGTCATGGAAGAGACCTTGTCTGGCAAAATATTGGAAGCCACGGAGATAACGCCGCGTGCGCCAACCTTCATCATTTCCAGGGTAAGGTCGTCGTCGCCGCTGAGAACCACAAAATCGGACGGGGCCTCGGCGGCAATGCGTGCGGCCTGTTCAAGCTTTCCGGAAGCCTCTTTAATACCTATAACACCCGGAATCTCGCGGGCAATCCTCAACGCGGTTTCCGGAAGCATATTAACTCCTGTGCGCCCAGGCACGTTGTAAATCACGACTGGCTTGCTGCTCTCTGCAGCTATAGCCTTGTAGTACTGATACATGCCCTCCTGTGTGGGCTTGTTGTAGAAAGGCACCACAACCAGCCATGCGTCTGCAGCACTGCCTTCAAGAGCCTGCATGTTATACAGGGTTCCGCGCACGGAATTGCTGCCGCAACCGACCAGCAGGGGAAGTTTCCCGGCCACGTCGTGGGTAATGTCCAGAAGCGACAGCCTCTCCATAGGATCAAGCGTAGGGGTTTCGGCGGTAGTTCCAAGGGGAACAAGGAAGTCTACCCCGCCTGCTACCTGACGCTCTACCATAGCACCATAAGCCTCGTAATCGACTTCGCCATCCTTTAAGAACGGCGTCACAAGTGCGGTTCCGCACCCTTTAAGTTCGGGAATCTTCATACTATTTGATTATCAGTTCTTTAAATGTATGTACTCCGCTAAGCCCCTCGGTCATTTGGGCGGCTACTACAGCGCCCTCGGCGAAGCCCTGGCGGGAGAAAGCCTCATGGGAGATCTTAATCTTATCCACCTCGGATTTAAACTTGACCACATGTGTTCCGGGAACCTCTCCTTCTCGTACAGAAGTAATGTCCGGCCTCACTCCCAGATGCTCTGAGATTATCTCGGCCATACTCTTTGCCGTACCGCTCGGCGCATCCAGTTTATGAATGTGATGTGTCTCTTCGATATGTGGCACATAACCGAAGCCACGAAGCACATCCGAGACCTTCTCCAGCGCAGCATATACGGCATTCACACCGATGGAATAGTTGGAAGAATAGATCATGGGCGTGCCGGCGGCTTCAAAAGCGGCAATAACGTCTTCACGAATATCCTCCCAACCTGTAGTTCCAACAACCACTGCCTTGAAATGCTCCGCAAGCCATTTGTAATTAGCCTTGAACGCTTCCGGAGTTGTAAAATCTATGCATACACAGTCGCGCGCCAGCGCAGGATCTACCGAGCAAACGTCTTCCGAAACGCCCGCAAGTTTCAGCCCGCGGTGTAGGATAACCCCTTCGATCATACGGCCCATACGCCCGTATCCGCTGATAAAAATGTTGACCATAAGCTATTGCAAAATATTTCTGATGATTCCGCGGGCGGCCAGATGCGCACCTTCTCCGGAACCTTTGATTACCAATGGATAAGCTTCTCCGCTATGTATAACCGTAACGTTCTCCGTTCCGCTGATCCAGTAGAACGGGCTGTCGATTCCAACCAGCTGCATACGAATCTGCGCCCTGAAGGAGCCATCGTCTTCCCGCCTCAGAGAAGCCACAAAACGCTGGCGCATGCCGATGGCATCCAGCTCGTCTTCCCTCTGTACGAAAAGCTTCTCGTTCTCGTCGAGCCTGCGGTAGAAGTCCTCGACGCTGCCCTCGAAATACTCCGGACCCAGCATGGGCACGATCTCCACGTCCTTCTCTTCGAGCGGCACTCCGGCCTCGCGGGAGAGGATGAGCAGCTTGCGAAGGGCATCGCGGCCGCCAAGGTCGGTACGGGGGTCCTGCTCGGTCAGTCCCTCCTCCTGCGCCTTTCGGAGCAAGGTCGCGAAGGTCTCCCGACGGACGCCGTCGTAGCCTGTAATCACATAATTCATGGTGCAGGAGACCACCGCCTCAATGAGGGATACGCCGTCGCCGCAGTTGGCGTCGTCCGAGATGGACTGGAGTATCGGGAGGGCGTTGCCCACGGTGGTGTCGTAACGGAAGAAGCAGCCGTTCTCCGCGGCGGCATTCTTGATGGCCTTGTACTCCACGTACGGGATGGCCAGCGAGCGGCGGTTGGAACACACTATGTTCACGCCTGCCTGCAGCAGCGGCACGAACCAGCGCCAGATGTCTTCGCTGTCCGTGCAGTCCACGAAAACGCTGCGGCTGCGGGCCACCGACAACACATGCCCGGCAAACCCGTGGTCGCTGGAGATCTCCATTATCCTAAGCCGCTTGCCGGCGGCTGGGAACTTGCCTTCGTTGGCATCGACAATGGACTTGAGGGCCTGCCCCACGGCACCGTTGCCGGCCACGTAAACATCTATCAGAGAGAGAGTACGCTCTTCGAAGAACTCCCGGTGGACAGCGGCGACGGCGTTCTTGGCCACGTTGGTGCGGACGGTTATGAACCAGTTGACGCCACCCTCCGACTCCACGTCTCCGAGCGGCTTGATGCCGGCGTCGCGGAGAGCGGTGGAGATACGTCTGGCGGCCACGGACTTGCCGGTTGACGGACCTTCTCCGGTCAGACAGATGCGGGAAGTGCCCTCCAGGGCGTCGTCGATTGAGGAAACGCCCTTCCACTCACGCACGCCGGCGCTGCGGTCGCTGATGACCGTGCCGGGATTCTCAGGGTCGAAGGTGTTGCGTATGTTGATGGCGATGCCGCGCAGACGGGCTGGCTCGACGGCGGGCGCATAGAGCACCTTGGCGCCGTAGCGGGCCATGTCGAAGGCGGCACGGTAGCTGATTTCCGGGATGGTGCGGGCGGCCGGGACGACCTTGGGATTGGCGGTCATGATGCCCGGTACGTCGGTCCAAATCTGCAGGTCCACATCATCGAAGGCGGCGGCAAAGATGGAGGCGCTGTAGTCGGAGCCGCCGCGCCCGAGAGTGGTGACGGCGCCGTTGGTGTCCCGTGCTATGAAGCCCGGGGCCACGAAAACGCGTGCCTCCGGATGGGCCTCGACGGCTGAACGGATGGCGCTGCAGGTGGCTTCCAGGTCCACCGGCCCGCCGACGGAACCGCTCCCGGGAGCCGTGAGCACGAGGTCGCGGGAGTCCAGCCACTGCGTCTTGTAGCCCTCGCAGGCGAGCTTGCGTGCAAGAATGCGGGTAGACAGCAGTTCGCCGAAGGCCTCGATGACCGGCGGGATGCAACGGATTTCGGAGAAAAGAGAGCGGCAGTCGCCTACCGCTTCGGTACGCTCGGCACCTGTAAAAAGACGGGAAATAATGGCAAGATGGCGGTCTCTCAACGCATTGATGAGATGCTCGGGGTCTTCTGACTTGCCTATCTGTATAAGCGCGTCCGTACAACCGCTGATGGCCGAACTTACCAGAATAACCCTGTCTTTCGCCGCTGCTTGCTCTACTATATCGAGAACGCGGGACATCGCCGTTGCGCTGGCTACCGACGATCCGCCGAATTTGAGTACAATCATAACTAACCTGAGACTGAACAAATATAGCAAAGATTTTTGTTATATTTGTGAAAATATGAGAATCGAAAAGAATTATGACCTGAGCGGCAAGAATACCTTCCGGATGAAGGTAAAATGCGCATGCTACATCGAATACGAAAGCGTTGAAGAACTTGCCGGCCTGGACTGGGACAGCCTGCCCAAGCCCATCAAGCATATAGGCGGAGGGTCCAATCTGCTGTTCAAGGGGGACTTCCCCGGCACCATACTGCATTCTGCCATAAAGTTCGTCAAATACGTCGATATGGGCCTGGACGAGGTTCCGGTAATCGTGGGCTCAGGGGTAAAATGGGACGAGCTGGTGGAGGAGCTCTGCGGACACGGACTCTGGGGCGCGGAAAACCTGTCCCTGATTCCCGGCGAAGTGGGGGCCGCCGCCGTGCAGAACATCGGAGCTTACGGAGTGGAATTCAAGGACCTCGTGAGCGGGGTGTCCTGCTACGACCTCAAAGAGCGGCGCAAGTGCAAGTTTACCGCTGCCGAATGCCGCTACGGCTACCGCGAGTCCATGTTCAAGGAGGCCGAAGACCGCTACATAGTTACCTCCGTCCTGCTGAGGGTTTCACGCACCGCCGGCCCGAGACTGGGCTACAAGGGTCTGGAAGGCATAGACGCCTCTTCTCCGGCTAAAGTGCGCGAAGCCGTAATCGCCATACGCCGCACCAAGCTGCCAGACCCGGAAGAACTCGGAAGCGCCGGTTCCTTCTTCAAGAATCCCGTGGTCAGCGCCATGGACTTCACGCGCATAGTTGATGCCGCACAGGGTGCCACGGTGCCCCATTACATCCTGGAAGGGGGATTCATCAAGGTTCCTGCAGCATGGATGATAGACCAGTGCGGCTTCAAGGGGGAGCATGAAGGCGGGGCTGCGGTTTATGAAAAGCAGCCGCTGGTAATAGTGAACGCCACCGGAGAAGCGACGCCCCAGGACGTGCTGGAACTGGAGCGCAGAATCATAGCAGGAGTACACGAGCGATTCGGCGTGAGCCTGCATCCGGAGGTCGAGCATATCGGATAAAAATGGTATCTTTGCAGACTATGGATTTTTTGAATTTTTCGCTGATAGATTTGATCGACATCATACTGGTGGCGGCAATCATCTACATCATATTCCGATGGATCCGTGGCTCTTCCGCCATGAATATTTTCATTGCCATCATCATGCTCTTCCTTGCACGGGTGGTGGCGATGGCCGTCAACATGCGCATGATGTCAGCGCTGCTTGGAGCTATCCTGGACGTCGGCGCCATTTCGATCATTGTGATTTTCCAGCCGGAGCTGCGCCGCTTCCTCAACAATATGGGGCGTACGGCCGGCAACAACACCCTCATACGCAAATTGATGCGGCGCCGTCAGGCGGAAGGCCTGGACGTGGACACCGTTTCGGAAATAGTGCTTGCGGTAAAACGTATGGCGTCAGAGATGACCGGCGCGCTGATCGTGATACGCCGCAAAGATAACCTTCAGAGTATCATGGCAACAGGAGACGCCATCGACGCCAAGGTGAGCCAGAGGCTTATCAGGAACCTGTTCTTCAAGAACTCCCCTTTGCATGACGGAGCCATGGTGATAGGCGACAACCGCATTCTTGCAGCGCGCTGCACCCTCCCGATCACAGACAGGCTGGATATTCCCGCCTCTTACGGCATGCGCCACAAAGCAGCCCTGGGGCTTGCGGAACAATGTGATGCCACAGTTATCGTAGTATCGGAAGAGACCGGCCACGTAACCCTTGTAGAGGGCTCCGAAGTGACCCGCATCGAATCCTCCAACGTCTTGAAACTTAAACTTCTGAATCAATGAGCAGCGAGCGGCTGGAAGCAAAGCTTGGGTTCGACAAGATTCGCGGCATAATCTCCGACAAATGCAAGACCGACTATGCCGCTGGCCGCGTGGCTGCAGAGAAGTTTTCTACTGCCCCTGAAACCATACGCAAGCGCCTCCAGCTTACGGACGAGATGCGTCTCATCCTGATGTTCGAGGAGAGTTTCCCCACCACCGGCTACATTGACGGCCATCCTTTCCTGGAGCCGTTGAGCAAGGAGGGAAGCAGCATAGACGCCCTCGGGCTGGCGAAGCTCCGCACCCTGCTGGACACCACCCGCCGCGTGACCAACTTCTTCGGGAGCATCAAGGACGGAGTGTACCCCCGCCTGAAGGCCCTGAGCAAGCCCATAACCACCTTCCCGGAGATCCTCCGCCGCATAGAGGGCATCCTGGACCGCTACGGCGACATCAAGGATTCCGCGTCCGACGAGCTCTTCAACATCCGTCGAAGCATACGGGAGAAGGAAGGGGCCATTTCCAGGCGCGCCGGAGCCATACTCAAGCAGGCCCAGGCGGCAGGCATAGTGGACCCGGACGCCTCCGTGGCCATGCGCGACGGCAAGTTCCTCATCCCCGTGAACACCGCCAGCAAGCGTAAGCTCAGCGGCTTCGTATTCGACGAATCGGCCACCGGCAAGACCACCTACATCGAACCGGCTGAAATATTGGAGCTGGAGAATGAAATCAGCGAGCTGCAGTTTGCCCAGACGCGCGAGATCGCACGCATCCTCCGTGAGTTCACCGTTTTCCTTCGGCCCTACCTGCCGGAGGTACTGGACAGCGCCACCTTCATCGGGGAGTTGGACTTCATCATGGCCAAGGCGCAGACGGCCCTGGACTTCATAGCCGGCATGCCCGTCATCTCCAAAGAGGGGAACGTCAACCTGCGCAAGGCACGCCACCCGCTGCTGGAAAGGGCCCTCCAGCGGGAAGGGAAGGCAATCGTGCCGCTGACCGTCAGCCTCAACCAGAACAAGCGCATCCTGCTCATCTCAGGCCCCAACGCCGGCGGCAAGAGTGTGTGCCTCAAGACCGTAGGCCTGCTGCAGTACATGTTCCAATGGGGCATGCTCATTCCCACATCGGAGACCTCCGAGCTGCCGGTATTCGACCGCATAGCCGTAAGCATAGGCGACGACCAGTCGCTGGAAAACGACCTCAGCACCTACAGCTCGTTCCTGGCCGACATGCGCGACATGCTCTCGAACGCCGACGAGAAGACGCTGGTGTTGATAGACGAGTTCGGAGCGGGTACGGAACCCGCAGCGGGCGGCTCCATCGCCGAGGCCATATTGGCGGAAATCGACCGCAGGGGCGTGTGGGGCGTGATTACCACCCACTACACCAACCTCAAGCTATACGCCTCCGGAGCCGACACCCACGTGATCAACGGGGCCATGCTGTACGACTCCTCCAGGATCGCTCCCATGTTCGCCCTGGAAATCGGCCTGCCCGGCAACTCCTTCGCTTTCGAGCTGGCGCGCAAGATGCGTCTGCCGGAGAGCATAGTGAAGGATGCCGAAACCCGGGCCGGCGAGGAGTTTGTGGGCATAGAGCGCAACCTGCGCAAGATTGCCCGCAACCGCCGCCAGCTGGACGAGAAACTGCAGAAAATAAAGCATACGGACAAGGCCCTGGAGGGGATTACGGAGCGCTACCAGCAGGAGCTGGAAGACATTCGCCGTCAGCGCAAAGATATTCTGGACGAGGCCCGCAAAGAGGCCGAGCAGATAGTCAAGGGCGCCGGGGCGCAGGTGGAGAAGACCATACGCGTTATCAAGGAGTCCCAGGCCGACAAGGAGCAGACCAAGGCCGCCCGCGCGGAACTGCAGGGCTTCCTTGGGGCGCTGGAACAGCGTCAGACAAAGCAGCAGAAGGCCAGGGATGAGTATATAGACAAGAAGATCAACAAGCTGGAGCAGCGCAAGAAGAAGGAAGAGGCGGCGCCCCAGCCGGCAAAGCAGAAGGCCGAGCCTTTCAAGGTAGGCGAGAAGGTGAAGGTCAAGAGCAACGGCCTCGTGGGAGAAGTTACCCGCGTTAACGGAAAGACCGTCACCATCTCAGTGGGCAACATATCCAGCACCATGAAGGCCGACGGCCTGGAGCGCATCTCGTCCAACGAGTTCAGGGAGCTGTCGCGCAAGGCCTTCAAGCCTGTGCAGCAGAAAGTCGACGCCTCCATCAGCGCGCGCAAGCTCAACTTCCACCCGGAAATCGACATACGCGGAGCACGCCTTGCGGACGCCCTGGACATCGTGACCCACTATATTGACGACGCCATCATGCTGAACGTTGGCGAAGTGCGTATCATCCACGGTAAAGGCACAGGTGTGCTGCACGAAGAGATTCAGAAATATCTCCGGACCATCCCCGGAATCGCCCGCGTCGCCGACGAGGACGTCCGCATCGGCGGCTCCGGAGTAACCATAGTAACACTAGAATGAAAGACCCGCATTTTTACTGCGTAATTATGGCCGGAGGCCTTGGAACGAGGTTCTGGCCGGTAAGCAGGGATTCAAAACCTAAGCAGTTTTTAAACTTCACCAAATCGGGAAAGTCTTTTCTGAGGCTGGCCTGGGAACGTGTACAAAACATAGTTCCAAAGGAAAACATAATCGTAGTCTCCCTGGAGCGCTACCGCGACCTGGTGCTGGCCGAAGTGCCCGAAATAGAGGAGCAAAACTTGTTGATGGAACCGTACAACCGCAACACTGCCTCCTGCATCGCTTTCGCCTGCTATTCCATACTCAAACGGGACCCCGGAGCAGTAGTGTTGACCATGCCCTCCGACCAGGTAATCGACGGCCCCGAGCTGTTCCAGGAGACGGTGCTGAACGGCATGGACTATGCTTCAGAGCATGACGTCCTGCTTACCCTGGGCATACTGCCCCGGCGTCCGGACCCCAACTTCGGCTACATTCAGACGGCCGAGCCCATGAAGGGCGGCAAGCCGGTTAGGGTTAAGACCTTCACCGAAAAGCCGAGCAAAGAACTGGCACAGGTGTTTCTGGACAGCGGCGAGTTTCTCTGGAACTCAGGCATTTTTATTTGGAAGGCCTCCGTTATAGCCGAAGACCTTGAGCGCTACGCCCCGGAGGTGGCAACCCATTGGAACGGCTGGGAGCAGTATATTTCGACCCCCTACGAACGTGAGTATCTCGAACGCATCTATCCCGATATGCCGCGGACTTCTATAGATTATGCGGTACTGGAAAAGTCGGACAGGGTAATGACCATTCCGGCCACCTTCGACTGGAACGACCTTGGAAACTGGGATTCGCTGTTCGAGTATTTCCTCTCGGACGATAAGGGTAACGCCTTCAGGATAAGCGGGTCCACCCTTATGGACGGAGTGGAAAGATCTCTGGTGTACTCGCCCCGAAAGGACAGAATAGTTGCTATTAAGGGATTAAAAGACTATATTGTCATCGACGGTAACGAGGTGTTGATGATTTGCCCCCGCGACGAGGTGAAAGACCTCATTGCAGAGCTCTCGCTGCCGGAATACGAAAAATTCAGATAAGATATGAGCTTGCTGATAAAGAACGTCCTGCTTGACGGCCGCCGCTGCAACATACTGGTGCGCGACGGACGCTTTGTGTGTATTGATGCGGCAGAATCCGCAGAGGCGGAAGAGGTGCTGGATGCCGGCGGCGCGGCCATACTGCCAGCCTTTTACAACACCCACACTCATGCCGCCATGACCCTTCTGCGCGGCTACGGAGACGACAATCCCCTGCACGTGTGGCTGGAGGAGTACGTCTGGCCGTATGAAGACAAACTTACCGCGGCAGATATCCGCCGCGGCTCAGAGCTGGCCCTGAAGGAGATGGTCGCTACCGGCACCGTGTTCTTCAGCGACATGTACTTCGATATAGACGAAACAATCGTAGCTGTACAGGAAAGCGGCATACGCGCCGCCATCGGAATAACTGTAATGGATTATCACCCCAAGGCTCTGAGGGACGAGAAGGCTAAGAAGGTACGCAGCTGGCGCGACACCGACCGGCTGCAACTGACGGTAGCGCCGCACGCCATCTACACCGTTGGCCGGGAGACACTGATAAGTTCCGCAAGGCTGGCCAGGGAGAACGGACGCAAGATCCACATCCATCTGTCGGAGACGGCCAAGGAGGTGCAGGACTGCATAGCCCAGACTGGCATGACACCGGTTCGCTACCTGGACAGCATAGGTATCCTGGGCCCCGACGTGATAGCGGCGCACTGCGTGCACGTGGACAAGGAGGAGTGGGACATACTGGCCGAGCGCGGCGTAACCGTGAGCCACTGTCCCTGCTCCAACATGAAGCTGGGCAGCGGTCGCTTCCCCTACGAGCTCGCGATGGCCAGCGGAGTACGGGTCACCCTGGGCACTGACGGCTGCAGCTCCAACAACAATCTGGACATGCGGGAAGAGATGAAGATGGCGGCACTGCTGGCCAAGGTGACGGGAGACGCCGCCCTGCTGACCGCCCCGCAGGTGCTCCAGTGGGCTACCCGCAACGGCGCGGAGGCCTTTGGGTACGACGCCGGAGTAATTGCGGAGGGCAAGCTGGCGGACGCCATACTGGTATCGCTGGACGGCCCCAAGATGCAGCCGTGCCACAATTTGATATCCAACTGGGTGTATTCTGCAGACTCGTCCTGCATTAAACACGTAATCTGTAACGGAAGATTATTGCTATGAACAAATTTCTCGAAAGACGTAACCGGCTCCGCTCGCTGATGGGCGGCGAAAAAGGATTGGTGATTTTCCTGGGCAACGTAGATTCTGCCGCCCAGTACAGGGATAATGCATACAAGTGGCGCCAGGACAGCAACTGGCTGTATTTTTACGGCATAGACGAGCCGCGCTTTGCCGCCGTAATGGACCTGGATTCGGGTTCCGAGACGGTGTACGCCGACGATTATGAAATCGACGACATCATCTGGACAGGGCCCATGCCTTCCGTGTCCTCGCTGGCCGCCGGCGCCGGGGTGGAGAATTCCGCCCCTTATGCGGCGTTCGACCATGACGTCAAGGCGGCTCTGGCTGCAGGACGCCGCGTACACTGCCTGCCCGTCTCCCGCTGGTACAACGCAGTGAAGATGGGAGAGCTGTTCGGGCTCGATCCGTCCGCCTGCTACAGCGTGGGCAAAAAGGGCTGCCCGTACGCCTCCGAGGCATTCGTGCGCGCCGTGGTGAAGATGCGACTGGTGAAGGACGCCGGGGAAATAAAACTTCTTGATGCAGCTGCTGAGATAGGCTACGCCATGCATACCGCCGCCCGCAAAGGCATTCGCCTGGGACGCGTGGAGCAGGAGATCGTGGGCGATATGGAGGCCGTCACTCTCTCCTACGGCTGGGGCACGTCGTTCGCGACCATCCTCACTCAGCACGGAGAGATTTTCCACTGCCACTCGCACGCCTGCCCGGTTGAGCCGGGACGCCTGCTGCTGGTAGACGCCGGTGCCGAGAGCAACGAGCACTATGCATCCGACCATACCCGCACCTACCCTACAGGGGGCCGCTTCACGCCTCGCCAGCGGGATATCTACCAGATAGTGTACGAATGCAACGAGCGTGCGTTTGGGATGACTGCACCGGGCGTTGCCTACCGTGACGTGCACATCGGCGCCGTACGCCACATGCTGGACCGCCTGGGGCAGCTGGGGCTGGTTCGCGGAGACGTGGACGAGATGGTAGCCGACGGCATCGGCGGGCTCTTCATGCCTCACGGACTAGGTCATAACATGGGTCTGGACGTGCATGACATGGAGGACCTGGGAGAGAATCTGGTGGGTTACGACGACGACCAGGTGCGTTCTTCCCAGCTGGGCCTGGGGAGCCTGCGCATGGCACGGCGGCTGGTTCCGGGGAACGTTATTACTGACGAGCCGGGTATCTACTTCATACCGGCTTTGATAGCCCAGTGGAAGGCTGAGGGCACGGACAAGGGACGCGTGTGCTACGACAAGCTGGAGGAGTATCTGGACTTCGGCGGCATACGTCTGGAGGACGACGTGCTGGTGACGGCCGACGGCGCCCGCAGGCTGGGGTCCCGCAGGCTTCCGATTGCGCCTGACGAAGTTGAACAGGCAATGGCGGAGGACTAAGTTATGGGACTTCTGGATGGCAAGATTGTCTTGATTACTGGCGGCTCCCGCGGCATAGGTTTATGCATAGTGCGTCGTTTCCTCGAAGAGGGAGCAAGCGTGGCTTTTACATGCAGGCACCTGCCGGAGGGGCTTCTGGATGAGCTTTCCGCTTTGGGGCCCGTGTGCGCATTCGAGTCGGACGCGACGGATTTTGCGGCGGCTCATGATGTGGTAGATAAGGTGATGGAACGCTTCGGGCGCATCGACGTGCTGATGTGCAACGCCGGCATTAGCAGGGATACGCTGCTGGTGCGGATGACCGAGGATATCTTTGACGAGGTTATTGAGAATAATTTGAAGTCGGCTTTCAATTATACCCAGGCGGTGAGCGGGATTATGGCGCGCCAGCGCAGCGGAAGCATCATTTTCATGGGGTCTTCGGCCGGCCTGCACGGTAATCCGGGGCAGGCGAATTACGCCGCTTCCAAGGGTGGACTGGTGGGACTTGCCAAAGCCACCGCCAAGGAGCTGGGAAGCCGCGGGGTGCGCGCTAACGTGCTGGCTCCCGGATTTATTGACGCCGGTCTGCTGGATACTATGAGCGACAAGCTCAAGGAGTACTGGCTGAATTATATTCCTCTGCATAGATGGGGCACAAAGGAGGAGGTTGCCGGTGTGGCGCTCTTCCTGGCGAGCGACCTTTCAACTTACGTTACCTCGCAGGTGATTGACTGTTGCGGAGGGCTTACGAGCTAGCTTATGGATCCTAAACTTAAACAACTTAACTTCAAGACTTTGATACTCTCGACATCGGATTTCCTGATGCCGAGGGTTTGTCTTTGTTGCGGGCGCCAGCTGCTTCCTGGCGAGAGGCATTTGTGCTGCGTGTGCCTGGCGGACTTGCCTCTGACTCATTATGAAGGGCTGGTGCACAACCCTATGGCGGAAAAGTATAATTCGCTTGTTCCGGCACCGGGGTACGAGAGGACGGCGGCGCTGTTCTTTTACACCGGCGGCTACAGGAAGATTACGCAGGCGCTGAAGTACGGGCGGAATTTCGGGGCCGGGCGGTGGTTCGCCCGAATGCTGGGGGAGAAGCTTGCTGCGGCCGGATGGGAGGCTGACGTGGTGTGTCCGGTGCCGCTGCATTGGACGCGACGCTTCAGGCGCGGGTATAACCAGGCGGAGGTGATAGGGCGCGAGGTGGCTGCAGCGCTGGGGGTGCCCTTCGAGCCGCGCCTGTTGGAGCGCCGGCGGCATACGGCATCTCAGACCAAGCTGTCCGCCGAAGCGCGCAGCCGCAATCTCGCCGGGGCGATTAAGGTTCGGAAAGAGAAGGTAGCAGGCCTTTTTGGGGCGGCGCCGGAGGCAGGTCCGGCTACGTCCATCCTCGCTTCGCTGCGGCTGAGTAACGCCGGACCTTGTCCTCCGGACTCCGCCCTTTCGACCACCGCACCATTCTGGAGCGAAGCGACGCATCGATTAGCAATACACGTATTGCTAATCGACGACGTATTTACCACCGGGGCGACGGTGGCGGCGTGCGATGCGGCGCTACGGAAGGCGTTCGGGCCGGATATTCGCGTGAGCGTGGCGACCCTGGCAGTAGTGGTGGCCTAGATTAGTGCCCGTTTGCCAGCGAAAGGCCCACGCTGAACACCAGGTTTACATTGGCCAGGGTGCCGCTGAGGTCCCAGTCCGGCCGGTATTCGTCGGACTGTTTGTGGTACCATGCGTGCATGGGATACTTGTTGGGCTTGCCTGGATCGGCCGGCTGAAGGCCATTCTCCCATACCACGGCAGGCACGCCTTTTTTTACGAAATTATAGTGGTCCGAGCGGAAGAACCAGCCGTCGGAATTGTCCTGGTCAAAGTAAATGGTTCGTCCTTGCGCAGCTGCGGCAGCTACATAATAGGGAGCCAGCGGGCTTCCCTCGCCGCCCAGCACTACCACATCCCGAGTCAGTTCGGCCGGGCCGATGCTCTCGAAATTCAGGCAAGCCACCGTGTTCTCCATCGGGATAGCGGGATGCGCGCAGTAATATTCCGAGCCGAACAGTCCGCTTTCCTCGGAAGAAGGGAAGAGGAAAATCACCGAGCGGAGGGGGTACTCCGGCAATTGCATGAACTTCTGCGCCGACAGGAGCACGCCGGCCATGCCAGAGCCGTTGTCGGCTGCGCCGTTGTAGATGCAGTCGCCATTCTTGTCAGGCGCACCTATGCCCAAGTGGTCCCAGTGGGCGCTCATCACCACCACCTCATCCCCCTTTTCGCGGCCGCGTAGGATTCCTCCCACATTACGGGTTTCCTGGATAACGTAAGAGACCGCCATCTTTACATCCCCCCTCACCTTGAGGGAGAAGGAATGAAAACCTGGCTTCCTGGCGGCGGCCAGGGCGGCATCCATATCCATTCCGGCGGCGGCAAAAAGCTTCCGTGCGCCTTCTTCGTGCAGCCATCCCTTGATGCCAAGTTCATCAGCATTGCGGGTCTCGGGGTTATAGAGGGCCAGGTTGTCTTCCATGTGGCCGTTCACGCACACGTGCCAGCCGTAGCTGGCGGCCTCCGTGTTGTGAAGCACCAGGCAACCTGACGCCCCGTGCCGCCGCGCCTCTTCAAACTTGTACGGCCAGCGACCGTAATATGTCATATTACGCCCACGGAAGAGAGAAGCATCGTAGTAACCGGGGTCATTTACCATTGCAATCACAATCTTTCCCTCCACATCAATATCCTTGTAGTCGTCCCAGCCGTATTCGGGGGCACTGATGCCAAAGCCGCAGAACACATACTCCGCCTTGGGCAGTTCTACTTTGTCTGTGGCGCGGGCCGTCCAGACCACCAAATCCTCGGGGTACTTCAGTTGAGCTTTCTTTTTGCCCTTCACATTAAATTGCTTGTCTTTCGGGGTGGCCGTAACGGAAATTATCTGGAAAGGCTGGAACCAACTGCCGTCAAAGGCGGGCTCCAGACCCAGGCGTTCGAGTTCCCCGACCAGGTAATTCACGGTCTTGTCTTCGTATTCCGTCATGGGCTTACGGCCGCCGAACTCATCGGAGCCGAGGGTCTGGATCCATCGACGCATCGCGGCTTCGTCCGATATGGACGACACCACGCATGGCAAGTCCTGCTGTTGCTGGGCCCAGACGGCGTTCCCCAGCAGAACGAATCCAAGTGCCAGCACTTTTGAGATATGCTTCATGGTAATCGTGTTTTACTCCGTGAAGATACGGAATTTTTGCTATCTTTCGGCATGAAACGAATTCTCCGTGTTCTTCTGCTGGTGGCGCTTGCTTGCATGACGCTGCCGGCCCAGGGGCAGAAACGCCAATCCGAACCCTCCAGGCACATAATCAAGCCGAGCGCCAGCCGCCCGGCACACAGCCCCTATCAGGGTTGCCGCAACTATGGCAAGAGCATCGCCGTATTCGGCGGGTCTCTTTCCGTCAACAAGGAGTCTGATGCGGCCAAGCAGATATGGGCCAATCTGCTGAACGCAAAAGTGACCACCTACGGCGTGCCGGGGGCGGGTTTCGCAAGCAGCCGCGGCTATTCCATCCAGAAGCAGGTAGACACCGCCGGAGTGTACGACGTGTACGTGCTGTGGGCATCGACCAATGACTTCATGGGTGGCGAGGAATGCGGCTCGTGGCAGGACTACAGCGGCCAGGACGGTTACGACGAAAGCCGGCTGGATACCCAGTGCGGCGGCATCAACTACTGCATCCGCAAGCTGAGGGAGAAGAATCCGGAGGCCGAGATTTACTTCTTCACTTCTTTGAGATTCTTCCGCCGGGATTCCGGCTACAACCCTTTCTCGATAGATGTCAACGAGGCGGGCGACTCATTCTACGACTTCGTGCAGGCACAGATAGAGTGCTGCCAATACCATGGAGTGCCGGTTCTGGACCAGTTCAGCCTGCAGGGGGTGGACATCCACAACTGCAGCCGCTACTATCTGGATGACAAGCTTCATATGAACGAAGACGGCTACCGCAAGATTGCGCCCCTGCAGGTCGCTTTTCTTGCCAACGGCTTTTAATACAAGAATATCATGAAACGACTGATTCTTTGCCTCGGCCTTCTGTGGGCCGTTCTGGCTTCAGCACAGGAGAGGCAGTACATTTGGCCGTCAACGGCCGTTATGCCGGATTACCAGGAGCATCAGATAGCAGAAATGACGGACAAGGTCAAGGCGCCCGGGTTCAATCCAAAGGAGCACTGTATCGCTTTCCTGGACTGGTATGAGGCTCCCGAGCATCCGAACGGAGGCTGCATGATACTGATTTCCGGCGGGTCCTACAAGAACTGCTGCGACATAGAGCCGGTAGCGATGTGGCGGAAGACCTTTACGGAGCTGGGCTTCCAGTGCGTGAATTTTGTGTACCGTACGCCGCGCCCCGAGGGCCTGCCGATATATCAGAGCGCGTGGGAGGACGGCCAGCGTGCCGTAAGGATGGTGCGCAGCCAGGCGGCTCAGAGGGGCTTCGACCCCGAGCGTATAGGCACGGTGTCCATGTCTGCAGGCAGCCATCTGGCCCTCATGCTTGCGACCGGATCGCTCACCAGGGCATACAAGCCCGTCGACAAGCTGGACTCGCTCCCCTGCCACACCAACTGGGCGGTCGTGCATGCGCCTGCGTACGTTACGACCGACGGAGAGACGGGCACACGGGCTCTCCGGGCCGGTTATGGCACGGACGTGGGCCTCAGCAGCGCCTTCCCCTTCGACGCAAACACCTGCCCCATGGTCCTGCTGCACGGCGGCAAGGATCCCTATACACCTTTCGGTTCCACACTGGTGTACCGGCAGCTACGGCGTATGGGTGTGCCGGCGGAGGTTCACCTGTACCCCGACAAGGGGCACGTGGTCATCGGGCTCGACAGGGCGGTGGAGTTCATGCGCCAGATGGGCTTCATAGGGAAGCTGGAGGCGGAGGTGCCGCTGGCAGACAGGTACACTTCCGACGACGCACGGGCGTCATATAAGAAAGAGCCGATTTGGCCGGAGGGCAAGATGCCTGACGTCCGGGAGGGGCAATGCGAGCCGTACCTGGAGTGGCACTTCCCCAAGGAGCTGAAGACCAAGGCCATACAGATCATCTATTCGGGAGGCGGATACCACAATAACGACCCCGGCAGCTTCGAAGTCACACCGGCCAGACGCTTTCTCAACGAAAAGGGGATGACGGTGGTTACCATGAGGTACCGTACCCCCCGGCCGGAAGGGCTCTCCAAGCACACGACCGCATGGGAGGACCTGCAGAGGGCCATCCGGGTGGTGCGCAGCGAGGCCGCCTCTTACGGGCTCGACCCCGAGCGCATAGGCATCATGGGCAGCTCCGCCGGCGGGCACCTTACGCTGATGGGGGTTACATCTTCCCTGCACCAGTCCTACCTGCCTATAGACGAGCTCGACAAGCTCTCCTGCAAGGTGCAGTGGGGCGTGGCTATCTATCCTGCTTATGCGCTAACGGACGGAGCCAACGGGCACAATTCCGGCGGCGGCAATGCCGACGACGCCATCCTGGTTCCGGAATTCTCCTTCGACCTTAATACCGCCCCGCTGCTGATGGTCCACGGAGACGCCGACAAATACGCCTCAATGGCATCGGTGAAGGTTTGGGAGAAGCAATGCGCCATGGGCGTGCAGAGCGAGGTCCACACCCTTGCCACCCGCCCCCATTGCTTCCAGAAAAGCGCCTCCCCAGGCACCGGCAGCTACACATATCTGGACCGCATCTGGGAATTCCTGACTGCCAAGGGCTTCAACAAGTAATTTATTTTTGCAGATTCTCTGAAAAGCCTTATATTTGCAGTCCCGTTTGACACGACGTGGTGAGATTGGAGAGGTGGGTGAGTGGCTGAAACCACCGGTTTGCTAAACCGACGTACGGGTCATTCCGTACCACGAGTTCGAATCTCGTCCTCTCCGCTGAAATTTAGCCCTAAGTGAATTATTATCAATCACTTAGGGCTATTTCTTTTCAAAAAAGTTGCACCAAAAATGCACCAGATTATCTTTAAAAAATTACGGCAATCATTTGAAAGCAATTTGGAAAAATGGCAATGGCGCCACAATACTTGAACGAATTTCACAAGCACAACTGCCGGGCTTGTCGAGAGGCTCTGCGCTCCTCTGCTAAGCGTCCATTATCTCTCGAGGATGTCCTGGAACAAAGTCGGAGAAACGGGAGATTTACCGTACAACGAATTACACCAGAAACAAAAGAATTCGGGAAACGCAGATAGAGCCGCGGATTGCATCGACCAACTGTACGAATTTATCCTATTAAATCGAAATTTCGGTTTTTGTCGTACTTTTTTCTTTTTTTGCAAATCCGCTGTAAATACAATAAAAACATCATTATAACCAGCGGAAACATTGTGAATTCTTTGTATTTCCGCTGAAATTGACATACTCCCCGCGCTAAAGCGACGGGGAGTATGTCAAGGCTTTTTCCAGGAATCGCAACCGATTTAGCCGGTCACAACCTTTGACTTGCATTTATTTGGAAAAGCAGGCATAATCACACAAATATTTCATGGAAAAGCGTGGATTTTTATGAAAATTAGCGGGAATACTGCGGTGCTTCAACCCGCAGATGAGAGCGGCGCCAGTCACGACAGGGACTTGAACGCAAGCGTGAATATATTGAGGCAGGGCATTGCCTCGTCCGGGAGCACCCGTAAGACCGTGCTTGCACGGCAGGGGGCGTTAGCCACCGGAGAATCCCCGTCGCTTTAGCGCGGGGAGTATCACTCAATACAGGAATCCGAACATCCACAAAGGCACCTGGTTATCGTGGACGTATTCTATGTCGTCCTTTACTACGTAGCTATCTTTTATATATTCAATCTGTTTCTTTCCCTTCTTTCGGCCGCCAACTTCGAAGGTTTTGCCATTGATTTCGAAGTCTGAGACTGGAGACTCCAAGGTCTCGAACTTTTGTTTTGTCCAGCAAAAGAAGATGGTCTCGCGACTGTTCCCGGTGTTGGGCTGTTCTCCTGAAAGGACATACGCCATATTGGGGTTATGGAGGTAGAGTTTGTCCATCTTGCGAAGGATGGCATCGCCGTTAGCCTTCATACGCAAGACTGAAACCAACTCTGCCTTCTCAAGATGCTCCAAATACTTGGGCAGCTCGTCACGATCCAACTCCAGATCTCTTGCCATGTCTGAGAAGTTGATTTTTACAGGGACGCTTTTGGAGATGTAGTACATGAACTTCTTGAGCTTCTGGGTGGCAGCGATGGTCATCTTGGCATACTTGGGAATATCCACCTCGACTGTGGTGTTGATAACCTGACGCAGGCGGGTCTCGAATTCGGACTCCTGGCAGAACGGATAGCAGCCTTTCTTCATATAGTCATCGAAGTATTTGAGCGGACGCTCCGGGCCGTAAGGGAAATCGACTTTTCCTTCTAAGACCTCCTCCAGCGTGGCGCTCTTAAGGGACCAGCCACATCGGAGATTGAGATACTCGCGGAAAGACCATACCGGAAGATGGTACTCAATGACGCGGCGGCTAAGGTCGGCTCCGCCTTCTTTCAGATCAAGCAGTGAGCTGCCGGAATAAACGATATGCAGCAGCGGCAGGCTGTCATAGATGTTCTTGATTTCGCGGCTCCAGTTTTGGTATTTGTGAATCTCATCTATATACAGGTATTTACCGCCTCTGGCGAAGAATGCCTTTGCGGTTTCCAGCAGCGTATGAGCGCTGAAGTAAATATCATCGGCAACAACATAAAGGGACTCGTCCCTGTTCCCTTGTAGCTTGATGTGCTGCAAGATGAGGGTGGATTTTCCTACGCCCTTCTGACCCAGGATTCCGAGGATGCGGATGTCCCAGTTGATGGTGTTATGCTGCTCACGGAAAAATCTCATAGGGGTTAGCTCCAGTAGCTGATGGAATTGGTCGTAAAGTGCTTGCATAGTGTATTGCGGTATTTATCCGGCACAAATATACAAAAATTGCTGGAAAGTTACCGCAATTTTTAGTGGCCAGCGGAAACTATTTATGAACGCGTGAATATACTGAGGCAGGGCATTTGCTGCTCACGTAAAAGTAGACACGGAGGGGTAGAAAAAGATTGAATGTCGTATC
>CAMZEC010000027.1 GCA_947305645.1 uncultured Bacteroidales bacterium | reverse complement strand
CAGCGTGAAAGACGTCCAGCTGGGCTTCAAGCTCGCGAAGTAATTTTTTCGCTTTAATTAAGCAAAGAGAGCGCGTCTGAGGACGTGCTCTTTTTGCTTAGCGGGTTACTTTTTTCGGAAATGATATGTGGCGGTCAACATTATACTACGACCATATGTGGGCGTCCAAACTTGTGTCATCGCTTCTGGAGTAAGTGTCATTGAATAAACAGAGCCGGCATTAAGAATATCAAACGCTTCAAGTCTTACTTCCAGTTGCTTCTTCAGGAACGTCCAGCCGACAGAAGCGTTCAGTATGTTCCGCAAGACATCTTTCCCCGGGCCTGATAAGTAGTCGAGATAATTTAAAGAATACGATACCGATCCTTTAAACGCATTGTAGCGAACATTAATTAATGCCTTAAGGTTATAATTTAAACTTTCTGAAATAGTAGCGCCATGCAAGCCTGCGGCATGTTGCCATATAAGTCCAGGCCTAAGAGTCGCTTTCCAATGTTTGTCCGGAGTCCACAGAAAAGAGAGTGATGGGGCGAATTGTTTTTCTACAACATTAACATATTCCGAAACAAAATACATCGGGCGATTTCCAAAACTCCCACGAAGGGTAATACTTGATTTCAACTTCCGCTTGGCCATGAGTCTGTCAATGGTCATTGATAAAGATGAAACAGACACCGGCATTTTTGCATTATCAAACGTATATAGCATTGAGCCAGCTATCGCATTGTAGCCGTCCCATTCTGTTAGTGGCGTATCATCAGCAAAATAGATTGCTCTGGAAACAATGGCGTCCCAGGATAAATAATGACGGAAAGAGGCAGCTGTGGATGTAAGTCCGAATGATTTACCCCAGTTTACGCCGGCCTCGAGATTGTATGATGGTTTGACGCCTGGATTGCCGCCAATAAGAGCAAAAGTGTTAGAATCAGTTATTCTTCTTCTTACTTGTGCTGCGGAAGGAAGCGTCTGCATCGTCTCTATCATGAAATTGATACTTTTCCATTTAAGACTAAAAGAAGGCAGTACGGCTGGATAATTATTCTTTACTGAAATGTCGAAAGGATAAAGCTCGGAACAATTCATGATTGTCCAGATTGTTTTAATGCCAGCGCTTATGTCTATATCCTTAGTAGTGAATTGGGTGTATAACTTCGCTGTAGGCTGCATTAAGTCCAGCGTGTAATCATGCGTTTCCGAAAGGTATGGGACGGGTGTTCCGGAAATCCTGTTAAAACTTTCCTGTCTACTTAAATCCCTCTCCCATGAAAAATCAAGCAAACCTCCCAGCCGCAACGTCTTGGATTCATTATTGAGTGGAATCCATTGAGCATCTGCCGCCAAGCTGGCACTCGACTCAATCCCAAACCCATCCGACAATAAATTAATTCGCACCGTTGACCCGGCGAGAGTGTCAATACGCTCAGATGGAGTGGTTGTGGTTTTCCTTTTTGCGGATATACTGGAGGAAATCTTTGCTTTCTGAAAAGAATAATCCTCCCATACCAGGCGACCAAATATCCGTTGTCCTTTAAGGTCAGATCGTGCTGATTCCTCCTTTACAAATACATTTCCTGCATTAAACACACTTCCTGCATCCATGGAATGATGGGATGCGGCCTCAATTTCTCCACCAAAATGCCCATATAAACGCCTGCGCGGGTTATTCTGCAAAGTAAAAGTAAGATTAATTTGATGATTCCCGGAATAATTATAGGCGTATAGGGAGTCCCGGGAACTCCGGCCAGGCGTACTGTCCTCCAGATAATGCTCTTCACTCCGGATAGAATTATTCCTTTCGTAATCGTGGCGATATTTATACTCTGCCCTGATACTGTTTCCGAAATCTCTTGATTTCCAATACTTTTCGAACGAAGCACCGGCGACAATATCTTCTTTGTAAGAAGACAATTGACCCGTTCTGGCGCTAAGCCCATGCAGAATAGAGGATGGAGAGCTTCCACTGGTACGCCCTAATCCTTGTGAGGTATTATCAAAAATAACCCCTGCGTCGAAAGACATCAATTCAGAGTAAAATGCTGCAGACGCAATACCGGTATAGCGCATTTGCCCCGTATTGTCAACGCCGCCGGAAGCTGAAACAACAGCCTCCGTAAAGGAGGCCAAAGCCTCGGTTGTAATAATATTTAGTACCCGATTCTTGCGCACATTATGAAGGCCTCGGACTTTGTCTTCATACGTTGGCTCATCATAAACCGCTATTTGGCTGACTTCTGATGCATTTAGAGCATTAGCGGCCGTAACAACATTATTTCCAAATAATAGAATTCCATTTACGTATGTTCTCTTCACATCTTCTCCGTCAACCACAATTTTGTCCCCTTTTATTTGAAAGCCGGGCAGCTTATCAAAAAGGTCTCGGAGCCGCTCTCCTTCCATCATTTGAACGGCTGCGACATTATAGTATGTTGTGTCCCCAACATGTTTCAATAGTGAAGCTTCCGCGGTTGCTTCAGCGGGCCTAAGCGTTTCTGCACTTTCATAAAGAGTAAAGTAGCATAAATTCCGCCCCTCTTCAAGATCATAACGCCCGTCCAATGCTTCAAAACCAACAGATGAAACCTTAATGCTTGATGCTTTAGCTTGAACGTTTATAAACCGGAATGCCCCGTTGAAATCCGTGACAGTATATAACGTGTCCCGTTTTCCCTCTATATCGTTGACAAGAATAACGTTGGCACCATAAAGAGGACCGGTTTTATTAGTCCCCTTTTTTTCCTGCATCACTTTACCATAGACAGAAGCTGTTCCCTCCTGCCCATATGCTACATAAACAGACAATAAAAAGGAAAGAAGCAGGAATAATCGAGGAAAGTAAATATTAATCCTCATCCTCTGCCTCATAGAGACATACTCTCTCAGGAAGGTCTTTCAGCTTATAGCGTTGAGAAATATATCCAATAAAAGTAATTACAACATAAGCGTCAGGGTCTCCTTCTAAGCATACTCTACCATCTACATCAGTAATAGCGCCACCGCTTGTAGAACCCTCAAAAATTATTGCCACTCCAACCAACGGTTCACCTTCAGCCTGTTCCACTATTGTGCATTTTCTGATTGTTTCCCCAGCGGCATATAAAATGATGGGGACGGTAATGAGCGTCGCAAGTACGATAATCAGAACTGGCAAAAAACGTTTCATAATGCAAAATGTTAATGATTATTATTATACATATAAATTAGGGATGAATACTGTTTAAAGGCCTCCGAGTCCTTCTTGGGGTTTCCTCCTTTAGTTACAATAGCTCCATCTTTATCAAGTAAACAAGTAAAACTACGATGGGGGTAAAATGAATTGTCGCGGCAAAATTTCAATACGTCATTGCGGGAATAAACAAAAAAAACATTATTATATTCTCTTTGTAAAAAACGGTATTTCTCAACGATCGTGGCATCAGCTTCTTTATCGAAAGAAAGAATACAAATGATGCTTGCCCTATAATCATCTCCCATCTTCATCAAATCATTCTGCCTGCGAACCCATCTAGAAGCATCCATTAGTTGACAATCAACACATCCATTTAACCACATATAATCGAGAATAATCGGACCGTTGACTACATTAACCTTACATTGAGGGATTATGATCCTTTCTGGTTGCTGCACATAACAACCTGAAAGTGTTAATAGCTGGACAATAAACACTAGTTTCAAGAATCTCATATTATAAACAGCAACTAACTCTGCTTTGATAAAAAGAAGCTTGCTATCTTTGTTATCTTTTCATCACAAATATATAAAAATATTTGCGAAGCCGCTTTTTGTCCGGTATATTTGTAAGAAAGAAAACGCACACTAGTATGTCTTTCGTACATCTGCACGTCCATACCCAGTACTCCATTCTTGACGGTCTTTCCGACATCAAGAAGCTCTTTGCACGCGCCCGCGAACTCAATATGCCCGCCCTGGCTATAACGGACCACGGCAACATGTACGGCGTGAAGGAGTTCCTGAAGTGGGCTTGGGACAAGAGCAACCTTGGGCCGGACAAGCAGCCCATCGTGAAGCCCCTTATTGGCTGCGAGGTGTACGTAACGCGGCATTATGACCATCACCTGAAAGACAACGACCACAAGCAGTACTACCATCTGATCCTTCTGGCCAAGAATTACAACGGCTACAAGAACCTGATGAAAATCTGCTCCGAGGGCTTCATAGAGGGCTACTACTACAAGCCGAGGGTTACGCACGAGATTCTGGAAAAGTACCACCAGGACCTTATCTGCAGTTCCGCCTGCCTTGCCGGAGAAATCTCCAAGAACCTGATGGCCGGCGACTACGAGGGCGCACGCAAGGCTGCCGAGTGGCATAAGAACGTCTTCGGGGACGATTACTACCTGGAGGTCATGCTCCACAAGACCGAGGTGGAGGGCCTGCCGGCGGAAGCATACGACAAGATTTACGAGGTCTACCGTCAGCAGACGATAGTAAACGAGGGCATCTTCAAGTTGGCGCAAGAGCTTGGTATCAAGGTTGTTGCGACCAACGACGCCCACTTCCTGAACAAGGAGGACGGCCCCGTGCACGACCGCCTCATCTGCCTCACTACCAATGCCAACATCAGCGACCCCAAGCGCCTCCGCTACACCCAGCAGGAGTATATCAAGAGCGAGGAGGAAATGGCGGAGCTCTTCCCCGACCACCCGGAGGCCCTCGCGAACACGCTCGAGGTAGCCGGCAAGATAGAGGCCTACAAGATCGACCGTCCGCACGTGCTGCCGAAGTACGAAATCGACCCCAAGTTCCTTGCTAACATAGACGCCAAGTTATTGCAGTACAAGGATATAATTGACGCGGGACGGTACTCGGTATCCAAGGACAAAGCGACGGGGATGGAGCGCAAGGAGTACCGTGGCGACGAGTTCTGCCGCTCGGTGGCATACCTCTGCGAGCTAACCTACAACGGCGCGCACCAGCGCTACGGCAGCACGCTCAGCGAGGAGCAGAACGAGCGTATCGACTTCGAGCTCAAGACCATCAGCAAGATGGGCTTCCCGGACTACTTCCTCATCGTACAGGACTACATCGCCGCCTCCCGCTCGCACGGCTACATGGTGGGCCCCGGTCGAGGCTCGGCGGCAGGCTCCGTAGTGGCTTACTGCTTGGGAATCACCAACCTGGATCCAATCAAGTACAAGCTCCTGTTCGAGCGTTTCCTTAACCCGGACCGTATCTCCATGCCGGATATCGACGTGGACTTCGAGAACCTGCTGGACGCGCACGAGTACGTGGAAAAGAGCTATGGGGCAGACCACGTATCCAGGGTTATCACCTTCGGCACCATGGCCGCCAAGAGCGCCATCAAGGACGTCGCCCGCATAAGCGAGGTCAGCATAGACGAGTCCAACCGCCTCTCCAAGATGGTGCCCGACCGCCTTAGCGAGAAGGTAGAGAAGGAATACCCCTTCAACCCCAAGCTGGACGAGCTCAAGCCGGGATTCAAGGTCATCGAGAAGGAGGTCGAAGTGGACGGCGTAAAGCAGAAACGCACGTTCCAGAAGGGTCTGGAGGAGGTTGACGTCAAGATCACCCTCTCCAACTGCTACCGGCTCGTGCCCGATTTCATCAACGAGCTGGAGAACGGCCCCGATATCAATAAAGAGGTGCTCAAGTACGCCCAGAAGCTGGAGGGATGCATACGCCAGGTGGGCATGCACGCCTGCGCTACCATCATCGGCCGCGGCAACCTCACGGACTACATCCCCATCTGCCTGTCCAAGGATAAGGAAACCGGCAAGGACGTGTGGACCTCCCAGTTCGACGGGCACTACATCGAGGACGTCGGCATGCTGAAGATGGACTTCCTGGGCCTTATCACCCTGTCCATCATACACGAGACGCTCCGGAACATCAAGCAGCGCCACGGAATCGATATCGACATAGAGGCCATAGACATAGCGGACCAGCCGACGCTGGAACTCTACGGACGCGGCGACACCACCGTGGTGTTCCAGTTCGAATCTGAAGGCATGAAAAACTGGCTGCAGCGCCTCAAGCCGCAGCGTTTCGAGGACCTTATCGCTATGAACGCCCTCTACCGTCCGGGCCCGATGGACTACATTCCGGACTTCGTAGCCCGCAAACAGGGCCTGCAGAAGATAGAGTACGACCTGCCGGAGATGGAGGAGTTCCTGGACGAAACCTACGGCATCACGGTCTATCAGGAGCAGGTGATGCTCCTCAGCCGCAAGCTCGCCGGCTTCACCAAGGGTGAGGCGGACCGCCTGCGTAAAGCCATGGGCAAGAAGAAGATAGACGAGATGATGGTGCTGAAGGACAAGTTCATGAGCCAGGGGCAGGCGAACGGGCATCCGGAGAAGACGCTGGACAAGATATGGAAAGACTGGGAGAAGTTCGCCCAGTACGCCTTCAACAAGTCACACTCCACCTGCTACGCCTGGGTGAGCTACCAGACCGGCTGGCTCAAATGCCATTATACCGCCGAATTCCTTGCCGCCAACCTTTCCTGCAATCTCTCCAACATGGACGAGATCAAGAAGATTATGGCCGACTGCAAGCTGCACGGTATCAAGGTATTGAGCCCCGATGTAAACGAGTCCGAGGCCCGCTTCACCGTCAACAAGGAGGGCCACATTCGCTTCGGCCTCGGCGGACTCAAGAGCTTCGGCACCAATGTGGTAGACGCCATAATTGCGGAAAGGGAGGAAAACGGCCCGTTTGCGGACGTGTTCGAGTTCGTGGAAAGGATGGCCGAACGTGGCGCCAAAGACTCGCGCAACGTGGTAATGACGGCCAAATCCATTGAGATTCTGGCTCTTGCCGGAGCTTTCGACTCCTTCGGCTACAGCCGTTCGCAATTCTTTGCCCCGGGAGCCAGCGGAGACCGCTTCATAGACGAGCTTACGCGCTACATGGACCTCTACAAGACGGACAAGATGGATAACAGCCTGTCCCTGTTCGGCGAGGTCGAGGAACTCAAGCCGCAGCGCCCCGTGATGCCGGCGAAGCCTGAGGAGGAGAACACCCTGGCGCTGCTCCAGGAGGAAAAGAACTACGTGGGAATGTATCTCAGCTCCCACCCTCTGGATCGCTATTCCTTTGAGATAGAGAACTTTACCAATCTTTCAACAGGCCGCCTGCAGGAGAAGATTCAGGAGTGCGAAAAGGATAATAAGAAGTTTGCCTGCACGCTGGCCGGGATTGTCACGGACGTAAAGTCTGTGACTACCAAATCCGGCGCGCCCGGAGCCCGCGTGACCATAGAAGACTACAACGGCCATTACGAGTTCGCGCTGTTCGGCAAGGATTACGAGGCATATATAGCCTATATGAAACCTCACGAGTATCTGTGGCTGCAGGGAGAAATTGACGAGCGCTATTTCCTTAAGCCGGAGGAGAGGGCTCAGGGCAAAACCGCACCGTATGCATTCAAGATTCGCAAGGTGCTGCTTCTGGGCAACGTGGCTGTGACTTACGTTGCAGGCATAACGGTCGATTTGGACACGGATATGCTTTCTCCTGCCTTCCGCAAGCAACTTCAGAGGCTCCTGAAAGACTATCCCGGCAACATTCCGTTCAGCATTCAGCTACGCGACAGGGTTACAGGATACAATCTGGAGTTCCGCTCAAAGAAGTTCGCCGTCTCGGTGACAAACGAATTCATCTATCGCCTGCGCCAGCTGGGACTGACGTACACTATTCAGAAAAAAGCCGCTTAAGCCGGCAATAGGTCCAGCAAGGTTTTCACGAAGGGTCTCTCCGTCACCTGGGGGTGCGGTATCCTGAGTTCCGGGGTGTCCAGCCGGATTTCGCCGTACATCAGAATATCTATATCTATGATGCGGTTATGGTAGATTCTTGTTCCGTCAGGGGCATATTCCGGGGTGTCAGTACGGCCCATCGCCCTCTCAATCTTTTTGCACAGCTTTAGAATGTTCTCCGGCTTGCGGGCGCTCTTGTAAACGACTACGGCATTCAGAAAAGGCGGCGCCACAAAGCCGCAGGCCTCTGTTTCGATTACCGGAGATTGACGCAGGGGTGTGCCAAAAAACGCGTTAAGTCGACTCATGGCTTCGTTTATGTTGGCCTGACGGTCGCCCAGATTGGTTCCGAGTAAAAGGGTGAGTTCCATCATAAATCCGGATCCATACCCAGTGCTATCCTGGCCTCGTCAGAGAGCATGCTCTGGTCCCAAACGGGATCGAAAGTAAGCTCTATGCGGCAGGATTTCACGCCCGGAGTGTCTTCAACGCTATGCTGCACCTCCGCCATAACCTCGTCTGCCATGGGGCAATTGGGTGCAGTAAAGGTCATTTTTATATAGACTTCGTGCTCTTTGTTGATGTTGAGCTCGTAAATAAGACCGAGGTCATATATATTGACGGGAATTTCAGGGTCGTACACCTGCTTGAGCGACAGGATAACGTCGTCGTACAGGGGCGCGAGGGCCTTCACGTCCTCCGGGGTAAGCACTTCTTTCTCACTCATTTTCAGCCGCTTTTGCTCTAATTGTCGCTATCATGGAAACGAGCCCGTTGGCCCTTGTGGGAGAAAGATTCTCCTTGAGCCCGAGGGAGTTCAGGAAGCTGAAGTCGTCTTCCAGAATTTCTTCTGCGCTGCGACCGGAATAGACGCTTACCAGCATGGCAATGATACCGCGGGTAATCAGGGCGTCACTGTCGGCGTCGAAATAGAGAAATCCGTCCCTTTTCTCACAGTCAAGCCAAACTCTTGACTGACAACCCTTTATCAGACGGTCTTCGGTTTTCTTTTCTTCCGGAAGACCGTCGAGGGACTTTCCAAGTTCTATGAGATATTCATATTTATCCAACCACTCCTCGTACATGGAGAAGTCGTCTATTATCTGCTGTTGTTTCTCTTTCAGTGTCATCTCAGCATGCCTATCGCTTTGCGCAGCGAAGATACAAAATATTCCGCTTCCTGCATTGTGTTATACGGTGCAAACGAGGCCCTGAGCATGCCGGTTACGCCGAAGCGGTCCATCAGCGGCTCCGCGCACATCTGCCCGGAGCGCACCGCAACGCCCATTTTGTCCAGAATGAGTGCCAGATCTTCGTGGTGAGCATGTTCCACGGAGAACGAAAAAACGGGAACCTTCAGCCGGCGGTCACTTGTGGTTCCGAAAAGCCTGAGTCCGTCTATCTGCTGCAGTGCCTCGTAAACATAGTCGCGCGTTTCGTTATCTTTCGGCATGCTACGAATAGTTTCGATTGCCTGCACGAAGCAGGGCGTGCCAGAGATATTCTGCGTGCCTGCTTCGAACTTGCGGGGTAAAGGGGCCCATGTGCTGCCGTCCCATCGAACCGTCTCTATCATCTCCCCTCCGCCGAACATCGGTGGCATCTGTTCCAGCAACGAACGGCGGCCCCACAGCACTCCCGTACCGGGAGCGCCATACATCTTATGGCCAGAGAAAGCATAGAAATCGCACCCGAGAGCCTGCACATCAACATCTTGATGCACAACGCCTTGCGCGCCATCTACCAACAGCATGACACCGTGCTTGCGGCAAACATCTGATATAGCGCTTACAGGGTTGACCAGGCCGAGCACATTGGATATGTGGGCCACGCAGACAATGCGGGTCTTCTCTGTGATGAGAGATTCAAGTTGTTCCACGCAGAGCCGTCCGTTCTCATCTACCGGCAGCACCTTTATGCTTATACCCTTCCGGTTTCGAAGCATCTGCCATGGAACGATGTTGGAGTGGTGCTCCCCCTCCCCTATTATAATTTCGTCTCCTTCTTTCAGGAAAGCCTCCCCTATTCCGAAGACGGCCAGGTTGAGTGAATGGGTTGCGCCGGAAGTAAAGATAACCTCCTCAGTTTCAGCTGCATTAATGAAGTTTACCACAGCCTTGCGGGCGTTTTCGTAGGCCTCGGTAGCTTCCGCCGCCACATGATGGACGGCGCGGTGCAGATTGGCAGTTCCGTGTGCGGAAATCTCTGTCCAGCGGTCGATAACCGACTGCGGCCTGAGGGACGTGGCCGCGTTGTCAAGGTAGACAAGCGGTTTTCCATATACTGTCCGCTTCAGCTGCGGAAACAGAGCTCTTACTTCCTCCGTGGTCATAGTTTCTTAAGGCCGATGCCGGGGCGGTCGGGAAGTATCATCTCTCCATCCACCACCTTCATACCTTCAAATAAGTCGTTAGTAATCAGTAGATTGCCGTCAATGTCACAGAAATCGGCAGCGGGCGCCAGCTGGGCGGCGGCGGTGCAGGCACAGGAGGTCTCCGTCATGCACCCTACCATCACCTTCATGCCTTCCGCACGGGCATAGGCTATCATCTTGCGCGCCTCCAGCAGGCCGGTGCTCTTCATCAGTTTTATGTTGATTCCGGAGTAGGCGCCTTTGATCCTGGGAATGTCTTTGAGGCGCTGGATGGCTTCATCTGCCATAATGGGCAGCGGGCTTCGCTCCGTGATCCAGGCAACATCGTCCAACCGTTCTTTAGCCATCGGTTGCTCGACCAAAACCACGCCCTGTTCCTTCAGCCAGAATATTTCATCGAGCGCTTTCTGCTTGTCCTTCCATCCCTGGTTTGCGTCTACGGCAAGCGGAACGTCGGTGACGCTTCGGATGGTCCGAATCATCATCTCGTCGCTGTCCAAGCCCACTTTGACCTTGAGTAACTTGAATTTGCCGGCGCATTCAAGAGTCTTTTCCCGTACTACTTCAGGCGTGTCAATCCCAATTGTGAACGTGGTAGGTCCGGCTTTGGCGGGGTTGTATCCCCATATTCGGTAAAGCGGCAGACCACAAATTTTGCCGCACAAGTCATGCAGGGCGATGTCTATTGCAGCTTTTGCGGGAGCGTCCCCTTCGGACAGGGTGTCCAGGTATTCCATTATGTCTTCCAGCAGGAACGGGCTGTCAAATGAGCTTAGATCTACCTTGGAAAGGAATGCGCAGACGCTTTCTACCGTGTGCCCCAGGTAAGGCGGCATGGAGGCCTCTCCGTAGCCGGTTAGACCATCGTACTCAATCTCTATCTGGACGCCTGGGGTGGTTGTTCTACTATAAGAGGAAACGGTGAAAGTGTGTGCCAGCTGAAGTTCGTAGGGGTAGAACGACAGTTTTAACTTTCCGCCGCTTGCTTTGGGGCGGTTTGCGGTATTTAGGCCGCAGGCACTCAGCCCGGCGGCTGCCGCTGCAGTCAGTGAAGTACCAATAAACTCTCTTCTGTCCATTACACAAAATTACAAATAATTAATTAATTTTGTTGAGATATTTAGAATTATGCTTGATTACATTTCAGGACAAATAGCGGAGCTGACTCCAACCCGATTGGTGGTTGACAACCATGGTATGGGTTATAGCCTGGAGATTTCACTTCAAACTTACGAGGCCCTTGAAGGAAAGAGAGAAGCCACAGTATATATTCAGTCTCAGCTTAATCCGCGCGACGGTACCCAGGTGGATTACGGCTTCGCCGGTAAAGACGAGCGTGAACTGTTCAGGCTTATTACCGGGGTATCCGGAATGGGAGCCGCTTCCGCCAGGATGATTCTGTCTTCTTTAACGTCCGCCGAACTGGAAGAGGCTATTATTTCCGAGAACGTTAATGCCCTGAAGTCCGTGAAAGGCATCGGCCTCAAGAGCGCCCAACGCATGATTCTTGAGTTGAAGGATAAGATAGTCAAGGGTGATGGGGTAAGTTCGGAGGTTCTGTTCCAGGCGGATTCCAACGCTGCAGCAGACGAAGCCTCCAGCGCGCTTCAGATGCTAGGCTTCAACAAGGCCAACATCCAGAAAGCCATCCAGGCCATCCTCAAAGCCAACCCTCGCGCCTCCGTAGAGCAGATTATTAAGTCAGCGCTCCAAATGCTCTGACGAGCATTTGGAGTACCTTCCAACCCCCGCAGTTACGCTGCTGCCCCCAGGGGCGCCGCGGGGCGTTCCCCTCGGACTCCCCCGTGTCGGCCTTTGGCCTCCTTATTGTGTTCCACGTAGAACAGTACAAACTGTCATTCTGAGCGCAGCGAAGAATCTTATTATTTAAACTATAAACTATGTACAAAACTTACTACACCTACATTTTGTCCAGTGATAATAACTCCACACTATACATAGGAGTAACTGGTGATCTTAATAAAAGAGTTCTTGAACATAAGTCTGGCAATGGCTCGGTTTTTACATCAAAGTACCATTGCCACAAGTTAGTCTATTATGAGAGCTTCTCTGATATTAGCCAAGCAATTAGTAGAGAAAAAGAATTGAAGGGTTGGATAAGAGCCAAAAAGGACAAGCTAATTGATACAATTAATCCATTCAGGAAGGATTTAAGTGAATAACGATAATAGATTCTTCGCTGCGCTCAGAATGACAGAACAATAACTATCGTCCGAAATAAACAAGTAAAACCGATATGTCGGCAGGGGAGACACCGGAGATACGGGAGGCTTGTCCGATGGTGCGGGGAGCGTAACGTTTGAATTTCTGGCGGCACTCTATAGTGAGGCCGGAGAGCTTATCGAAGTCGAAGTTTTCGGGAATTTCGAGAGATTCCAGACGGCGGAGCTTTTCAACCTGCAGACACTCTCGCTCAATGTAACCTTTGTACTTAATGTTGATTTCAACGGACTCGACAACCTTATCGTCGGGCATATCATCGAAGCCGCTACTCTTAAGTATTCCACGTGGAACGAATTTCAAAATGTCATTTAGAGTAAGTTCCGGACGAGTGGCGATATCAGCTATGCGTTTAGATTCGGTCAGCTTTGCAGAACCGGAAGCCTCCAGATAACCATTGACTGCCGCTGCGGTGAGGTTATTGTTCTCACATAAAGTCATAAGACGATCAGCCGCATCGTACTTCTTCATAGTAGCGTCATAACGCTCGCTGGTCGCAAGTCCTATTTTGTACGATAGGGGAGTCAGGCGCTGGTCTGCATTATCTTGACGCAGGAGAATTCTATACTCAGCACGCGAGGTAAACATACGGTAAGGTTCATCAACGCCCTTTGTAATGAGGTCGTCGATAAGCACTCCGATGTATGCATCGTCTCTGTGGAGAACGAACGGATCCTTATCCTGAATCGACAGGCTTGCATTAATACCGGCCATCAACCCCTGAGCGGCAGCCTCTTCGTAACCGGTAGTTCCGTTAACCTGTCCAGCAAGATACAACCCGGGAACAACCCTGGATTCAAGGGTGGGTTTAAGTAAAGTAGGATCAAAGAAATCATACTCCACAGCATATGCAGGACGGAATACTTTTACGTTTTCAAGCCCCTTTATCTTGTGCAGAGCGTTCATCTGAACCTCGAAAGGAAGGGAAGATGAGAACCCCTGAAGGTAGTATTCATTTGTTCCGTACCCCTCCGGCTCAAGGAACAACTGGTGAGCATCATTCTCGGGAAATACCTTCAACTTATCTTCTATACTCGGACAATACCTTGGGCCTCTGCCATGAATAACTCCGGTAAACAAAGGAGAATCATTAAAACCTTCCCTTAGACTTTCATGCACCGCCTCATTGGTATGAAGAATAAAGCATTCCATCTGACTTCCCAGTCGCTGTACCCGGGAAGGAATGTTCAAGAAAGAAAAACGCTCCGGCTGAACATCTCCTTTTTGGCGGGAGAGTGCTTCCGTGTTGACTGAGGTAATGTCGATTCGCGGGGGAGTTCCGGTCTTCATCCTGTCGGTAGTAATTCCCCGCTCGACTAGCTGTTCGGTAAGACCAAGAGACGGCATCTCTCCGATTCGGCCTCCTTCCAACTGATTTCTGCCGACAAAGAGTTTTCCGCCGAGGAAGGTTCCGGCGGTCAAAACAAGCGCTCGACACTTAAAAATCCGACCTCCTTTTGTACGAACGCCGCGGATTTTTAAATTCTCAAAGAGAAAAGAAACAGCAATATCTTTATAAATCTCTAAGTTACAAATACTTAAGAGGTGTTTATACCAGTTTAGGGAAAATCGGATTTTATCGCACTGTGCGCGTGGACTCCACATTGCGGGCCCCTTCGACTTGTTGAGCATTCGGAACTGCAGGGTGGACTCATCGGTCACTATTCCGCTAAGTCCGCCGAGCGCGTCGATCTCCCGGACAATCTGCCCCTTGGCAATTCCGCCTATCGCAGGATTGCAGGACATCTTGGCAAAAGAGAGTTCGTCCATGGTCAGCAAGAGAACGGAGGACCCGAGTTGGGCGGCAGCCGCTGCTGCTTCACAACCCGCATGACCAGCGCCAACTACAATTATGTCGAAGTTCTTATTTTCCACTGCCCGCAAGATTCTCCCTTAAAGCCAGGTAGTAATTCTCCTTGGACCTCATAACAGCCGTGTCTTCATCTGTGTGATCGTCATAACCGATAAGATGAAGGATTCCGTGAACAATCACCCGGTGAAGCTCTTCGTTGAATTCGGTGCCGTAGAATACGGAATTCTCCCTGACGGAATCTACACTAATGAACAGATCGCCTGAAACAACGGGCTTCTGAGAATAATCGAAGGTTATAATATCAGTGAAGTAATCGTGGCTCAGATATTGCAAGTTGATGTTGAGTATATACGGGTCGGAGCAAAAGATGATGTTTATATCGCCCAGACGGCATATCTCGCTCTCGGCCACCAATTTAAGCCAGCGGTTATTGAACTGCTTGTTCTTGTACTCAAACTTAATATCCTCAAAAAAGTACCTGACCATTGCTTTGTGCTGTAAAATCAGCGCAAATCTACAACAAAAATTGGAATTGAAATTTATAATTTATATCTTTGAGACTTGAATAGACTAAAATAAACGTATAGTACCCAATATGGAAATCAAGAAATCAGAAAAAGCCAGCCTTGAGAACAAGCGACTGCTGTTCGTGGAAATCGGTTTTATTCTCGCTCTGCTTGTAGTTCTGCTCGCTTTCGAGTGGAGCAGCAAGGAGAAAGCGGATACTTCCCTGCTGGCCGAGAACAAGGAACTCATCGAGGAAGAAATTATCCCCATCACCCAGGAGACTCCTCCCCCGCCGCCCGAACTGGCTAAGATTCCTATCCTCTCCGACCAGATCGACATTATCGATGATGATATCAAAATCAACGACAATATCATCAACACGGAAGATGATGCAAGCCTTGGTGTAGATATTCAGGACTACGTAGAGGAAGTTCACGAAGAAGTGGTGGAAGAAGAGACTATTCCTTTCCAGCTTGTGGAAGAGAAGCCCAAGTTCCAGGGTGGAGATGCGAATGATTTCACCAAGTGGGTGAACCAGAGGCTTGTTTATCCTGACGTTGCAAAGGAGAACGGTGTTCAGGGCCGTGTAATGCTCCAGTTCACCGTGAATACCGACGGTAGCGTATCCGGAGTAAAGGTTCTGCGTGGCGTTGATCCTTCCCTCGATAAGGAAGCTGTCCGCGTTGTTTCCATGTCCCCGAAGTGGACTCCCGGTAAGCAGCGTGACCGTAAGGTAAAGGTTACATATACCTTCCCTGTGATTTTCCAGTTGAGATAATTTTTCAGCTCTGTTTAATAAAAGGCTGTCCAAACGGATGGCCTTTTTTTAGGTAAATAATGGAAGAAAAGGCCGTATTTGTCGGTATTATCCGGCAGGGAGAAGACGAACGTAAGATTAAAGAGTATCTCGATGAACTTGAGTTCCTTGCAGATACCGCGGGCGTTAAAGGTGACAAGAAGTTTGTCCAGCGTCTGGATAAACCGGAGAAAGCTACATATATACGAAGCGGAAAGTTGCTGGAGATAGCATCTTACTGTGAAGAACATGAAATTAATTATGTCATTTTTGACGATGAACTGACTGCCATGCAGCAGCGAAACGTAGAAAAAGTGATAAAGACCTCAGCCGTTATCGACCGTACAAGCCTGATTCTGGAAATTTTCTCCCAGCGAGCCAAAACCTCATACGCCAAGATGCAGGTGGAGCTTGCCCGTTACAACTACATGTTACCCCGTCTGGCCGGCATGTGGACACACCTTGAACGCCAGCGCGGTGGTATCGGCACCCGCGGTGGTATGGGTGAAACCCAGATCGAGGTAGACCGCCGTATCGTACGTGAACGCATCGCCCGCCTGAAGGAGCAACTCAAAAAGGTCGACAAGCAGATGGCCACCCAGAGAAGCAACCGCGGGCAGCTGGTACGCCTGTCGTTGGTAGGGTACACCAACGTCGGCAAGAGTACCCTGATGAACTTGCTCTCAAAATCGGACGTCTTTGCAGAAAACAAGCTGTTCGCCACCCTCGACACCACGGTACGCAAGGTGGTTATTGAGAATTGCCCGTTTCTTCTGAGCGACACCGTTGGATTCATCCGTAAACTTCCCACCCAGCTGATAGAGGCCTTTAAGAGTACCCTGGACGAGGTTCGAGAGGCCGACGTGCTGGTGCATGTGGTAGATGTGTCCGCTCCAGACTTCGAGGAGCAAATGGCCGTGGTAGAGAAGACTCTGAAAGACATAGGGGCAGGGGATAAGCCGCAGTATGTGGTATTCAATAAAACAGATGCCTACACCTACGAGGAGTACGACGAGTTCTCGCTTGTTCCACGTGGAAAAAACAACCGCAGCCTGGACGACCTGAAGCAGGAGTGGATAGAAGAAAAGAAAGTGCCGTGCATTTTCATGTCGGCACTTAGTCGTGAGGGATTACCGAAACTCCGCAACGACATCTATAAGATGGTTGCGGAGATTCACGCCGGCCGGTGGCCGTTTAATAATTTCCTCTGGTAGATTCTTCGTCGGGCTTCGCCCTCCTCAGAATGACAGAATCAAACCTGTCATTCTGAACGAAGTGAAGAATCTAGTCTGAGAACTTAGCTTTAAGGAATTCCCTGTTAAGCCTTGCGATGTGAGCCACGGTGATACCCTTAGGACACTCAAGCTCGCAGGCGCGGGTATTGGTACAGTTACCGAAGCCGAGTTCATCCATCTTCGCAACCATAGCCTTGGCACGGCGCTTAGCCTCGGGACGACCCTGAGGAAGCAGAGCGAGTGAGCTGACGCGGGCGGCAACGAAGAGCATTGCGGAACCGTTCTTACAGGTAGCCACGCAAGCACCGCAACCTACACAAGCAGCTGCATCCATACTCTCCTCAGCCTTATCGTGAGGAATAAGGATATTATTTGCATCCTGGGCGGAACCGGTACGGACGGAAATAAAACCGCCTGCCTGAAGGATCTTATCGAATGCAGAACGATCCACCACAAGATCCTTGATCACAGGGAAAGCAGCGCTTCTCCAAGGCTCCACGGTAATGGTGGCACCATCCTTAAAATGACGCATGAACAGCTGGCAGGTGGTCACATGGTCATCAGGACCATGGGCACGGCCGTCGATATACAGGGAGCATGCTCCGCAGATACCCTCACGGCAGTCATGGTCGAAGGAAACGGGACCGCTGCTCTGGCAACCGCGCTCGACTGCGACGGGGTCGCAACCTTCACGGATCAGCTGCTCGTTAAGGATATCAAGCATCTCGAGGAAAGACGCATCTTCTTCGATACCAGAAATATGATAGGTCTCGAAATGTCCTTTTGCCTTGGCGTTCTTCTGACGCCATATCTTTAAATTGAATTCCATATTAGTCCTTGTAATTTCTGGTTATAACCTTGATATTCTCGTACACGAGAGGCTCTTTGTGGAGTTCTGGATCCTTATCTTCACCCTTGTACTCCCATGCAGCCACGTACATGTAGTTGGCATCGTCACGCTTAGCCTCGCCTTCCTCGGTCTGGCTTTCCACGCGGAAGTGACCGCCGCAAGACTCGTTACGGTTAAGGGCGTCGCGTGCCATAAGCTCACCGATTTCAAAGAAGTCTTCCAGACGAAGAGCCTTTTCAAGTTCCTGGTTGAATTCGAACTGGGTTCCGGGAACCTTAACGTTCTCGTAGAACTCTTTCTTAAGTTCTTTGATAAGGGTGATAGCTTTCTCAAGACCGGCCTTCTCACGGGCCATGCCGACATACTCCCACATAATATGACCGAGTTTCTTATGTATAGAATCCACGGTTTCTGTACCATTGATAGAAAGGAGTTTGTCTATACGGGCCTGGACAGCCTTTTCGGCCTCTATAAACTCAGGACGGTTTACATCGGTCTTGGGCTCTGCAAACTTCTTGGAAAGATAGTCGCCGATAGTGACGGGAACGATGAAATAACCGTCGGCAAGACCCTGCATAAGGGCGGAAGCACCGAGGCGGTTTCCACCATGATCGGAGAAGTTAGCCTCACCTATTGCATACAAACCGGGAATAGTAGTCTGAAGATCATAATCCACCCAAATACCACCCATAGTGTAGTGGATAGCAGGATAAATCATCATAGGCTCCTCCCAAGGGGAAGAAGCTGTAATCTTCTCGTACATATCAAACAGGTTACCGTAACGCTCGGCAACTTTCTTATGACCGAGGCGGTTGATTGCATCGGCGAAATCAAGGAATACGGCAAGACCGGTCTCATTTACACCGAAGCCGGCGTCGCAACGCTCTTTTGCTGCACGGGATGCCACGTCACGGGGAACTAGGTTACCGAATGCAGGATAGCGGCGCTCGAGATAGTAATCGCGGTCTTCCTCAGGAATCTGTGAGGCCTTGATTTCATGCTTGCGGAGTTTCTCTACATCTTCCTTCTTCTTAGGTACCCAGATACGTCCGTCGTTACGGAGAGACTCGGACATAAGGGTAAGCTTACACTGCTGGTCTCCGTGAACGGGTATACATGTAGGATGAATCTGAGCGAAGCAGGGGTTTCCGAAATAAGCACCCCTGCGGTAGCACTGCATGGCGGCGGAACCGTTGCTGTTCATTGCATTGGTTGAAAGGAAATAGGTATTTCCATAACCTCCGGTAGCAATAATGACCGCATGGGCCCCGAAACGCTCGAGCTGACCGGTAACGAGGTTACGGGTGATAATACCCTTAGCCTCACCGTTTATAACTACGAGGTCGAGCATCTCATGGCGGGGATATGCCTTCACGGTACCTGCTGCAATCTCCTTATTGAGGGATGCATAAGCACCAAGCAACAGCTGCTGTCCGGTTTGACCGCGGGCGTAGAACGTACGGCTTACCTGAACGCCACCGAAAGAACGGTTGGCAAGATATCCGCCGTACTCGCGTGCGAAAGGAATACCCTGGGCAACACACTGGTCGATAATTGCCGCGCTTACTTCTGCAAGACGGTAAACGTTTGCCTCACGGGCACGGTAGTCGCCACCCTTGATAGTGTCGTAGAACAGACGATAAACGGAATCATTGTCGTTCTGATAATTCTTTGCTGCGTTTATACCGCCCTGGGCAGCGATGGAGTGGGCACGGCGGGGGGAGTCGCTGATACAGAAAATCTTGACATTATATCCGAGTTCTCCGAGGGAGGCAGCTGCAGATGCTCCGCCAAGACCGGTACCTACTACGATAATCTCAAGTTTACGCTTGTTGTTGGGACTCACTAAATGAATTTCTGACTTACGCTTAGTCCATTTCTGGGCTAAAGGTCCTTCAGGAATTTTGGATAATAATTTATCGGCCATTTTATGATTGTTAATTGGTATTCTAAATATCCTGCAATTTTAATCAATTTTCGTCACAACTGCAATCACTGTCCGAACAAAGTACCTTCTTCAGGCTCCTTTTGTAAACCAAGATGCTTATAAGACAGTTCAGTTGCAATACGTCCGCGCTGGGTTCTTACTATAAATCCTTCTTTTATAAGGAAAGGTTCATACACCTCTTCAAAAGTTCCCTGATCTTCTCCGATAGCAGTAGCTATGGTATTGGCTCCCACAGGACCACCTTTAAATGTATTGATAATTGTCCTCAGAATCTTATTATCTATAGCATCCAGACCTCTGGTGTCTATATTAAGCTTATTCAATGCATAACGGGCAATCTCCAAGTCTATATGACCGTCACCCATTACCTGGGAGAAATCTCTTACGCGCCTCAACAGACCATTGGCTATTCGCGGGGTACCACGGCTGCGTAATGCTATTTCCTTAGCTGCGTCATTATCAATACCTATCTTTAATATGTCGGCACTGCGCTTGACAATTCTTACCAATTGGTCCGTATCATAATAATCCAGTCCGCTGGTTATTCCGAAACGGGCCCTCAGCGGAGCTGTAAGTAATCCGGAACGGGTAGTTGCACCAACTAAAGTAAAAGGATTAAGGGATATTCTGACCGACCTGGCTCCAGGGCCCTTATCTATCATTATATCAATTACATAATCCTCCATAGCCGAATACAGGTACTCCTCTACTTCAGGAGACAGGCGATGTATTTCATCTATAAAAAGGACGTCGCCGCTATCGAGTGAAGTGAGCAGCCCGGCAAGATCTCCCGGACGATCGAGAACAGGACCTGAAGTAATCTTCATATTTACGCCCATCTCATTAGCTATAATATGGGCGAGAGTAGTTTTTCCAAGTCCGGGGGGACCGTGGAAAAGCGTATGGTCCAAAGGCTCACCTCTCATCTTGGCAGCCTCTATGAAAATCTTTAAATTTGATACGATTTCTGCCTGTCCGGTGAAATCTTGCAGTTCCTGGGGCCGGATTATTCCGTCTAAATCCTTATCTTTGCCCTCGTTCGTATTGTGGGGATTAAAATCCGACATTTCGTATTAGTCTTTACAATTACAAATATAGTTCTTTTAATTTATATTTTGATGTTTTTGTATACTGCTGTGAATTTGTTAATTCTTAGTAGAAATAATTAATTATCAATTATTTATAAATTTTAAGAATGTTGATAATGTTGTTTTATAAAGTGTTTTTAAGTTGTTGATAAAACAGAATGTAAAAAATTAAACAACTATAAACAGGTTTATAAACATAGTTTTCAACGGGATTATTAACAAATAGGAACTTGATGTTGGTAAACAAAGAGTCCACCTCGCTACTGAAAAGCAGAATACAAAATCAAAATGAAGTATTCTGCCGCTCCTTATTTATGTCCGCCAGGTGGTTCGTACTTAGTCAGGCGGCTGATAATGTATTAAATTTCATTATTTTACCTAATAAAGAAGCTGCTGAATATTGTTCTTCAGACCTATATGGATTAATAGAAGGGGATAATGTATTCTTTCTACCTTCTTCCGGTAAGGGGGTAGAGAGGAGTAATTATAAATCATCATTAAGCGTACAGCGTACCTCTGCCGTAGAAAAGATAATAAATTACAAAAAAGGAGACAGGATATTTGTTGTAAGTTATCCTGAAGCGCTGGAAGAATTACTGCCTTCAGGTAAGGATATAGAAGAGGCTTTTTTCACTTTAAAGAAAGGTGACAGTATTTCCTTTGAAAAAATAACTGAAAGGCTTTCCGGAGAGGGTTTCGATAAAGTAGATTTTGTTTCTGCCCCCGGGCAATTTGCTATAAGAGGTTCCATCGTAGATATTTTTTCCTTCTCCAGAAACTATCCATTTCGAGTATCTTTCTGGGGAGATGAAATAGAGAGTATACAACTGTTTGACTGTAATACACAGCTTTCCATTTCAAAAGAGGATAAAGCGGAAATCATTTCTGATATAATATCAGAAGGAGTTGCAGAAGGGGATAGTATAATAAAGGTACTCCCGAAGAATAGCGTAATATGGCTGGACTCTTCTGATATGTATAAAGAAAAGACTTTCTTTGAGTATATATCTGAGTATAAAAGGGTTTATATAGACACTCCGCTTGCTTTACAGGATGTTGATACAATAGATTTTAATATTGCGCCACAACCGGTATTCAATAAGAATTTTGATTTATTGTCTGAAGACATACAAACCAAGATAGAAAAAGGTTATACGGTTTATATATACGGAGAAAAAGAATCCCAATTAGACCGTATTCTTTCCATACTCAGCCAGAGCGGTTGTCCCTTACCTATATTTGTAAAAGGAAAAAACATACATAACGGCTTCATAGATAAGGAAGATAAGATATGCTGTTATTCAGATCATGAAATCTTCGACCGTTTCCATAGGGTAACCCTGCGCAGGAGTGTAGAAAAATCCGAGCAACTTACTATCAACGACCTTAATTCCTTTAATATCGGAGATTATGTAGTCCATATAGACCATGGAGTAGGAGTTTTCGGAGGTTTAGTAAGGATGAGGGATGACTTCGGTCGTATGAAAGAAGTTGTGAAACTTACCTACAGGGATGGAGATGTAGTATTTGTTTCGGTACACGCCCTGCATAAGATATCCCGCTTCCGTTCCAGGGATGGAGAGGCTCCGAAAATAAACAAATTGGGTTCCAAGACCTGGATTACGCTGAAGAACAACGCAAAATCCAAAGTCAAGGATATAGCAAAAGACCTTATCCAGCTATATGCCAAACGTAAAGCCTCCAAGGCTTATGCTTATTCTCCCGATACATATCTGCAGGAAGAGTTGGAATCTTCATTCATGTTCGAAGACACTCCGGATCAGGAATTGGCTTCCAACGCAGTAAAGAGGGATATGGAGGGGATTTGCCCTATGGATCGCCTTATCTGCGGAGATGTTGGTTTCGGTAAAACGGAAATAGCAATCAGAGCTGCATTCAAAGCGGCAGTAGACGGCAAGCAGACAGCAGTTCTCGTTCCGACAACAATCCTGGCGCTTCAGCATTATAATACTTTTACCGAACGCTTGAAGAATCTCCCCTGTAACATAGATTACGTAAGTCGACTTCGCAGCGCAAAGGATTTAAATGATATTAAAAAGCGCCTGGAACAAGGCCAGATAGATATTTTAATCGGTACACATAAGATACTGTCTGACAGTTTTGCATTTAAAGACCTGGGGTTGCTTATTATAGATGAAGAACAAAAGTTCGGAGTATCAGCAAAAGAGAAACTACGCCAGATGCGCACAGGTATAGACACCCTTACGCTCACTGCCACACCTATTCCCAGAACTTTACAGTTTTCTTTACTTGGCGCGCGCGACTTAAGTATAATAAATACACCTCCGCCCAACCGTATCCCCGTTCAGACAGAAATAATACTGTTCGACAAAGACGAAATAAAGAGTATAATAGAATACGAACTGAAACGTAACGGCCAGATATTCTTCCTTCATAATAAGGTAGAGGAATTACCTGCTATTCATGAAATACTTCATCGCCTGGTACCGGATATGAAAATATGTGTGGCTCATGGCCAGATGGAATCAAAAGTCCTGGAGAACCGCATATTGGAATTCATGCGGGGCGACTATGATATGTTGCTCTGTACCACAATTATAGAGAACGGTTTGGATATTCCCAATGCCAATACTATAATAATTAACCAGGCGCAGAATATTGGTCTGAGCGACCTCCATCAGCTGAGGGGAAGGGTTGGCCGGTCTAACCGGAAAGCCTTCTGCTACCTGATAGTGCCGCCGCTTACAACTCTTACCGACGATGCCCGCAGGCGTCTGAAGGCGATAGAAGAGTTCAGCGATCTCGGAAGCGGGTTCAATATTGCCATGCAGGATCTCGATATACGCGGTGCCGGTAATCTTTTGGGTGCGGAGCAAAGCGGCTTCATTACCGAAATGGGCTTCGAAACATATCAGAAGATACTCTCTGAGGCCATGGAAGAACTTGGGGTTGAAACAGGCATAGTGCAGAAGGGTGCCAAGGGGAGTTATTCTACTGATTGTACTGTAGAAACCGACCAGCCGGCAATGATTCCGGACGACTACATTGATATTACGGCCGAGAAGATACGTATCTACAAACAACTTGATTCCATGCAGTCGGATAAGGAAATCGACCGCCTGGCCACCCAGCTGCAGGACCGCTTCGGAAAGATGAATACGGAAGTGGAGAATCTGTTCGAGGTTGTAAAGATACGCAACGCCGGCTCCCGTCTTGGCTTCGAGAAGGTAATAATCAAAAACGGAATGTTTATAGCTTTCTTTATCTCCAATCAGATGTCCCCCTATTTCCGTTCAGATGTTTTCGCAAGAATATTGAAAAAAATAAACGCCGGAACATACAATCTGGAGCTTAAGCAAAGTGAAGGTAAACTAAAGATAATCACCAGAAAAATAGATACTTTAGCTAAAGTCAGGGAGATACTGGGTAGACTGGAATAAAAAAAATTCCTAACTTTGCAGTTCTTGCATTTTTGAAATGGCAAACCTTTTGGTTGAAATAGGCAACACAGCCGTGAAGGCAGCCTGGGCGGAAGAGTCTGTCCTGGGAAAGACTGTGCGCTACCAGGGGGAGAAGGTGATAGAATTTGTTGCTTCCCTGATAGATAAGCAGCAGCCTGTGGTTATGGCCGTAGTTTCCGTAAGGGAGATTAGCCAGGAAGAAGAAAACAGCCTTAAATCGTTATGCCAGTATATGCTGCTGATGGATGCCAACCATCCTGATGTGTTGTCTGCATACGGCATACCGGATTATCTGACCTATGACCGCGGCGCTTCGCTGGTGGCGGCCAAATATATGTTCAAGGGAAAGTCCTGCACGGTTTTCGACCTTGGAACAACACTTACCGTAGATTACCTGGATGCTCAGGGACGTTACCTCGGCGGTAATATTTCCGTAGGATGCCGCACCAGGTTCAAGGCGTTGAACCGCTATTCGAGAGCTCTGCCACTGGTGGATACACCGGCGGAATTCAAGTTCCCGGGCGACTCTGTAAAGGGTTCCATCGAGTCCGGAGTCATTTCAGGTATAATGTTTGAAATAGACGGGTATATACGCTCAAACCCGGAAAACATTGTAATTTTCACCGGCGGCGATGCAATTTATTTTGCCAAGCGGATGAAAAACTCGATATTTGTAGTTTGTAACCTTGGTTTGATGGGTTTGGCAATTATTACTGATGAATATGTCAAGAAGAATTTTCAGTAATCTTTTGCTGTCAGTTTTTGTGATGACGGCTGCTTGTCTGAGCGCGAACGCCCAGACATACGGCAGCTATACCCCTTACTCTATTTTCGGTGTCGGAGACCTGGCTTCTCCCGGTAGCGCTTACAATAAAACCATGGGCGGAGTGGGAATAGCGAACAGGAGCCACCGTTTCCTCAATCCTCTCAACCCGGCATCGGTAACCGCCCGCGACTCTCTGTCTTTCATGGCAGATTATTCTCTCTACCAGGACAACAAGATATTCCGCCAGGGTGACTCGCGTTCAGCCTCCAACACCTTTAACATTTCCGACTGCATCATTTCCTTCCCTATATGGAAATCTTCGGCAATGATGATAGGTATCATGCCGTACAGTGATACCGGTTACGGATACGGTTACCTGGTTACGGACCCCAACATCATAGGAAATACGGGGAATATCGCGTATACCGCCTCCGGAAGCGGGAGCCTCTATCAGGTTTTCGCCGCAGCAGGCGTCACTTTCTGGCGCAGGCTGTCCCTCGGAGCGGAATTCATCTATCACTTCGGTAAGATAGAAAAGAAGTACTACGAGACTTTCACGGACGCTTCCTACAACGGCGCATCCAACGGTCACATCATTCAGATTACCGCACCTGCGGCCAAGTTCGGCATACAGTACGAGCAGCCCCTGGGAAGCAAGAGTTCGCTTACCTTCGGCGCCACGTACAAGACGGCGGCTCAACTTTCCGGCAACATAGAGAGCTACCGTTATTCCACCGGCACTGCCGCTTCGGACACCTTGTACTATAAGTCCGGCGTGCCCGGAAACGTCCGGCTTGCCAGCGAGAAGGGCGTCGGCCTCTGCTTCCGTTATGCCGATAAATTCATGGCGGAGTTCGACTATACCCGCTCCGACTGGCGCAACACCGGAGTAGACACAAGAGAGGGCTTGACCGGCAACGTCAGTACAGCAAACGGTGGTTCCATCTTTAACGCCGCCCTTACCGAATCTTACCGCGTAGGCTTCGAATACGTGCCCAACAGGAGCGACATCCGCTACTACTACAAGAAGATAGCTTACAGGGCTGGAGCTTATTGGAAGAAGGATTATTTCTTGCTCGACGGGAACCCCGTAAATGCTTATGGCATAACGTTTGGCGCCACTCTTCCCGTGTTCCGATTCTATAACGGAATCACTGTTGGTATGGATTTTGGACAACGGGGTTCGATAAAGGACAATATGATACGTGAGACATACTTTAATTTCTCCGTAGGCTTTAATTTACATGACATTTGGTTTGTCAAGAACAGGTACGAATAATTATTAAAAAACGGGATATATGAAAAAGGTATTATTAGTAGCATTAAGCTTTGCCATGTTATTCTCCGGTGCTGGTCTGAAAGCACAGGACATGAGCAAATACGGTCCTAATGCAGATGAGTGTGTAAAGTATCTCTCTTATTACACCGAGTATTACAAACAGAAGAATTATGACGACGCCACACCCAACTGGCGTAAGGCATATGCGCTGTGTCCTCCCAGTTGCAGCCAGAACCTCCTGATCCACGGCTCCGACCTGGTCTCAAGGCTCATCTCCAAGAACGCCAAGAACCCTATCGCAGTCGAGGCCCTGGTGGACACCCTGCTCACCCTGCAGGATATCCGCGCACAGTACTATCCTAAGTATGCAGCCACTGCGATGAACAACAAGGCCAGCTATGCCGCCAAGTATATCAAGAGCGACCCCAAGCGCGTCTATGATATCTATGAGGGCGTGATCGGCTCCATCGGCAAGGAGACCAAGGCCTCTGTTCTGTTCAACGACTTCAAGGCCGCAGTTGACCTTTACGGCGCCGGACAGCTCGGAACCGAGGATGTGCTCAACCTCTATCAGCGGAACCTCGCCATGCTGGAAGAAATCGTTCCCGCCTCCGACCTCGAGAAGCAGCAGATTAACGATTTCCGCACCAATATCGAGAATCTGTTCATCAGCAGCAAGGTTGCTTCTTGCGATGACCTGCTTGCCCTGTTCGGACCCCGCTACGAGGCCAATCCTAACGACCTCCAGCTTGCCAAGAACATCGTGAAGATGCTCAGCCTGGCAGAGGATTGCAACGATAACGACCTCTATCTGAACGCCGTTACCACAATGTACACCCTCGAGCCTTCAGCAGATGCAGCATACTATCTGTACAAGCTGCACTCGGCAAAGAACAACGTCGCCGATGCAGTTAAGTACCTCAACGAGGCTATCGACCGTGAGGATTCCGACGTCAAGACCGACGCCGCATACAACTACGAGCTGGCAGTTTACTGCTTCAAGAACGGTCGTTCCGCTTCTGCATACGAGGCCGCTTCCAAGGTGCCTTCGATGGATGAAAACCTTGCAGGAAAGGCTTACCTGCTTATCGGTACCATCTGGGGTTCTACCACTTGCGGCGGCGACGAAATCGCCCGCAGGGCTCCTTACTGGGTGGCTTGCGACTATATGAACAAGGCCAAGGCGGCAGATCCTTCCCTCGTGGAAGACGCCAACCGCTACATCGGACAGTACAGCAGGTTCTTCCCTGCAGCTGCAGATGCATTCATGTATGGCGTCAACAACGGCGATTCCTACACCGTGGTTTGCGGCGGCATGAGGGTCACCACGACGGCAAGAACCGTCAAATAGAAACTTGACACACAAGTTCCAATATATCTCCATACTGGCAGGCGTAGCAGCGCTTGCCAGTATTGTCGTTTCTTGCAACAGTCAATTGCAGGAGGCGGATTCCCTTGATCTCTCTAAAACCCCCGTTCAAACGCTGGAGAACATGTTCTCGGTTCAGACCAAGAACGGTAAGGTGGAGATGAGAATCGAAGCGCCGCTGATGGAGACTTACGATAGTGACACCCTTAAGACGGACTTTTTTCCTAAAGGCCTTTCCGTGTATGCTTACAACGAGGAGGGTTTGCTGGAGAGTCTGGTGTTTTCCGATAACGCCAGCCATAAAGTAGACAAAACCGGAAAGACGGATGACGTTTGGTCCGCCTTCGGCAACGTGATGATTCATAACGTGTTAAACAGGGAAACGATAGAAACGGACACTATTTATTGGGACGAAACCAAGAAGGAGATCTACACCGATTGTTACGTTAAACTGTACTCTCCGGACGGTTTTATGCAGGGATACGGCATGCGTGCAGACGACCATGCACGCAACGCAATACTTCATAAACCGTTCAACAGTTATGGCGTTACGGTGCAGGATTCTACACTTGTTGTTATTGATTCTGTGAATTTTATTGGTGCTTTCCCAAAAAATTAGTAATTTCGCGGCCCATTACCTTTGACTAAAAGAAATTAAAATAAAACAACACAATGGCGGTTCTTCAAAAAATTCGCGTTAAGTTCGGTCTTGCGATCTCTATTATCATCGCATTGGCCCTTCTGTCTTTCATTATTGACCCCAACACCCTGGAGTCGGCACTGCGTTCGATGTCTTCCAAGTATGACGTCGGCGAGATTGCCGGCAAGAGCGTTTCCTACACCGATTTCCAGGAGAATGTTGATAAATTTACGACCATCCAGCAGGTGGCTACCGGATCTTCCGTACAGAACGAGCAGAGCCAGCAGCAGGTACGTAATGCCGCTTGGCAGGACTATCTGGACAGGTATATGTTCGTCAAGAACGCAAAAGAGGCCGGTATCTGCGTAGGTGAGGATGAGATTGTCGATCTTACCACCGGCAACAACATTTCTCCCGTGCTTGCCAACAACTCTGCATTCGCCGACGAGACCGGCGCCTATTCTCCCGAAATCCTCCGCGACTTCGTTCAGAATCAGGTGGAAAGCGACGCAACCGGACACCTCAAGCTTTTCTGGAACTATCTGCAGAACGCAGTTATGGTTCAGAAATACTACGATAAGTTCGGTGCCCTTTTCAACAACTCTTCGGTACTTCCCAAGTTCTTCGCCGACCGCGTGGCCGCAGAGAACAACACCAGCGCTAAGGTGGAGTATGTGATGGTACCTTTCGATTATGCAGACAGCACCGTCAAGGTGACCAACGCCGAAATCAAGTCTTATTACAAGGCTCACAAGGAGAACTACAAGCAGAAAGCTGGCCGTGATATCGAGTACGTGGTTTTCGAGGTCGTTCCTTCAGAGACCGACATCCAGAAGACCAGCGACGAGATGGAGGAGGTCGTCAGCGACTTCGCTACCACCGGCAACATGAAAGCGTTCCTGCTCAAGAACTCAGAGCGTTCCCTTTCCGACTATTGGTACAAGAAGGGAGAGCTTGCCAACAACCTCTCTTCCGAGATCGACGACTTCGTGTTCAGCGGCGCGCAGGGTGCATCTCCCGTTTACAAGAACGGCAACGTGTTCCGCAGCGTGAGGGTTATTGGTTCTGCCAACGTCCCTGATTCCGTGTATGTGAAGCACATGCTGTTCCAGGGTGCTGACGCAAAGCATTTGGCAGACAGCCTCTGCAACGTGGTGGCCAAGGGAGGCAATTTCTCCAACCTTGCCGCTCAGTATTCCGTGGATCAGGCTTCTGCCGCAGACGGCGAGTTGGGCAACCTCGGATGGTTCACCCAGAACTACATTATCCCGGGTTTCGAGCCCGCTATCACTGCTGAGCTTAATAAGCCCTTCGTGCTTAACACCCAGTACGGTTCTCACGTAGTGGTGGTTAGCAAGCGCACCAAGCCCGTCGCCAAGAAGCAGGTGGCCGTTCTCGAGAAGACCGCTCTTGCAAGCAAGGAGACCTTCAATGAGTTCTATTCCAAGGCTAACCGTTTCGCTACTATAGCCAACGGTACCTATGAGGGATACAAAAAGGCCATCGATTCCACCGGTGTTTACTCTCATCCTATGAACGATGTTACCGAGGCTACCGCCAGCTACGGTTCCATCAATCAGGCAAAGGAGATCACCCGCTGGGTCTATGACAACAAGGCCGGCAAGGCATCCAACATCATCACCGTCAACAACAACTATTTCTTCGTCGTGGCTCTCAAGGCCATCCGCGAGGAGGGTTACAAGCCTGTGTCTGATGTTGCCCTTTCCATCAACGAGATTCTTCGTGCCCAGAAGCTTCAGGAGGTTACCAAGAAGAATGTTGCCGAGAAGATTGCCGGAATGACAGATCTCGACGAGATTGCTACGGCTCTTAATGCCGGCAAGAACGAGCGTGAGGATGTGTCTTTCAGCTCCATGGGTATGGGTTATCTCGAGCCGAGTTTGATTGGTGCCGCTTCTGTCGCTCCCGAGGGAGTGGTTTGCGGTCCTGTGGCCGGACAGGCTTGCGTGTATCTTTTCAAGGTGAGCGACCGTCATGAGGGCGCTTTCTACACCGAGGAGGATGCTCAGACCGAGAATGCCCAGAAGAGCCAGTACAATGCCCAGATGATTATCCCTACCATGCAGGAGTACGATAACGTCAAGGACAACCGCGCACGCTTCTTCTAGCCCTGCCGACTAGAAGAACCCTTCTACCCCCGCGCTGGCGCGCCGCCCCCAGGGGCACTTCGGCCTCCGGCCGGTCGCTGAAGGCGACTTGATAATTTTCTTCGAACCGATGTGTTTACTGCTGCCAGTTCTCTGGTGGCAGTTTTTTTTATATCCTCTTTTAGCCGTGGCAGCTGCGCCTGCAGGTGGCGGGCTGCATAGAACTTCGCGCTTCGCGCTCATCCCTCCCACTGCGCTACGCTTGTGGGCCCCTCCCTCTAACGTGTCCGAGGGTGGACACGGTTCCTGCAGCACCGCCACACTTCCGTCGCGTAACGCTGCCGCGGCAGTCCCCCTGCAAGCGAAGTAGCGGCTCAATCGGTGGTGGTCACGAGAACTATTGGATAGTGATCGCTGATGCCGCCGAGGTAGCGGGGGCCGGAGAAGGTGCGGTGGGGCTTGGTGCCGCCGAAGCTGCGGTCGGGCTCGGAGAGCAGGGGGTCGGAGAAGACGGTTTCGCTGATGTTCAGGCCTCGGGCGAAGTAGCCGTCGATCTTTTCCCATGCGCCGTTGTACTTAATCGTTCCTTCTGCCGCTGTCCGAGGGCATTCATACGGCCAGACATCGTCGTTGAAGTCGCCGACGGCCAATACTGGCCGTCGGTCCAGCGAGTCCATCAGCGCCAGCATGCGGGACATGGCGACCGCCCGCCGGCGTTCGGAGGCGCCGCCGACCTTGGACGGGTGGTGGTTGACCAGTATGTCGAGTCCGTCGAACTCGGCCAGCAGTATGTCGCGCGTGCGCATCAGGGCGCCGGAACTGTCGTACAGGTGTATCGGGGCCGACCGCAGCAGCGTAAGGGTGCTCCGCCGGTACAGCAGCGCGCAGTCGATTCCGCGCCGGTCGGGGGAGTCGTAGTGGACGATGGCGTAGTCCAGCTTTCGCAGGGGAGTATCCCGCAGCAGCCGCTCCAGCACGTACCGGTCGCCTACCTCCATCAGCGCCACGGCATCCGGGAGCCGTCCGTAGCGCCCGGCAATCAGCAGCAGGGTCTTGGATATAGCATTACATTTATTTCGGAACCGCCCGAAAGTATACCGCCCTGTGCTGTCCGTCCGTGGATCCAGAAAGTTCTCTACATTCCAGCTGACAACCAGCAGGCTGTCCGCTTGAGCGGTAGCGGCAAAACAGTGAAAAGCCGCCAATACCAGAAGAAGCATTTTCATAGTAAGTCTCATGCCGCAAATATGCTAAATTTTTGTAAATTTGTAAACTAACTTTGATTGTATGTCACTTAAATGCGGAATAGTCGGGCTGCCGAATGTGGGCAAATCCACGCTTTTCAACTGCGTGAGCAGCGGCAAAGCCCAGAGCGCCAACTTTCCTTTCTGTACCATAGAGCCCAACCTTGGCTCCACAAATGTGCCGGACAAGCGCCTGGAGGTGCTGACGGATATATGTAAACCTCAGAGAACCATCCCGGCAACGGTAGATATCGTGGACATAGCCGGCCTGGTGAAGGGAGCGAGCCGCGGCGAGGGTCTGGGCAACCAGTTCCTTGCGAACATCCGCGAGTGCGACGCCATCCTGCACGTGCTGCGCTGCTTCGACGACG